>JANQHO010000164.1 GCA_028277105.1 Owenweeksia sp. | reverse complement strand
AGGCGGGACTTGAACCCACACGGCCGTGCGGCCACCACCCCCTCAAGATGGCGTGTCTACCAATTCCACCACTTGGGCTTCATCAAAAAAAGCGGCTGATCAGCCGCTTCTCAGTGATCCCGCTGGGGCTCGAACCCAGGACCCTCTCCTTAAAAGGGAGATGCTCTACCAACTGAGCTACGGAATCTTGCTTTTTTCAAAAGCGGGTGCAAATATAGCTAGAAAACAAGCTACCAAACAAGTCAGTCTGATAAAAAATCGAAGAAGATTAATTGCTTACTTTGCAAACCGCTTAAAGCCAGTAACTACAAAAGTTGCAATAGCCATGAAAATAACACTAGTTGGATATATGGGAGCAGGGAAGTCTTCTATTGGCAAAAAACTGGCAGTACAACTGGGGCTTGATTACTACGACCTGGACACCGAGCTGGAAAAAGACTCGGGTTATACCATTACCGAAACGATCTTTAATAAAGGAGAACTCTTCTTCAGACAAAAAGAAAAGAAAAAACTGGATGAATTACTGGCCAGGGATAATTTTGTACTGAGCTGTGGGGGAGGAACACCCTGTTATTACGATAATATGGAGCGCATTAACCAGCACAGCATATCTGTTTATCTGCGCTATACCGTAGCGGTTTTATACGAAAGGTTAGAAGGGAAACAGGCCGAACGCCCGCTAATAGCCCACCTGGAAGGAGCTCAACTTAAAGAATATATTGGGAAACATCTCTTTGAAAGGGGGGGATTTTATGAAAAAGCCATTTTTACTATTGCTGGAGATGATAAAAGCGAAGATCAGATCCTTACAGAAATAATTTCACTTATCAATGACTGAAGCAGAAGTCTTAAACCAACTCATAGCTGGACGCAGGACTATTAAACCCGATCAATACACCGGAGAACTTATAGAAGACAGTATCATAGAACAAATTCTCAACAGCGCCAATTGGGCACCTACCCATGGATATACCGAGCCCTGGCGCTTTGTGGTTTTTACCGGTGAGGGCAGGGCTCAATTGGGAGATTTCCTGGCCTATCAGGATCAACCCGATAAAAATGTAGCAGATTTCAATCAAATGCGTTACGACCGTCTCCGCAACCGTCCTTTAAAGGCCTCTCATGTAATTGGCATCGGTATGAAGAGGGGCAATAATCCCAAAGTTCCCGAGATCGAAGAAATATGTTCCGTAGCCTGTGCGGTTCAAAATATGTGGTTAAGCGCTCATTCACTGGGTCTGGGAGCTTACTGGAGTACCGGCAGCATGGCATTTACAGAGCAAACCCGTAACTTCTTTGGCCTGGGCGAGAATGACCTTTCCCTGGGTTTCTTCTACATAGGTAAACCTGCTATTCCCCTTCCCGCAGGAAGGAGATTGAGCGGGATAGAAACGAAAGTGACCTGGGTGAGATAACGAATAGCATTTGTTGGAATAGTTCCCCTGATAACCTAATTAAAAGGGTTACTGTATTTTTCATCTCCGGCCAGGTCATCATCACTTAAAGTATGCAGGAAGGCAACCAAGGCATCCTTCTGATCTTGCGTGAGATTAAGCCTTCTAACGTTGCCATTGGGGGTTTTTAAGCGATTATCCAGATTGGGATGATCCTGACGCTGTTGTAGTGTTCTACTACTTCCGCCAAAGTAGAAAAGCGACCGTCATGCATGTAGGGAGCATGGTTTGCAATATCTCTCAAAGATCCAACTTTGAATTTGCCTTCATCGTTGGCATTTCCCGTAACACCAGCTATCCCCAGATCAGTTGTAGTAGCATCAAGTCCGTTATTGCGGGCTTCCGGAGCGATAAAAGCATCGGTACCATGACAGGCGGCACAACCACCAATCGGGCCGAGAAAAATCCTTTTACCAAGATTTTCCCGGGCAGTAAGATTTGGGAAATCATCATTGGGATTGTTTACCTGGGCACGGCTGATATCATACTTACTGTTGTAGGAAACAATAGATCTTACAAACTGCGACAGAGCTTTTGAAATGCGGTCTTCAGTAATGGAATTATCCCCGAAAGCTTCGGTAAAGAGCTCGGAGTAATAATCCAGGGTGGCCAGTCTTTTAACCAGGCTGTCGAGGGTCATTCTCATTTCTACCCCGTCTTGTATGGGCATTAAAACCTGATCTTCCAGGGTTTCTGCCCTTTCGTCCCAAAAAAAATGGCCATGGTTGTAATAACGGGCATTGATCAAAGTCATGGAATGGCGCCCGGTTTTTCCACCTTCAAAACCATCGCTTAGAGTTAAAGGGTCAGAGAAACCAAATTGCTGTTGATGGCAGTTGGCACAAGCAATAGTATTATTAAGGCTCAGGTTTTTATCATAAAAAAGTACCCGGCCCAAAGTGGCTCCCTGGCTGGTTATGGCATTGTCATTTGGTGTATTATCGGTATTAGCTACCGGTCCGTTAGTGTAATAAGCAGGAAGGCTCAGGGCAGCATAATTAAAAGGTATATCGGGCAGGTTCAATGTAGCAACTCCGTCATTATTAGAATTTTCTGGGTCGTTATCTTTTTGCAGGCCAGGGCAATACTGACCAGTATAACACAGCCTAAAATCAATCTCTTCATAGCAAAGCGGTTTTGTTTATTATGCTCTTAGACTACTTTTTTCTCCGAAACCTACGCGGCTTAGTATAACAAAAATGTTATATTTCAAATAGTTGGTTAATAATTGTTTATTATTGGAAGATACTTTAATGAACCTGAAATGACAGTATTTGAACCTGACCTGTTAACGGTTTCATAACATTCAATCTACATTTGTCTTGTTGAGTTCATTGACATATTCCGTAGGCGTTTTACCGTAAGCTTTGCGAAAACTGGCGGTGAAGTGAGAAGGAGAGGAAAATCCGGTTTTATAAGCAATTTCAGACAGCTGATAGAAGCCTTCTTCTATTTGCTCTTTTGCAAACTGAAGCCGCTTTTGGGTGATGTATTGATAGGGGCTGCTATTGAGAAATTTCTTACTGTTTCTGAGTAAACTGGAGCGGCTCATTTTCAATTCTTTAGCTATGTGTTCCAATTTATAGTTTTGATCGAAATTGCTGGTTAAAAAAATATCAAATTTCTTTTGAAATGGCGAACGATCATCTTTTTGACTGTTACTAGCTGCTTTTTTAAGGTTTAGAATGTTTTTTACCTTAAAAAGTAATTCATGAATAGAGAAGGGTTTAACAATGAAGTCAACGGCTCCCGCTTTAAGACCCTTAATACGGTCGTCTGCCCCTTCCAACGCAGTTATGATTATTACAGGAATAGAATCAAACTTCTGATCCTGCCTTATTCTCAGCATAAAGGTATAACCGTCCATTACAGGCATTACAATATCTGTAATAACAAGATCGGGAAGGTTTTTTTCTATAAGTGTGAGTCCTTCCCTGCCGTTAGTGGAAGTAAAAACCTTAAAGCCATTAACTTCTAGAATAGCTTGTAGTTTTTTTCGAATAATAATATGATCTTCTACTATTAAAATGCTATAAGAAGACATCAAAAACGCCTTTTTTAAAAGTTGTAAAAATGCAACAATTATATTTTTGGATACTGAGCTGTGATGAACAGATAAATACGATTTATAGTTGTTGAAAAAACACCTGGAATAGAATTTTTTTTATCCGCTGTAACCCACTATATATTATTCAGGTTGAATTAAAAATTTTAAAAGGAGCAATGTAGAGACCAAAGAGGAAACGGCCTTGGTTTGATGGAGACGAAGGAACATATGCTGTTGTGCTAAGGCCGGATTTCCTTTTTTGTATTTCTAAGGAAAAGGATCTCCTGAAGTTCAAGTCATCCCTTTGAGGTAGGTAAAAACATTTACCTTTATCCCCACTAAATCAATATTTGTATGTCAGCAAAACTTTTAGAAGGGAAGAAAGGGATTATTTTTGGTGCTTTGGATCAAAATTCCATTGCCTGGAAAGTTGCCGAACAGGCTCACGATTATGGAGCTCAATTTGTTTTGACCAATGCTCCGGTTGCCATGCGCATGGGGGAGATCAATAAACTGGCAGAGTCTACCGGATCGGATATCATACCTGCCGATGCCACTAAACTGGAAGATCTGGAACACCTCTTTACTAAAGCCGAAGAAATACTGGGTGGAAAACTCGATTTTGTACTGCACTCCATAGGGATGTCGGTAAACGTACGCAAGGGAAAACACTATACCGATCTGAATTACGACTGGCTGGAAAAAGGCTGGGATGTTTCAGCTGCCTCGTTCCACAAAGTGATGCAAACGGCCTGGAAGCTGGATAGTATGGCAGAATGGGGGAGTATACTGGCGTTGACCTATATGGCTGCCCAACGCACTTTTCCGGATTATAATGACATGGCTGATAACAAGGCTTACCTCGAAAGCATTGCCCGTAGTTTTGGCTACCATTGGGGAGTGCGGAAAAAGGTAAGAGTTAATACTATTTCCCAGTCGCCAACTGCCACTACAGCCGGCAGTGGGGTGAAGGGATTTGACGGTTTTATTAAATATGCCGATAAAATGAGCCCCCTGGGTAACGCTACGGCAGATGATTGTGCGTCATATGTTATTTCACTCTTTTCAGATCTTACCCGTAAAGTGACCATGCAAAACCTCTATCACGATGGTGGCTTCAGCAATATGGGGGTAAGTGACATGGTGATGGAGCAGTTTATGAAGTGAGGAATTGAATAAATTTGAAGTATACCTTTAGTATTATAACTATAGCCCTTCCTTTAAGGTGAAGCATTATCTTTTCTTTTTATTTGCCCCATCAATGCTGTTAGGCCAAAGCTATAATAGGGTAGTAATGGATCAGGCTAATAATGTCCCTCAGGCATTATTATCAATTCAGAATAATAAGTTGATCGTTAATTATTTATCCGCTTCTAATCTATTCACCTTAAATGTGTTTGAAAAACTCGATAGCCTGGGGCAAACGGAATGGAAATACTACAGTAGTATTACCTATACATCTGATGTAAAAAGAAAAGGTTCAGATATTTTTGCCCTTGGTTCAAGTTTTCAAGATTGTGATGTTCTGAGAAGTACCCTGAGAGTTGAGAAGCTCGATGGCAATGGCAATTTGCTGGATTCGGCATCTATCAATGTTAAAACCTTTAATCTGGACCATACCAAACTCGGTTTGTTGCCTTCAGGTTTTACAACGGTATTTACAGATTCAAATACCTATATATTAGTTCAACAACTGGATGTTGTTGATACTGTTAGTTATAGCATAGCCGGTGGGGTTACCTATTCAACTTATATGGGAAATGATTCCATTTTGTTGAATACACCTAATGGTGAACTGATTTTTGATCTTACCAATTACACTTTTCATCCTGTTCAATTAACGGGAGATGATTTTGTCAAAGCTAATGACAGTACTTTGCTATCTTTCAACAGAAGTACTTCAACCCTCTATAAATACAGCCTTGATAACTTCAGCACGATCGATTCAATAAATTCTTTCAGTGGTTTTAACCCTCAGCATTATCACGCCAAGGGAGATTTTATCATACTTTATGACAGCGCCCAATATGTAGTGTTAACCTCTGATTTAAATCTGACACATCAAGGTGTATTCAAATACCCTAATACTTGTAATAATAAACCTGCAAGTATCAGAATAAATGAATCTGGCCAACTTATAAGGGTTTTGGCAAATTGTATTAGAAATCTTCAAATAGAGATTGAGAGTTTTCATTTCACTGCTATACCTCCAGATCGTTTTGACAATATCAGTATCGAGAATTTAAATGTTGGAGGCACCTTACCTGACACTATCGTCCATACAGGAGACCCAAACGATCCTCATCGTGCAGGCTATGATGTGGTGATAGAGTTAGAGTGCAGAAATAACAGTAATGATGTTTTAACTAATGTTGAGCTTGCTTATAAGACTGATTTTTGGGGAATATGTAGCTCAGGTGATATAAGGCTATCATTATCAAATCTAAATGTATCTCCCGGTAATACTTTTAATATTACAGTTCCTACCATTGTTAAAAGTATCGTTTCCGTAGCTCAGCCTAAATCTTTTCCTTTCGGAATCAGTTTTTGCTCTGCCAATAACAATATCATAATCCCTGAAGATACAGGAATGACAGTAAACCTGAGTTGGATTGGCCTTGAAGAGGATAAACATACTTCAAATTTAATCTATCCCAATCCATTTAAAAGTGAACTTGTGATTAAAGGAGATTTTGAACGGGGTACCGTTTTCAGATTGATTTCTCAGGCCGGAGTAGTTGCTATTGAAGAGTATAATGAGTTTAAAACAGATCAGTTGATTCTGAATACAAGAGAGTTACTCCCAGGTTTGTACCTAATGTCAATAGAACAACAAGGTGAATATACTATTCATCGAAAGGTGCTCAAACTATAAAAAAAACCCTCTTATAAAGAAGGGTTTTGTAATTTTTAAGAGTGAAAGATCTATAAGTTACTGGCTTTCATTAGATCCTGTACATCCAACATCCCTATTACTTTACCATTCTCGGTTACAACCAGTGAATCCACTCCTTTATCTTTAAATGCTGCCTGAGCAGTATAAAGCAACTCATGTGCTTGTATAGAAACAGGAACTTTGAGGTTCAACTCACTAATATTTTTATTGATACCGGCTTCTCCTTCACTTTCTATCAATCTGCGGAGATCCCCATCGGTGAAGATGCCTACAGGGGAGTGGTTCTCGTCTACAATGGTAACTGCACCAAAACCACCAGCCGTCATGGTAACGAGACAGTCCGTTACTTTTTTGTCTTTGGTGATGGTAGGGTTTTTATCCTGGATCAGGTCTTTTACGTGTACCGTCATCATAGCGGTATGCTCAAAGAACTGGTCGGTACCGATCTTAGTGAAGTGGTTTTCAGTGAGTTTTTTCATAATACCGTAAGGAACGGTGATGGTATGAACGCCAATGTTGAGAGCATTTTTGATATGTTCCACATTCCTCACTGAAGAAAACATGATCTTGGTGTTATAGCCGTAATAATTAACAGCTTCAACACATTCGGCTACCAGTCTTAAGGCATCATGACCCTGGTCCTGCAGACGGCCTACCAGAGGGCAAACATAAGTTGCACAGGCAGCCATTGCCATATAAGCCTGTTGTATGGTATACACCAGGTGTATATTTACTTTAAAGCCTTCGTCAACTAGTTGTTTGCAAGCTTTAGCTCCTTCCAGGGAAACAGGGATTTTATAAACCGTTTTTTCGCGGTCTAATCCCAGGGCATCCTGCCTTTTAGCCTCTGATACTATTTCTTCAGCTGTTTTGCCCAATGCTTCAATTTGAAGTATAGGTACAATTTTACTCAGTTCTATTATGGTTCCGTCTATATCAGTAATACCGTGACGGTGCATAAAAGTTGGAGTGGTGGTAAGCCCGGTTAAGAAACCCAGTTGAAAAGCTTCTTTGATTTCATTGATGTCGGCTGAATCGAGGTATAGTTCCATTGGGAAGGTTTAAATAAAATTTAAAGCGGTGAAATTATAAATTCTTGATGCAATTATTGTAATGCGTGAATTAAGCTTTGCGGTATTTCAATTCTACCTGGTGTAACTCGATCAAAGGCTTGACAAATTCTTCCAGTTGATCGATATCCATCTGGCTGGCGGCATCGCACAAAGCTTCGCTGGGGCAGGGATGGGTTTCTATAAATAAACCATCAACCCCTGCTGCTACTCCAGCCCTTCCCAGTACAGGGAGGTATTGGCGTGCCCCTCCGCTAGGGTCAGCAGAAGGGATACCGTATTTTCGGATGGCGTGGGTTACATCAAAAACCACAGGGTAACCGGTTTTGCCCAATTCATAGAACGAGCGTGGGTCCACTACCAGGTCGTTATAACCAAAGGTGTAACCCCTTTCGGTAAGTATGATATCTTCATTACCGGTAGATTCAACTTTTTGTACCGGCTTGATCATATTCTCCGGGGCCAGGAACTGGCCGTGTTTCAGATTGATGACCTTGCCGGTTTTGGCGGCATTGACCACCAAAGTGGTTTGCATTACCAGATAAGCCGGTATCTGAAGTACATCCAGCACTTCTGCGGCAGCATCTACCTGCTCCGGAAAATGTATATCTGAAAGTACAGGCAACTCAAATTCCTTTTTGATCTGTTCCAGTATACGCAAACCTTCGTGCAGGCCGGGGCCCTGGTAATAGTTTACCGAACTGCGGTTGTCTTTCTGGAAGGATGATTTATAGATAACCGGCAGGTTCAGTTTTTCGGAAACTCTTTTGAGTTTCTCCGCCACGGTCATCATAGTGCTGTATTCTTCGATCACACAAGGGCCGGAAATTAGAAAAAGCGGATCATCACCACATTTTACAGAACCAACCTGTACTATTTTCTTGCTCATTGAAATATCTGATTTGGGGCAAAATTAGTCTTAAAAAAGGGAATAGCTTTATTCTGATAATATACCGTCTGCCATTGTTAGACTGCGATCGGCTAAAGCCGCCAGGGATGGATTATGAGTAATTATAATAAAGGTATTGCCGAATTCTTCGCGAAGTTTAAAGAACAATTTGTGCAACTCCTCAGCATTTTGAGAATCCAGATTTCCGGTGGGTTCATCGGCCAGGATAAGTGAAGGATTGTTTACTAAGGCCCGGGCTACGGCCACCCTCTGCTGTTCTCCTCCAGACAATTCAGAGGGCTTGTGTTCCAGCCGTTCAGAAAGGCCTAAAAACTCGAGCAATTCCCTAGCCTTTTTTTCTACTTCCGTTTTTTTGCGCTGGCCTATGAAGCCGGGAATACAAACATTTTCCAGAGCGGTAAACTCTGGCAGCAAGTGGTGAAACTGGAAGATAAAGCCGATGTGATCGTTGCGAAAACGGGCTAACTTTTTGGGTTTTAAAGCAAAAACATCTTCGTTATTGATAAAGAGTTTACCGGCATCCGGCTTTTCTATTGTTCCCAGTATTTGTAAAAAAGTGGTTTTTCCAGCTCCTGAGGCGCCCATAATAGAGAGGATCTCGCTTTTCTGCGCTTTAAGATCAACCCCTTTTAAGACTTTGAGTTGACCGTAAGACTTTTCTATACCTGAGGC
>JANQHO010000134.1 GCA_028277105.1 Owenweeksia sp. | reverse complement strand
GGGAAAGGTAGCCATCTGGTGAGATAAAAAGATCGGGTTGGAGCTTAGCTAAAACTCTTGGAAGAGTGATTTCAAACCAGATATACCATAGTATTGGATGCCGGGCTGGTGGAGTTACCACTACAGGTGTAATATTATCAGAAAAGATATGGGTTTCGGAATATGGCCGGTCGAATAAAAATACCCATTCTATTTCAGGGTGGTCTTGACAAAGCCGCTTGAATACCTCATAAGTAAACCAACCAATCCCTTCGAGCTTATTAGGTAGTAAGAAACGCGTATTTACGGCAATCTTCATGCGCCCAAATATAGGTCTTATAAATACTTACCTTTGGAGCATTCATTCTAGTGATGCGGAGGGTTTTCGTTAGCAATCTTATTCTGGTTCTTTTTCTGAATTTTCTGGTAAAGCCGCTTTGGGTTTTTGGTATCGACCTTACCGTGCAAAATCGCGTGGGCGAAGAAGCTTACGGGTTATACTTTGCAATTTTTAATTTTTCCCTCATCTTCAATATTCTGCTTGATCTGGGGCTGACCCATTACAACAATCAGGCAGTAGCCAGGGATAAGGTAGAGGTAGTGCGCAACTTTTCATTTCTGACCAGCCTCAAATTCTTTTTGGGAATAGCTTACTTCCTGGTAACCTTGGTAGGAGGTTATCTCATTGGCTATCGATCCCTGGGCTTCTACCTCTTACTTATACTTTCGATAAACCAGTTTTTAGCTTCATTGATACTTTTTATACGGTCTAACTTATCGGGTTTGCATTTTTTTCGTTTGGATAGCCTGTTAAGTGTTACCGACAAAACGCTGATGATTTTAGTTTGCGGGACGCTATTGTTTACACCTTTCTTAAAAGTAGAATTTACCGTTCTTCACTTTGCCCTGGCCCAATTGTTCAGCTATTTGCTAACGACCTTAATTGCCTTTGTCATTGTACTGAAAAAAGCCAGGATCTTCAGGTTTAAATTTGATATTGCTTATTACAGAACAGGGCTAAAAAGCAGTTTTCCTTATGCCTTGCTCATACTGATGATGGCTCTTTACACCCGGGTTGACGGTGTTATGCTGGACCGTATGACAGGATCTTTTGAAAGCGGGATCTATGCCGCAGCCTTTCGGTTGTTGGATATGGTAAATCAATTTGGTTATTTAACAGGCTTATTGTTGCTACCCATATTCTCGGGCATGTTGTCGAGAAGGGAAAATGTAAGTAGCCTTGTTCGGCTGTCATTTAGCCTGATCTATGTGATGACTGTGGTTTTAGGCCTTAGTTGTTCCTTTTGGTCGAAAGAGATTATGAGTGAGCTATACCTGGATAATGCAGAGCTTTCTGCTCCGGTATTTCGCTTGCTGATTTTGAGCAGTATTGCTTTTGGCTCTACTTTCATTTTTGGGACCTTACTTACTGCAAACAGGAATTTAAAAACCCTTAATCGTATTGCTATCAGCGGCTTTCTTTTTAATATCATTCTCAACATTATATTAATACCCCACTACGGAGCGAGGGGGGCAGCTACGGCAACTGTTATTACACAATTTGGCACTGCAGTTGTGCAGGCTTTCTATTGTTTTAAAATATTTGAACTCAAGGTAAGAGACGGTTTTTGGTTAAAGGTTATTGTTTTTACGGCCTTAGCATTAATGATTACCTACATCATCTATAATTATACGGGCTTACAATGGCTATTGAGTATGGGAATCAATTTTCTAATTCTTTTATTAATTGCTCTTTATCTGCGGTTATTTGAATTAAAAGCCGCAATAGAGTTATTAAAGAAGCGTTTCAGATAGCCTTTACCAAGCCGGATTTCATTTATAGATCATTAATTTTCAGCAGCCACATATCTGAGTGCTGTAGTGCCAACACTCAGACATGCTGGCGTGGAATGTCCTGAATCCCTGTTGTCAATCGAAAATAAGTAGTTTGAAATCAAGTATTCATCTCCGGTTGGTATAGCAATAGCTTTACGGACATTTCATATTTTTGGCGGAAATTTTACAAAAAGCATGGAGCAAAAGGATAACAATGAACGGGTATTTGATTCGAGTAACCTTATAGTTTATATCTATTCCTGGCGTAAGCCTTTGATCATAGTTACGGCTGTGGCTGTAATTTTAGCAGCTATATTCAGTGCACCCAGGTTTATTCCTCCTAAGTACAAGTCAACGGTAACGGTTTTTCCCACCACCACCAACTCACTTTCTAAAGCTCTTTTACCCCAGCAGTTTGCTACCAGAGGGGGGGATATCCTTGAGTTTGGGGAAGAGGAGCAGGCAGAACAGCTTCTTCAGATCCTTAATTCCGATGAAATCCGGAACAGGATCATTGAAAAATACGACTTACTCAAACACTACCGCATCGATACATCCGGGATGTATGTGAAAACAGAACTTTATAAAACGTATGATGAAAATATTTCATTCCGGAGAACAGAGTTTATGTCGGTAGAGATCAATGTGCTGGATACCGACCCTGATACTGCCGCCATGATAGCTAATGATATCAGCACCCTGCTTGATGAGGTAAAAAACCGCATCCAAACTGACAGAGCCAAGAAAGGGTTAAAAATTATAGAACGGGAATACCTGGCCCTGAAAGATGAAGTGAAGTCTTATGAAGACGCCCTCACCAATCTCCGCTATAAGGGAGTGCACGATTACGAAACACAATCGGCTGTTCTGAGCGAACAGTTAGCTACCGCTATTATTGAAAAAGGGGCCGGTAGCCCTCAGGCGGAGGCCATAGAAGACAAGCTGGATACCTTGGCCAAGTACGGAGGTATTTATGTTTCGTACCGGGATGAGTTGCAATTTCTAAAAGAAGAACAGGTAAAATTGAAAACTAAATACGACCAGGCCAAAGTAGACGTGGAAGAAACATTACCAGCTTCCTTTAAGGTAAACGAAGCTTTTGCCGCTGAGAAAAAGTCCTATCCCACCCGTTGGCTGATCGTTGCCTTAAGTGCTATTGGGGCATTCATTTTTACCCTTATCATTATTCTGATTTACGATACAATAAAATCAGCCAGGCAACAGAAGAGTGAGTGATTTCATCCAAAAAATAGATGAAAGATGGATCATAGCAGCAGGTATTTTTTTCAACCTGCTGAATATTGCTTTTATAGTTACTGAAAACTTTTGGGGACTGCTCATTCCCTTTGGCCTGGCTTTGGTAGCTTTTATAGTACTGGCATTGGATAAAGTGCTACTATTCCTGATTTTCTCCACTCCTCTTAGTATATCTTATTTCAATCCCGATCTCCATATTGGCTTTACACTCCCCACCGAGCCTATTCTCTTTGGGATAATGATATTGTTCTTTTTTAAACTTCTTTATCAAGGCAATTTTGATCTCAAAGTGGTGAGGCACCCATTATCTTTAGCCATTTTATTCAATCTTTTATGGCTCTTTTTCACCAGTATTTCCAGCCAGATACCTTTTGTGTCGTTTAAGTTTTTCCTGGCCCGTTTGTGGTTTGTAACAGTGTTCTTTTACCTGCTTTCCCAAATGTTCAAAAAGCGTCAGAACATCAATCGTTTTTTCTGGCTGTTTATGGTACCTCTGTGTATTGCCGCTCTGTATACTATATACCAGCATTCACTTTATGGCTTTACCAAAGACAGCTCTACCTGGGTTATGTTTCCTTTTTTTAAGGAACATACGAGCTATGGAGCTGTATTAGCCATGTATGTTCCCATCGCTTTTGTTTTTGCCTTTGTTTTAAAGCACAACTTGAACAGGAAGTTGTCGGCTACGCTTCTGTTCTTCATTCTCCTGGCTGCGGTAGTGTTGT
>JANQHO010000066.1 GCA_028277105.1 Owenweeksia sp. | reverse complement strand
ATCAGCAGCTTAATTTAAGGTTTGGTAAAAAAGAGTATTGCGTCCGCTTTTGTTAATGAAAGGCTCAAAAATAACCAAAAAGCTTTGGGATAAAGAGATATTTTTCCAACAACAGCATTTCAGGTACTTCTACCTGATTTTAAAAACCGGAAATTGGGTTTGTTCACCTACTTAACTTTGGGTGCCATAGTAGGCGATTTCTACCTGGATGAGAAGAACCAAAGCGATGAACATTCGTCTTTCCCTTACAAAGACAAGCTCTATACCATTCAATACCAAACCTGGTGGAACCAGGACCTGGAGTTGAAGTTGGAAGGGCAGAACAACAAAGTGTATAACTACACCAACCGCGCTTTAGACTGGATGGAGGTAGCCCGCGATTACGATATCCCCAATACCAGCGGGGCTTTTATTAGCTTTAAGGACAGTTCTATCCCTACGCGTAAATATTTTATGCAGAATTACGATCGTTTGGTTCAGATCAAAGAGGATCACTCTAAAGATCCCTACAATCATTTCAGGATAAGGAAGAGTATTATTTGAGTTTAGGGTTGAAGGTTAATAAAAACCCCAGCCTAAGCTGGGGTTTTCTTATAGGGTATGTATGGGACTAGTGTTGGAAAGTGAAATGTCAAACTACCTTCACCCAACCCACTATACCGCGATAGTTGATCTGTTTCCAGTCGCCTTTTCCTTCTTCCAATACCTCCACCTCCTTTAGGGTGGGTGCCAGGCCTAATACCGATGAACTGGCTTCGGGTTGAATATGGATGATCATATTTTCAGGTTCTGTTTCGGGAATAACCTTTAGTATGGCTGCGCGGGTTTCTCTTTCCGGGTGTTGCTCCGCCATTTTACGCATTGCCCTGTGGCTAAGCACTTCCACCTCACTTTCCCGGTGTAGGTAGTCCCAGTTGGATTGGGCTATTACGTGATTTTTAAGCCCTAATTTGAGGCTGGTTTTTTGATTCCCTGTATCCACACTTTCATTACCAAATACCGTCCACGACAGGAACACAGCGCCATCGCTGGATTGGGGTACGGATAGATTTACTTTGGAATCTTTACTAAAGATGCGGTAGAAATTATTCAATCCGTTGGCACGTCCACCCAAGTCTTTGCTGCATTTAGCTTTTACAGCTGCAGAAACTCCGAGTTTTTCTACTTTTAAAACGCACTGATCTTCCGGAGCAAAACTGGAATCGCAATCGAACAAAAGGTATAGCTGTTTGATACGGGGCTTTTTCCCTTGGGCAAAATTGCCAGTGAAAGAAACCTTCAACTGTAAACGCGACCATACGGGAGGGTATGCTACTTTCTGTTTGATATCCCCCGCCTTTTCGCCAAGTATGAAATTCATCATATCCTGTGAACTTTTACTGGGCTCGCTCTTTTCAATCTCCTGACCCTTTTCTTTAGAGGGGATGTAGGTCCAGCTCCAGGAAAGCGGCTGGTCACTATAAACGGCATAAAGGTTTTCCGATTTACGCAATGTACCATCTTTGTCGGGCCTTAAGGTGATAACCGCATTGGTATTATCGGGCAATTCGGGGCCATCCGGATCGAATTCCATGCGGATAAGGTTTACATCGCTTATGCGCGCCAGGTGCTGATCGCTCAGTAGCAATCCGAAAGAAACAGGATCGAGAAAAGTTTCCCCATTTTCGTTCAACTGACGGATAGGAGCAGGGGTAGCCTGTGCATCGAGCCCGATTTGCAGTTTATTGGATTTTTCACTGAAATTGAATTGTTCCAGCAGCTTGCTTCGCACTTTGCTGATGTTGTTCTTGTAAATAGGTAAAAGATCGTTAACCTGTGCTTTGAGATCAGTGGCATTGAGGTCTGATCGCTTGAGCAGCTTTTGAATAGCGCTGGCTATTTCGCTCATTTTCCAGTCCACGTCAATTGAAGAGAGAACAGTGGTTTCATAAGCTCTTACCATCAGATAGAGGTAATAGATGAGCGTGTGCCTGGCCTCTTGCTCCATTTCGTTGAGGCTCCCCACGGCTTGTGGGTTGAGTTTTTCCTGAGCTTCGGCCTTTTGTTGCTGGAAATCAACAATGGCTGCTGTGGCCGAACTTATTTTGGAATAACCTTCGCTCACTTTTTCAATAGCATTCATCAAGCTGAAAATAGCCTTGGCTTTACGCTCATTCAGGTCGCGGATATTTTCGGTTAGCTCGCTCCATTCTTCACTTTGGGATGCCAACCTTTTCAGTTCAGCTTCCACTTCAGATTCAGGAACCTGTAAAGCACTGATAGCTTCGGAAGCTTTGGACAGGGAAGGGCCAATTTTAGCTCCCACTTTGCGCAACATTTTTTTATCAGAACCGGGTACTTCATCATCAGGGTTTTTGTTTTTGAATTCTATCAGTTTCTTTTGGGCTTCTATGGCTTCTTTGGAAGCTTTGTTCACCTTTTCAAAAACAGCACCTGTTTCCGAAACGGCATCGGCAGCCGTACTCTCGCCCATGATGAAATCACCAGCCACTTCTCCTAAAGAGCCTACGGCTCCCAGGGCAGGCTGTCCCACAGGAATAACTTTTAAAATAGCAGAGGCCATTTTGATACCGCCTTTGATCAGGGCTTTTAGCTCCAGGTCTTTCCGGGCTTCGTCCAGGAGTTTGTTTTCCAGGTCAGTCAGATCATTAGCTAGTTGGGCCAATTGTTCTTCCAGGCTTTCCAATACTTTTTGATTGGTGGTGATGGCTTCTTTGCCTTTGGAAATTTGTTCTGCCCCCTGATCTACAATCTTTTGTAAATTATTAATACTCTCGCTCAATATGGCGGCTGTTTCTTTGACGGAACGTTCTTTATCGTTTACCCAATTGGCCAATAGCAGCATGTGTAAAGCACGCTCCGCTTCCTGTTCAAAGAGCTTTACCGTTCCCTGTAGGGAGAGAAAAGGGGTAAAACCAGCGGCATTGCCGTAATAATCTAAGTGATGGCGACAGCGCTGTAAGATAAGGGCTATATCGCTGCTGGCGCGCGACCATTGCATAGCGGTATTGTCGTTCCAGATATCTGAATCAGGTATTTCACCCGCCAGATCGTTTTCATAATCGGCTAATAAAATAGGCAAGTCGTCCAGTGCGCCCGAAAGGTGAAGGTCGCGGGCGTATTCCAATACCTTTTGCAATAGTAAAGGGTGAACCCACAAGCCATTTTGATTAAGGTGCTTA
This sequence comes from Owenweeksia sp., assembly GCA_028277105.1. Classification (GTDB taxonomy): domain Bacteria; phylum Bacteroidota; class Bacteroidia; order Flavobacteriales; family Schleiferiaceae; genus JANQHO01. The sequence goes on along the minus strand of JANQHO010000066.1, from coordinate 35,587 downwards.
CTGCTGCTCTCTCCTTTGGCAATATCAGCCGAAGGGGCTTTGGCCCCTTTACCCGCTTTGGTTTTGTGGGTACTGCCCAGTTTATCTATTTTCTTTTTAGCATCGGATGTGCCAAAAGCATCGAGGGTTAGCTTAACGGAATATTTGGCGGATTCTGCAGGGCGGCCTGCTGCGCCCGCTTTGTAATCTCTTTCTTTTTGACCCGCTTTACCCGCCTGATTGTCGGCATGATCCAAAAGTGCTTTAATGTTGCTGACGATTTCACCACCATTACCCGCATTGCCTGGTTTACCAGGAGCAACAGCACTGGTGCCGTTGGTAGGGTTACTCTTGGTTCCCCAGGTGGTGGTTCCGGTAGTGCCTTTAATGCCGATCCAATACCAGGCATAGTCGTAATAAATAGCAGGGAGGCCAAATTTTACTTTAGCCTCGTTTAAGGCAGGGGCTTTTACTGCTGATTCAAAACCGTTACGGCTAGGGCGGCTTTCACCATCTTTTCCATCCAGCCCGGCTCCAGGGTCTTGCCCGTTGCCACCTTTGGCAATTAAGCGCTGTACTTTATCGTTGACAGGTTCTACGGTTTTTACAAATAGGTGTAAAGCTCCGGCATGGCGACCGTGCGCGCCATTTTCTCCTTTTTTATCCTTAGTGGCATTTTGAGCCTTTTTTACGGCCCAGGGCAGGGGGGAACTGTTGATAGATGCTTTGTCTGTAGCCCAGACTAATTTGCGGGCATATATCGTGAGGTTGGTTTCGGGAATTTTTAATTGCCCGTGAACTTCCAAAGTATCACAGATTATTTTTAGCGATCTGATTTTGGTGACGGGATTGCGGGCATCCTGACTTTTGCGATTATCTTCCAGTAATTCCCACAGCCCGTTTTCGTGTTTCTTTTTTATGATTAAGTGAACTCCACTAAAAATGTAATTGATGGAACTATCGGCATTTTTAGTGTGGTGTTTGGTGAGGTAAAGGCTGCTTTTGGGGTCGGGCTTGGCGGGATAAGACGCCAAAAAGGTGCGCTGAGGGCTAACATCCGAAAGATCAATAACCTCTCGGTGCTCAGCCAAAACAGTTGTAGTCATGACTTAAAGGTTTATAATTGGTTTAGAAAGAAGTTTTCGTAGAAAAAGGTAAAGCTTTTTTTGTAAATAAAACCTGCGGAGAATGTATTATTGTTGTACCCTGTCGTTTAGTCTGTTTTAAGCCTGGAGTTTAAAAGGGAAAGGGATTAGTAATTGAATATTTCAAGCGTTTCCTGCGGTTTTAAAGGCAGTTCTGAAACGTTTTAAGCAGAATTGCGATCGTTTGGTACAGATAAGAGGGTTACTTTACAGTCATTTCAGGATAAGTAAGGGTATTATTTAAACAATGTGCATATAAAAATATCCGGATCGGTTCCGAATTTTTTATTATAAGGCAATTCATCTAAAACACTCTTAAACAAGTATTTTCTGTGTGTTTGAGAGGTTGAGTCTTAAAATGTGAATTCCATTATTCTTTAATTACAGCTTTACCCGGATACTTCATCCGGGTAAATTTTCTAATGAAACAACCTTGTGCTTAAGGGCGAAAAGAACCAGGCCTACTCTCGATTTTACCTGCAGTTTGTCAAATAATTTAGCCCGGTAGCCATCAATGGTTTTAATACTGAGGCACATTTTATCGGCTATCATTTTGTAGGTATGCTCGGAGCAAGAAAGCTCTATAAACTGCAATTCCTGCTCATTTAATTCAACGGTGGGATCGATAATACCGGCAGGGCTTTGAATAACGCTTACCAGCTTACCGGCTACATATTCGTTGTAATAATATCCTTTATCGGCAATAGTACTTATCGCTGTTTTCAATTCGCTGGGCTCCACATCTTTACTCAAATAGCCGTTTACTCCAGCTTTCAGCATTTTGATCAGGGTCACTTCATCGTCCAGCATGGAAAGGGCCAGTATACCAATATCCGGATGGGTCTTTTTAAGCTCCAGGGTAGTGTCATAGCCGTTGAGTATCGGCATATGCATGTCCATTACTACTATATCAGGGGCATTGTCAGCTTTTAACTTATCCAGTATTTCACGGCCATTACTGAATTGGCTGACCACTTTAAAATTGGGGTCTACCTGATGGATCAGATTGATCAGCCCCTGCCGGAAGAGCCGGTGGTCGTCTACAACTGAAATAGAAATTTGATGGTTTGCTTCCCCGATCATTTAAACGGATAAATAATCTGTATAAAGGTACCTTTATTTTCATTACTATCAATCGTTAAATCAGCCTCTATCATTTTGCAACGTTCTTTAATATTATTCAGACCATTGCCTTTGTTGTTTTTTAGGGCCGGAAAACCAATACCATTGTCCTGCAAAATTAGAAACAAGGAGGTATCATTTTTTTTCAGCTTTACCAGGGCTGCTGTGGCTTTGGAGTGCTTTACTACATTGTTGATCATTTCCTGGAACATTCTATAAAGAAAAATAGAGATATCCGGGGCAAGCTTTATCTCTTTTGAGGAAGTTTCCAGTTTGAGATCGATAATACCGGTTTGTTGAATACGCTGGATATCGCGTTGCATTTGCTCCAGCAGGTAATTGGGGTTGATCTCCTGATCCATCAGGTTGTTAGTGAGTGATTTAATATCGGCTATCAAATGCCGGAGCAATTGAGTGGATTCTTCCAGGTGCTTTTGATCTTTGGCCTTTAATTCTGAGGAAATCAAATTGAGATTGATCTTGATGAGGGAAGCGATCTGACCGATGTTGTCGTGCAGGTCAAGGGCTACATTATTGAGGGTCTCTTTGCGGATCTCTACTTCGGCTTCTAAAAGGGCTTGCTGGAAGTGCTGGCGTTCCAGGCGGAATTTGAGTTGGGCACGGGAGTAGAGGATGACGAAAACTATTATAAATACTACGAGTGTCGCAACTAAAACAGTACCAACTATTAATGGTAACGTACTGTCAAGGCTCATTTTCAGACGGTTTATTTTTGATCTCCAATATTACGGCTATCAAATAAGAGGAATAGAGCATGTAATTTGCTCCATATAGCACCCAGTGAGTCCACTGAGGCATCTTACCCAACTGCATGAGAAAAAATTTGTAATAACCTAAAATAAAAAAAGTAATGGTGTAGAAAAAGAGACTTCCGGTGGCAAACCAAAATAATGATTGTTTAAGGATAGGGATGTCTACAGGGGAACTTATCATCCTGTAAAAAAGGATAATACACGCTAAGGTAACATAGAGGCTGAGTAAAAGGGCAGTTGAAGAAGGGAATGTAAAAATATTATCGACCATTATTAAATTGATAATGGCAATTAAAAAGAAGACTAGCGCACCGATGCTTAAAATTGTTTGGGTGTAAATATTTTTTTTAAACAACTGTTTAAATATAGCGCCAAAATATAACAATTGTAATAAGAGAAGAATATGGAATACCGGATGGTTGGTTTGCCAAAAAAATAAAACTATTTTGCTCAACAAGGCTGATGCAAAAACGCAAAAAACCATTTGAATCAGGATCCTGAATGCTTTGGTAATAACACTGTAGTAGATGGACCCGGTTATAAAAATTGCCAACAGGAGCAAGCTGTAAATTAAAAAACCCGGGCTTAGGTAAAGCCCGGGAATGCTGAGATCAAAACACAATACGGGCATGTCTTAACTATGGCTTTATGCCAAAAGTAGTATAATAGCTGGCCAATAGATCGTTGTGGCATTTATCAGGGCAGGGCTCAAATATATTTCTAAGAGTAGTGCTACCTCCATAATCAGTTACTATTGAATTATTTTTCACAGGAGCTAAGATAGTAGTAAGCCTTTTTCTATCCATTGCTATCGCATTATTTTCCAAATCAACTTTTGAAACTGCAAATAAGATTATAAATTTATCTGCATCCAGAGATTCATTTAATAAAGCTTCCAAATCAGTTTTTTCTACTATTAGGCCATTTAAGGTTTTTTCTGTAGCAATGTCATTTGGGTCTTCATAGTAAGTCAACCTTTTGTCATGCTGATGGTAAGCTTGGATCATACTTCTTGCTCCTTTGCCAGAAGTAGAGCTATCATTAGTTCCTACAGGTAGTTCATTTCTATCTAAGAAATGAAGCTCTTTGATAATTGAAAATTCCATTGGTGTTGCCATAGTATAAATATTTAAAGGTTTTAATGAATAGCTAATATAGATTTTAGTCTAAAGAATAAAGATCATATTTGATCAACTCAGGGTTTTTCCTTAAAACCTCCATGAATTTTCCTTTTTTATTTAAAGTTTTTCCCTCTTGACCCCCTTTTACATAGTAATGATATTTGAGTTAAAAATTAGTATCGGATGGCTTTTGTTAACAGTTATAATGTTAAACATAATAAATTATCCAAATCATGAAAAACCTGTTTCTATTTAAGAGTTGGAATATGAAAGTGACATATATAATGTTCTGCCCAATACTGCTCTTTATTTCGTTGAATGCTGCAGCTCAATCTCCCTCCTATTCTAAGGCCGATTCACCTCTTAAAAGTATCTCTGTTCCCAAAATTGATCCGCGCCAGTACGTGGTTATTTACGAATGGAAAGAAGCTAATGAAAACCGTTGGGTAAAGGGTTTAGACACGGATAAAAATGAATTAAGACAGCTAAAGGTATGGAAACAACGCTGTAAGGCAATAACCGATAGTATTAATGAGCTGGAAAGTGAGCTTAGCCAACTGAACAGACGTATTGAACTGCTTGATAGTGCACTGATGGAGAAATACACCGCAGGTAAACAAGTGAAAAAAGACACTATAGATGCTCAGATTGGGAATGCCAGTGAAGTTAATAATACCGAAAGGGAACTGAAGCTATTGCGGCAGCAAGCCAAAAAAAAGAAAAAGATGCTTTCTAAATGGAAAAACGACAAAAAAAGTATAGAAAGCCTATTGAAATTTAAAGGAAGGTATAAGCCTTATGATTTTTTTAATCCATTTGACAGGGAATTGCCTGATATTGAAACGTATAAGGATTATTACAACCACTACTTCTGGAAAAACGGGGGAACCCCTAATTGGGAGCCTATCTGGTGGCTCAATCAGTACCCCTGGCCCAATATGGATTACCGGGTGCTGGATCTGGAGGACCCAGACCAGGCTCAACTGAACTACGCCCTTATCCCGTTCCAGAAGTACAAGGTGGTCGACCCTAAATCTACCCTGCGAATCACTTTTGACAAAGATGGTTTAGCCTACAATGAAAATTTTAAAGGCTCTATCAGCCTGGAAGCTTTTTTGTACGATGGCCGGGAATCCAATGCCGATCCCCGGGAGATCGAGGTGAACCCCTATTCCGTAATAGGGGAAGAGCGCAAAACCATTGGTTTGGATAACCGGCCGGCCGATGAGGTGGCGGATTACCTGCTGAGATTTGTTAAACAAATACAAAAACAATTTGAAAAACTCCAGGATTTTCGTTACAAACATCCGGATGCATTTTATTATCAAGATTATGTTGATGAATATCAATCTACCCAAAATGATGTGAAGTTACTAATAGAATATATGAAAGATACTAATATATCCGACAATACAAAGATATTATACGCTTTGAGTAAAATGGATAACTTATGTTTTGAAAAATATGACAAAAGTATTTATTCAACATCTTCTATTTGTTCTGATTTATGGAATATGCCTAAGCTAGAATATAATGAAAAAGAGATGGTAAAATATTTAATTTCAAGATTAGAAAAATTTTTAAAAGAAATAGAAGCATATTTAAGACCTTCAAATGATGATGAGATTGAAAAAAAAAAACTAAGCAATGATATTCTAAATTTTTTGGAAGATTTAAAATTATTTAAAAATATAATAACTTATTTTACTACCTATGAAGGTGTAACTCAAGAAGCTTACTTAAAGTTAATAGGTAAAGAGATTCTTACTTTCAATCATTATAAGGATATGTTTATAAATCATTTTGATAAATTAGAAGAAGTGTCTAATAAATCTGCATTTAAATATCCAAGAGAATTTCGAGAACAAATAAGTAAATCGATAGAAAAAATAGAAGAAAGTATTCTTGAGTTAGGTGATATTAGTGGGAATTTGTTTTCTGATTTTTTGAATGATTTAGGATATTATTATAGCGTTATTTCTTATAGTTTCTTTTATGAAAATATTGATAGTGTACAAGAGAGCAAAGAATTCCTTGAGTTATGGGATAATCCTAAGGATTTAGAAAAAGTTAAAAGCTTTTTAGCCCAAAAGGCGGGTGAAACCCTTTACGAGGAATTGGTATACGCCACGATCGACCTGGACCTGGCAGATGCCAACCCGGGCGACCAGCTACTGATCCGCCTGATCTGGAACATTGACCCGGAATCGGATACCGTTGTAACAGGGGGTAGTATTAAAGACGGAGCGGCCTTATACGTGGCTAAGTTTGATTTAAAAGAAACCGGCTGGAAAATGAAAATATCAGAGAACGCCCTCCTGATCAAACGCTTTGATGAAGACCTGCTGCGAACGGACTACCCCCTGGACCCCAGCAATTTTGCCCTTAGCGGGGGAGCTTCTATTATGTGGGGCTATAACAACGATTACCGGGTGAAGAGAAGGATCAAACTGGATGACGAAGGCTTTCCCAGATTTGACAAGCGCGGTCGATTAAAGAGCAACCGTTTTTGTGTAGGGGTGCAGAAGTTTTGGAAGTTTTTTGAACCCTCCTTTGGAGTGAATGTGAGCTACCTCAATTACCGGACAGACGAGGCCCTGGAAATAGGGGTAGGGCCGGCCATGGGACTATTCAACAATGTTTTCTTCATTACTTATGGCTGGAACCTGATGGAACTCCAGGAACAGTCTAGCTACCTAGGCATTGGCATCAGTTTTCTCAACCTGGGCGCCCGCTTATCCAATTAAACTAATAAAATGCTTTATGAAAACCATTGCATCACTAAGCTTTTTAGGCCTTATGGCCTGTGTCCTGTTCTTTTCCTGCGAAAAAAGAGAAGATCTTTACGGAACAGATGAATTCAATCTTCCCAAAGGGAGTTCCATACCGGCTGATGGGGTCTCTACACTCCCTATAATGGTGAAATTTAATGATGAGTTGCACCCTGAGCAAAAGGTGAGTTTTTACACCAGTGAAGGTACGCTCTATAAAATGCCCTACGATCCGGTTGAAGCGGGGAGTGACTCCGTAGTACTGAAACCTTTTGGCAAAACGGCTGAAGTACTGCTACAGTCTAATAATAGCATTAGCGATACGGTATACGTTTCGGTAAATGTAAATGGTGTTATCCGCCAAGAGATTGTTTCTTTTACTCCAGCCTTGCCGGAAGATATGCAGTTCAGCGCCAGCGATCATTTTTTGGCCGTGAACGAAGAGGCTACTATTACGGCTGATCTTTTTCGTGCCAAAGGCACTAGCTCGGATAAACTCAAATGCTGGATAACGGATAAGCTTTTAGCAAGCGATACTACCCAACCCACACTTTTTCTGGATTATCCCGACTTTGCTTTTTCCGAAGGCAATCAAGTTAGTTTTACGGTGGGAGCTTTGCAGCACTCCCCGGGCAGCCAGGTGGAAATTGAACTGGCCACGCTGATGGCCTCCGGTGATACTCTTAAGAAAAGCATCATGCTTTGGTTAGAATGAGGGCCTGAGGGGTAATTAAGAGCAACTATAACAAAGGTTCAGTTTTATACATTTTATTGAGCTTTGGCAAAGCTTCCGTACCGCCAAAGCTGCGCAGCTTCTTATAAAAAGGACAGTGGCAATGAAGCCCTGGCGTATAAAAAAGAAGCGTCTTAAAAGCCGCTGTTAAAGAAGAGCCCCGCCAGGCTCGAAGAAAAAATTGACCTGGCTGTGGTGCACCAACAACTGGAGGAGCTCTAAAAGAAGGCGCAAAAGGCCGCAGAAGAGCACAATAAATACCTCAGGGAGCTCAAGCTGCCACCCCTGTAACTTCCCTTAGTTGTAATAATAGGATGAGCATACAGTCACCCGGACTGATGCGTAGCATTTTCGGTCTTTGTCTGATAGATGATAACAAACCCTATTCAGGATTTGGGCAATTACTAACCTAAATACTTCTTTTTATAGTTAACAATTGCAGTTGGGTTCCCAGTATACATCATCGGCTTCGATATGGTCAGCATATTCATAACATTCGGCTTCAGTTCTGGTAGTGCGGCACCTTGTTTTACCATTTTTGGTTAATCTACAACAGCCTGTAGCTCTTTCTTCGTTATTAGCTACTTCCTTTTGGGGTTGGTTGGTTGAGTTCATATGATTTGATGTTTAGAGGTATTAGTTTTGTACTAAGGCAAAGTTTTTTGCAAATGCGTCATCAATTTTAACCTGATCTTTATCTTTAATTTGATCTGCTGTAAGCGTGAATGTATCCGGTAATATTATTTTTCCGGAAGGGCTTTTGAGTGATACTTTTAACTTGCCAGTGAAGCTATTTACTAACTCAGCATCACTTTTACCTTTTTTTTGTACGTCCTTAGCATCATCTTTGATGGCTTCTTCTAACCAGAACTGGAATTCACCTGCATCTTTATGACTAGCAAACCGCAGTGGAATGGGGTTGTTTTCATTTTGCTTAAATGAAAACGATATTGGTTTTCCACCGTAGGTGATTATCCAGGGCTTAGTGAATTTGGATTTGAGGGCGGTTACCTCTTCTTGATTCATCAGTTCAACAACTTCATTTCCAGCTCCATAGCGGTAGGTTATTTTGTCATCTGATTCGCGAAAGGTTTCCATTTGTTTATTCTGTCCCCACCCAAGAAAACCTGAGTTGGTATTAATGTCCCTAACTATAAATGAATAGTGGAATTTTAGTTTGGTTTTGCCGATTTTTAGAACATCATTTTTAGGCCTTATTTCGGTGGTAATAGACTCTTTTGACTGCCTGAGGATGCCAGCCTTATAGCTACTTTTTATTTTTTCAAAAAGTTGATCGAATTTAAAAATAAATAGGGTATCAGCCTCAAACTTTATTTCATAAGTTAATATAGTATTACCCGCCAGATCACGGTCTATCGTGCCTTCCTGTATGATATAACCATTATCTTCACCCAAATAACCTTGTAGTTTCATAAAGCGGTTTTTGAGAGTTTGATTTTCAGTAAAAGAATCAACCGATTGATTATTAATAGTGTTTTCCTGGGTGATAAAGTCAGGTACTACCGGTACACTAGTATTAAATGTAAAGGTATTGGTACTGGCTTGAGTAATGGTGCCTAAATCGATGGTTTCATATTCGGTGATCAGTTTATCCCAGTTAGAGAAGCTTATAAGATCGGTATTATTCAGCTGAAAACGGATATCAAGGTGAGCAATACGGTTATTTAAATGATTCCAGTAGATGCTATAGCTACTGTCTACAGAGCTTGGATGTAAATTATCAACCCAATCAGCTTGTAAATTGCGGATGTCTAAAGAGGTTAGTTCCACAGGTTCTTGCAACTTTTTCCTATAGCTTTTATTATCAGCTTTAGCATAGAAGTAAGGAGTTTTAGCTACAGAAATAATAATCTTTCTTTTATAAGTGGAAAAATCTTTGATTTTGCTCTCGGATTTAGTGTTTAAAGAGAGGAGATTTTTATTTAACAGTGCTTGCTCTTTGGCATTATTGGTACCGGCTCTTTCTAAAAAGGCTGCTTGAGCACGATCGCTTAAGTCAAAAACAGTTTTTTTAGAAGAATGTGTTTTTTTATCAGCTGGGAAAGAACTTACTTCTAATGTTACAAAGTGCTCAGGGTGTTCTAAAGGAATAGGGTCTATATAAGCCTTTTTGTGTTTTCTCAATATTTCAGAACCACAGCTTGATAATAATAGCATTACTGTCAAAGTAGAAACAAATATGTGATGGCTTACAGACAGACATAAAGAGTTCTTGAGCGAAAGAAGCATTTTAGGTATAGGCATATTATAATGTTATAACTTAGATAATTGCTTAGTTTTTAAAGGTTGTGTTAAAGCTAAATACTAATATTTTGTAAACTCATTTTATGGGAGTTTTTTTTAAGAAAAGAATAAATCTAGACTTGTTTTATGAGGATAGATGCTTTAAGCTAGTACTAAACCCTTGAACTCTATATAGAAGAGATTATTAGAATTGGTTCTTTATCTGCTTATGCAGTTACTTCCCAATACAAAACCGCCCAAAAATATTCCCTAGAATATCCTGATCTACATCTATTTCACCCACAATAGAGCCCAGGTTTCGCAGGGCTTCGCGGATATCCATGGCAAGCAGGTCGCCAGAAAGTTGGGAATGTAAGCTTTCTTCTCCGCGGATAATATCGTTAAGGGCTTTTTGTAGGGCATCATAATGCCGCAGGTTGGTCACTATAGTTTGTCCGGAATGGAGGAGGCCGAGATTGACCTGTTCGGTGAGTTTAGTGATGAGGTCATCCAAACCCTGCCGGGTGAGGGCAGAGAGGGGGATAAGGTTTTCGTAATTACCAAATTCACTTTGGATCAAAGCTTCATCCGCTTTATCGATTTTATTGGCCATTAACAAGATAGTTTGCTGTCTAAACTGTTGGTTTAGTTTATGGATTTCCTCCTTTACCTGAGCCAGGCGCTGGTTATCAGTGGTGGCCTTTTGGGCATCAAAGAGGTAAAGCACCAGGCGGGATTGCTCTATTTTTTCAAAAGTACGTTGGATGCCCATGCTTTCTACCTTATCGCTGGTTTCGCGTATGCCAGCGGTATCAATAAAGCGGTAGCGGATACCTTTAAGGGTAATTTCGTCTTCAATAGCATCACGGGTAGTACCTTCTACGTCCGATACCAAAGCGCGCTCCTCATTAAGCAAGGCATTCAATAGGGTAGACTTACCCGCATTAGGCGCACCTACTATAGCTACGGGCAGTCCGTTTTTGATCACATTTCCTGTATCAAAAGAGGAAAGCAGGCGCTGAATAGCCGTCTTAATTTTTGTGAGTAGTTCCGTTAGTTGGGAGCGGTCGGCAAACTCTACATCTTCTTCGGCAAAATCCAGTTCCAGTTCTATGAGGGAAGCAAAGTTGATCAGTTCTTCCCGCAGTTCTTTGATCTCGGAAGAAAAGCCACCCCGCATCTGTTGGAGTGCTACCTGGTGAGCAGCTTTGGTTTCGGAATTGATTAAATCCGCTACTGCTTCAGCCTGGGAAAGATCCATTTTACCGTTGGCAAAAGCACGCATGGTGTATTCGCCCGGTTCGGCCAGACGACAGCCGTTCTCCAATAATACTTTTAGGATCTGTTCCTGTATGTAAACCGAACCATGGCAAGAAATTTCCACCACATCTTCACCGGTATAGGAATGCGGATTTATAAAAACAGTCAATACCACTTCATCAACCGTAATCTCCCGTTCACTTTGACCTTCACCTTTTACAATCTTCCCAAAATGAGCTTTATAACCTTCTACATCTAGCGTAACTCCTTTTTTAAAAGGACGGAATACTTTATTAACAATCGTAAAAGTGTCAGGTCCCGAAACGCGGATTAAGGCAATAGCCCCCAGTCCTTGTGGGGTAGAAAGGGCACAGATGGTGTCTTCCATTCGCATGGGGCGAAATTAGGGAATAGTTGATAGTTGGTAGACCACAGTCTGTAGTCCGAAGTATAAAAATCGGAGAAAGAAGTGGTTTGTTGTTCATCGCGGCAGAAGCATGGCGGATAGCCGTGATCTCTGTAGATGCCTGATCAAGTCAGGCATGATATCAAAACGTGAAGTTATCCTACCTGAGATAAGTAGGCTTGATCCGGTATCTCATTTAAGATTTTGCCATCTCTTGCTCAAAACTAATAATGATAAATTCTGCCGGACGAGTTACCGCTATTTTTACACTGACCCGCATGATGCCATCTAAAATATCCTGGGCAGTCATAGTGCTTCCCAAGCCTACAGCTACGCTAAAAGCATCAGCAGGCTTAGCACCTTGCAAAGCCCCTTCTTTCCAGATATTGGTTAAAAAGTTTCCGATCATACTTTTTACAGAGGCCCAGGTGTTAGCATCATTGGGCTCAAATACGTAAGCCCTGGCGGCTAGTTTGCAGGATTGCTCGATCATAGTTACCGTTCTGCGAATGTTAATGTAGCGCCAGTCCTGGCTATTGCCATCCAGGGTACGGGCACCCCAAACCAATACGCCTTGCCCATTAAAAAAACGGATGGCATTGATGGACTTACCGCTCACGGCATCTACATTTAAACCGGCTTGCATGGAATCGTTGATCCTTAAGGTTACGTCAGTAACGCCTACAGGGGTTACATTAGCGGGAGCCTTCCATACTCCCTGGGTATTATCCACTAAAGTGTAAACCCCGGCCATGGCGCCACTGGGAGGCAGGATGTTGATCCGTTTGAGAATAATAGTAATGATCTGGTTATAGGTTTTACTGGCATTGATAAGGGCTTGATTGTTTTGGGTCGGGCTAAGTGAAGAACCTTTTTCAATGTTGTTGAGGATGGTTTCTGCAGCTTGATTAGGATTGGAAGCAGGATTGAGAACAGGCTCTAGCTTAGTGGTGTCTCCACCATTGATGTTGCGGTAATCAATTTCATCAGATTGGGTAATGGTCGTTTCCAGAAAAGGGTAGTAGGCCGCTCCGTATTTTAAGGAGTTATTACCTGTACTGTTTCTGAAGTTTTGAATGTCGTTGGTGTAGAGAATAGGGTCGGGATCAGCACCACCAATAATATCGAAGATGGAAATAGCAGTGCCCATTTCACCGTTTTGCAGCAACATGCTTTCCATTAAAGTACTGTTGTTATCCAGGCTTAGCAAGGTGGCTTCGGGAATCACGTACATGGTAACATCTACCAGATGTTTAAGCAAGGCCAGGCCGTTAAGGAGATCGTCCAGCTTTATATTGGGATTTATGATGTTATCTCCGGGGTTTACAGGTTTACCACTAGGGTTGCCATAAGGACCTACCGAAACAATATAGGCATCATCACCGCCATTTTCGTAAAACAACCTTACGCTATTATACAGGTAATAGATGGTATTGGGATCAGGCTCTATGGTGTAGATATCTCCATTAAAAGTATAATACTCTCCTTTTTCTGGAGCTTTGGTTTGTTTGGTCAAGTAAAACTCAGGCGAATATTGCTTGGCTGGCCCAGCGGGTGGGGGAGGATCGGGAAACATAAAGAAAGCCTGAAACTCCTGGAAGGAAGTGATCTTTACCGCTTTGTTGAGGTAGGATTTTCCTTCATAAGAGGCCTTTGGAGTATAACCAATAAAAGCGGGTACAGATGTGGCTACTGCTACAACAGAATTGGGAAAGGCTTTGGTTTCATCAATGTAAACCCCCGGGGTTTTGATGTTGCTAAGGTTCATAGTGGTTTGGTTTAGGGCTAAGGTAGCTAATTAGTTGGTAGTCCACAGTTTGTAGTTTGTAGTTGGAAGGCCGAAGACTTCAAACCTCAAACTAAACCTTTTTAAAAATAAATTCTACCGTAGCACTGCGCTTAAAGGCAGAGGCGGTAAGGTCAGCAAGCAGGAAAAGAGGAAAGCTGAGTTTAAAGCTGGCCGACTGTAAAAATAGACTGGCTTTAGAAGTACCATTGGCATAAGTAGTGTTCCCTTTAAGGTGCTCAAATAAGAGGTCGCGCTTCAGCCTGGTTCTATTCAACAGGCTTTGCTGGTAGCCGTAAGGATTGTATTTAGGGTTGAAGTATTTTTCTTTAACGGTAGTAAAGCCCAACTTTTCCAGATGTTCTTTTATAGCAGCCGGAGGCATTAGAAAAAGATGACGGGGTGGATCGAGGTGAAACCAGTTGCCTTTAAACAAACGGCTTTGCCAACTGGCCACATTGGGGCAGGAGAGGTAGAGGTAGCCGCCTTTTTTTAAGATCTTACTAATGGTTTCCAAAGTTTGAGCGGGCTGGTCCAAATGCTCAAAAACATGGAACATGGTTACCATATCCAGGCTTTCGGTTGGGAAGTCGCCTTTTTCCAGTTTACCGATCTTCAGATTGATACCGGGAACTTTGGAAGCTCTTTCAGCCGATTTGCCGGGTAGTTCTATACCATGAGCCTCAATACTACCTGTATCGAGCATACTTTTCAAAAAATACCCACTGCCACAGCCAATATCCAGTACTTTGGCATCAGGGCCTATCATCTGATTGAGCCTTCTGGCCCTGCGGGCAATGAAGTAATGGATGCCTTTTTGAATAAATCCCTTGAATTTCTGTTCGCCCTCTCCGTAGTAGGAGGAACTGTAGGCTTCGTTGAGATAATCGGCCGTAGGCTGAGGTGAGAGGTAAAAGGAGTGGCAAGCAGAGCAGCGTAAAATATCAAAGTCGCTACCGTAAATGTCGGTAGTATGGTATTGCAAAACTCCTTTATCGGCCTGGCAAAAAGGACAGGTAGGCATGGCTGAATTTTGGTTGCAGGCGAAAATAAGCATTTAGCCCGGTTTGTTTGAAAAACCAGGCTTTGTTAGCTTAAAGTCATTGAAAAACAACTACTTAATAACCGAAAATTTCTTTCAAACTCAGCTCTTTTACTTCTCCCAGTTGTTGCAGCACCTCCATATTTACAACCTCTTTATTACCTATAACCAGATAAGTATAGGTGTTACCTTTTATTTTTTCTGTAAAGAAACTTTGCAGGCCTTTTAACGACATATTACTGATCTGTTCATACTGGATAGGACGGTAATTCTCTTCAAAGCCTCTGTCTTGTGCTCTTTGATAAGCCCAGTAAATAGAGGCTTTAGTGATAGGATTAGCTTCAAATTGCTTTAAAGCCCCCAGTTTTGATTGTTCAAATTGTGCTTTTTCCCACGGCATCTCCGTCATAAGCTCTGTCATAGCGTTTATGGCATCGTGAAGCTTGTCGTTTTGGGTACCTATATAAGCTCTTACCTGGTGTGGTTCGTCTATACGGGAAGGGGTAGAGTAGAAGCAATAGGCAGAATAAGCCAAAGCCTTGGATTCGCGTATTTCCTGGAATACTATGCTGGACAGGCCGGAGCCAAAATACTGATTGAACACATAGGCCGGGGCCAGATCATTCGCATTGAACATTTCACCGGTAGCCAGCATTAAAAGCTCTACCTGCACCTGATCGTAATTGACAAAGTATACGGTGCTTTTATTGGGCTCCCTGTACTCGTATTCCTTTCTGGGAGGATATTCCTTCAAGGGGCTGCGAGCCATGTGCTTTTCATTGATAAGAGTAGTAATATCATCCCTGGAATCAGGGCCATAGTAAAGTATTTTATGCCGGTAGCTGGAGAGGCCTCTTAGCTTTTTAGACAATTCATCTGGCTGAATGGAACGCAGCTCTTCCTCGTTGAAGATATCGGTTTGAGGAGAGCGAGGGCCGTACAGAGCATAGTTCAACATGCCGTTATACAATATCCTTCGTTTACTGCGCTTGGCATTTTTATACTTCTTGATAATTCCGTCTACAAATTTTTCATAAGATCCGACATCGGCTTTTACGGTATTCAGCAACTCTTCAAATAGCGCCATACCTTCCTCCATGGATTCACTGAGGCCGGAAAGTGTAACATAGGTGCGATCTTCACCGGCAAATACAGAATAATCCAGGGCCAGGTCATAGAACTTCCGTTTTATCTCGTCAACCGTATAATTTTCTGTTCCTATATAAGGTAAATACTTTATTGCCAAAGCCAGCTTCTTATCGTTACGGGAACCCATATCGAATATATAGTAGAGCTCAAAAAGTTCGTTAGTTTCATTGGGAATGTAATACAGATCGAGATTTCCGGAGGTTTTTGAAACATCCAGGTCTTTGTCGAAATTTATGAATTCAGGCTCAATCCTGCTGGAAGGCATTTTTTCCCATTCCTGTCTAAAAGCGGACTTTTTTCCCCGGTTAATGGTAACGGGATTGATTTCGGGTTTTTCAACGCGCAAAGGGTTGCGATCGCCTTCTTCTTTATAGATGGCCACATAATTGCGCTTAAGTTTTTTGTTAACCCAGTTCACTATTTGCTGTTTGCTGATCTTGGCCATATTATCATAATAATAGGCATAGTATTCCCAGGGTTTTTCATAAATAAAAGCATCGATCATGGTAAAAGCCTTCCACCGGTTGTTTTCGGCCTGACGGAGTTGTGATTTCTTGGCATTTTTAACAATGGAAGGAATGAGGGAAGCATCAAATTTCCCTTGCCGTAATAGCTCCACTTGGCTTAACAACAGATCTTTAACATCGTCCAGGGTTTGATCTTCCCGTGGGCTTCCACCCAGGGTCAGAAGGGAGTAATCTTTGTAATCGCTACTGTAAGCATAAGCGCGCAGTACCGCTTGTTTATTATTCAGGTTTTGATCAATCAAGCCGGCATCCCCGTTTTGTAGAATGCTGCTTACCAAATCACTCATCATGGCATCTTCAGTATCAACACCACCTGTGCGATAAGAAAGGGTCATGAATTCCGCTTCGGTACCTTTAACTACTTTTTTTATGGGGTTTGTAATGGGTGGTTGACCCGGATCTTTGAACTGTCTGGGGTTTCGACCTTTTTTCCAACTGCCAAAATACTTTTTGATGAGCGCGAGGGTTTTATCCGGATCCAGGTCTCCTGCCATAATGATGGCCATGTTATTGGGAACATAGTACCGGTCAAAGTAGTTGTGTATTTCTACCATCGAAGGATTTTTTAAGTGCTCTCCCTTACCCAGGGTAGTTTGGGTTCCATAGGTGTGGTCCGGGAAAATGGTCTTCATGCGCTCATAATACACCAGGCGGTTATCGTTATCTTGGGCCCGGTTAAATTCTTCGTAAACCGCTTCCAGTTCTGTGTGGAAAAGACGCAGGGTGAGTTCTTTGAAGCGTTCACTTTCAATTGCCATCCATTTTTCCAGTTCATTGGCTGGAAT
This sequence comes from Owenweeksia sp., assembly GCA_028277105.1. Classification (GTDB taxonomy): domain Bacteria; phylum Bacteroidota; class Bacteroidia; order Flavobacteriales; family Schleiferiaceae; genus JANQHO01. The sequence continues at coordinate 18,744 of JANQHO010000066.1, read as the reverse complement.
ATCATTAATATATACTGTTCTTTCGAGCGAAGTGTAGGCATTAGTACCGGTAGCTCCCAGCTCGCTCATCATCTGGTCATATTCGTTGGTAGCAACGTATTGAGCCGCCTCATTGCTCAGGGCATCAATCTGTTTATAAATCGCTTTGCGCTTTTCGGGATCCCTGGTTTTGCGGTATTTTTCATACAAATCGCTGATCTGATCCAGAAGGGGCTTTTCCGCTTCCCAGTCTAAACTGGCAATCCTGGAGGTTCCCTTAAAGAGCATGTGTTCCAGGTAATGCGCCAGGCCGGTAACCTTAGAAGGGTCGTTCTTACTGCCGGTGCGCACTACTATATTAGTGGATATGCGAGGCTCATCTTCATTAACAGACAAGTACACCTGTAAGCCATTATCCAGTTCGTAAAACAAAACATTGTAAGGATCATTGGGAATAGTTTTAAAAGAATCGCCCGCTTTGATGCTGAAGAAGCTCAGTAACATTGAGCCCAAAAGAAGCCTGGAAGATAGTTTCATAATTACTGTGTTTAGTTGAATGGATAAATTTAAGCGCTTTTTGGCGATTAAATGAATTGCGAAGAAAATGTATTTCTTAAGAAGAGTTCATGAAAAAGGCCGCTCTAAGGCAGCCTCATTTGTTTAAGGTATGTTGTAAAACTAGTTTTTAGTGATCTTTATCACCTTGTTGATGTCATTACCAGTGACCCTTACAAAGTACAAGCCGCTGGGTTGGCCAACAAGATTAATGGAGTGTTCACCGGCTGGCAAACTCTCCAGTTGTTTTACAGGTTTTCCAGTAGCGTCAAATATCTCGAGGGAAATACCTTCTACGGGCAATACGGCATTTAGTATGCCTGAGGTAGGATTTGGGAAGAAAGATATTTGATCAGCAGTTTCTTTCTCTACGCTTAATCCATTGGAAGTTTTTCTCAATCCGTCATAGTCAATATGGAATGTATAAGTTGTAACACAGCCATTGCCATCTGTTTCATCAAGCGCATAAACTTTATCTGGTCTAATTGAAGGATATACAGCAAGATCATGGTCAGTTTCGTTGCCTTGTGACCAGTCGTATCTAAATAAACTAGGGGTACCAATTAGCCAGGCCGGCTCACTTACTGAAGAAATTAATTCTATAGGGGTAGTACAAGCAGATTGGGGGCAGCTTGATTCACAATAATTATTGTTTTCCTGAGCAATGATTATTGAAGTTTGCGGATCAAATGTTTCTTCTGGCATAGAGCTCTCTTTCTGAACAGCAATGTATTCTTGAAAGTGAATCAGATCTTCACAAAACTTGTCGCTAAATTCATTATCTGCTTCTTCAATACAGCTTGTTGTATTAAGCCGTAAGCGGGCATGAGGAATGTTATCTACAGACCAACCACCTGGAGGACTTGGTACTGTGCCTTCTGTTCCGGTTATATGGAGGGCTCTATAGCATTCCATATCAAAATCAAAATAAGGGAAAAGATCTCGTGGGGAGGCAGTCGTGCTTTCTTTGGAAAAATACCAGGAATTACCGTTTCTGAGTTTTTGATATTGTTTAATGTTACCATCAAAATCATACTCTACTGTACGAAAAAAGTTTTCGGAAGAGCCTGAATATTCAAAAGTGGCTAAATAGCCAAAAGCTGTAGCATCAACATCTAAAGGAAAACCTCGCATGGATGCTTGTGATTTAGAAAATGAACGATCCCAGAAGAGATTGATTCCTCGATCCGTATCAAATTTGGTGAGGTGAATAACATTTTGGGTTGAACCTTGCGTATTAGATGAACCAAATAGCACCATATCCCCATTTTCTTCCTGTGTAATTGATACATATTCATCAGGTCTGTTATGAGCGGGGCAGTTAACGGTAACATTAGAAAAATCAAGATCATGTGTGATATTTCCATTAGTTAGTGGAACATTAGCAACATAGGCATCATTTCCTATAGATCCGGCTACTACTATACTGCTGCTATATTTATAATCAATTTTAGTTATTAGTTCTGTTGTTACAAGGGTTTGCCTCTTTTTTTCCTGTATAATAGAATTAAATTTTAATGGTTTTTCTGCCTGGTAATAGTGTGCCCATCTGGGACTGGAAATATTACCGTCCAAATCGGTATATATGATGAAGGATCTATTGTTAGTAGCGTGTCCACATACAGCATAACCAATAGTGAATAAGTCACTAGGATTATCTTGAAGAGCATTGACCATATCGGTGGGTACTCCTTCGCCAAAAGTCTTGGCCCATTCAACAATCATACCTGGCCCTGGAGTTACTTTGGCCAAAAAAATATGCTGTTTATCATTAATTATGGTATAGCCGGTTATAACAACGAATCCTTCAGTGTCTTGAATAACCCTGCTTACCACATCATTTTGATTGGTTCCAAAAGTAAAGCCCCACATATTATTACCTTCAAGATCATTGAAGAGTACAACAACGTCTGAATTACCATGACCGCCATCTCCTGCAGTTAATTCATTTTGACTATAACCAATAGTGCCATATACCAGCACCCCATCGGTTGTGTTACCATATTCTGCTTTTGTAACAAAAGTACCCCCGGATCTGAAGTCCGGTTTTTGATTAATGGCTGAACTGATATCAAAATCACGTACAAACCATTGCTGTGCAGTAAGCTGAATACCACTTAAGCATAAAAAAGTGGATAGTAGCATTAGAGAAATAGAATTTTTTCTAATCATGAGTTTTAGATTTAAATAATTAATAATTGGTGCTCTAAAACTACTATCAGAGAAGGGCTTAAAGAAGTGGGATTTTATTTAAGGTTTATTATATAAAAAAGAAGTTACTTTGATTTTACTAACGGGTAATTTAGGATATAGCCAATAAAAAATCCTCCCGCTTACGTTTAGAAATTTCAATCTGAGCATTATCACTCATTACAGCAAAACCACCTCTTCCTCTTATGTATTCTTTAACATGTAGCAGATTAACCAAATGAGATTTGTGGCTGCGGAAAAAGTCTTGGTTGTTCAATAATTCTTCTATATAACCAATGTTGCGGGAAACCAGGATAGTACCGTCCACCTTATAGATTTTGGTATATGAACCATCTGCTTCACATCGTATAATCTCTTCGGGATCGCAAAAAATAAATCCTTGGGAAGTAGGCAAAGCTACTTTTGTTGTTGCAACACTTTGAGGCACATCAAGCTTGTTTACAGCTGCAATCAGCTCTTTTTCGTCTACAGGTTTTAAAAGGTAATCTACCGCCTGCTTTTTTAAAGCCTTAAGGGCATATGATTCATAAGCTGTAGTAAATATGGTTGGGATGGTTTTGCTTCCCAATTGCTCAATCAGCTCAAAACCGTCTTCCTGAGGCATTTCTACATCGAGAAAAATTAAGTCGGGATTATTGGAATAAATGCTTTTCCTTGCTTCGGTTGCATTGCTTACGCTGTCAACTACTTTCAGTTGTGGGCAGTACTGATCTATTGTTCTCTTCAAAGAAGTACGGCAATGTTCTTCATCATCAATAATGATAGTTTTATATAGCAGAGGCTTCATGTAGTGGGGTGGTTTTTAGAGGTAAGTATATTTCTACAATGGTTCCCAGGTAAATATTATCTAAAGGATTTAATGCTAGTATTTTAATATTAAAATCTTCCTTTTCACTGAAGAGTTGGATGCGCTCCCCATTTATTTTCATACCATGAGATCTTCTCTTGCTCATAGAGTTTTGGATCGTGTTTGAATACCCTTTTCCATTGTCTATTATTTGGACTCTCAACTGATCATTTATAATATCAAATATTATTTGTAAAAGGCCGTTACCATCCGTTCGGGACCTTATGCCGTGTTTTAAGGCATTTTCTACATAAGGTTGTAATAATAAGGAAGGTAGTAGGGTCTTTAAAGGGTCTAGCGGTTTTTTTACTTCAATAGAAAAGTGTAAAAAGTTTCCAAAACGCAATTTTTCAAGCTCGAGGTACCTCTCTAAAAGTTCCAGTTCCTGAGCCAGTGAAATTTCTTCTTCGCGGGAATTTTGTAACACCAGGCGCATTAATTGAGCTAAGCGCTTCATGTAAGTTTGAACAGAGTTATATTCCTTACGGTAAACCAACTCAAGTATAGAATTAAAACTATTGAATAAAAAGTGTGGGTTGATTTGTGCCCTTAAAGCTTTTTGCTCAGAGCGTATAAAAAGCTCGTAGAGTTTATTTTCCTTTCGGATTATCCTGTAACGTACCCTTAAAATATAAGCCATAACTATTGCCAATAACAATCCTATGGCGAGCCAAAACCAAGGGTTAAGCCATAAGGGAGGTTTAATGGTAAAGTCTACAGATGATTGAATGGTTTCTTCATCAGTGTGTTTGAGCTCAAAAGTGTAGTGACCAGGTTTTAGAGAAGAATACACAGCACTTCTATCATTAGTGGTAATCCAGTTGGAATGCAAACCCTTTAATCGATAATGGTATTCTATAGGCTCCTGAAAACTAATAGTAGTAAAAAAGAACTGCAGGTGGTTCTGTATATAATTCAAACTTTTATTGGCCATAAAATCGTGCTGATCCCCATTGACTGTTATCTGGTGAATTTGAGCCTTATTGTCCAAATATTCAGGGATCCAATCCCGCGACCAATGGCTTACCCCCTTTGAAGTAGCGGCCCAGATATGGCCATTGTATTCAACTAAATCATAAACCTCGTCAGAAATTAGCCCACACTTTTTATTGTAATAATAATACTGGGGATTGTCACTTTCAATGTCATCAATTCGGGTAACCCCTGAATAGGATGCAACCCATACTGTTCCTTTGGGGTCAATGTAGCTTTGGTTACAAGATTGATTTTTGATACCATTAAGTTTTACCAGTTTATTTTGGCGAAAATTATATTTCATAACACCATTACCTCTGGTAGTAACTAATAAGGTTTGTTCATTGATAAGGTCTAGGTCAGTAATACGAACAGAAAATAGAGGAAATCTCTTAGAAAGGTTTTTGAGTATGCTATTTTCATATAAGAAAAATCCCCTGCTAGTTGCTAAAAATATTTTTTCTAAATTTTTTGTGGCGGTAGCGCATTTTATAAAAGCTATTTCCTTGTTGAGTTCAAAACAAACCGATGGTTGAGCATCTTTCAATGAAGTGGCACAGAAGATATGATCTGGATAATTCCAGAAGTAAAGCGATCGATTATCATTATTTCTAAGAGCTATTTGTTTGTTCGGAAAAGGAATTTTTACAGAATCTTTAAATAGGTTTCTTAGGTACCCATACTGGATAAGGATATCATCATCATTAATCTTCACAATACGGCTGTAGTCAGAGTAAATCTGGTTAAACGTTATTACCCTTTCGTATTTACCATTAGGGAATACCATGGCATTTTTGTTGGCTAGCCCAACGTAAACACCAAAACTATTGCTATTAATAGCAGTAGCCTTAATTGTAGGATAGGAAGAAACTTCGTAATGTGGCAAATAAAACAAACCGTTTTCAAGGCTGGTAAACCAATAACCCCCTTCATGATCCTGATGTATGGAAGATATTTTATAATCTTTAAGGTACACTTTGGGCTGAACAGATAGATTTTGATTTGAAAAGCAGAATACTCCCTGATTAGTGCCTACCCATAAATTGTTGTAAGTGTCTACCGTTAAAGCATATAGGGAATTATTGTCTGCTCCTAGGTTATAACGCTGTATAATCTCATGGTTGTGAATTTTGAAAACTTCCGGGCCATAAGCTAAAATAAAGCTTTGAATATCAGTCCTGTAAATCTTTACCCTGGTATAATCATGGACTTGTCTTATTAAAGGTGCTTTAATAACTGTATGATCAGAACCTGGATAGGAATAAATTAATAAGGGTGGAATTAAAAGAGACTTGGCTCCATTGTAAACGACTCCTAAAGGATTTAAGCATATTACAGCGCATGTATCTGGACTATCAATATATTTACTGCCAATAACAAGCTCAATTTTACCCTCCGAACTAACTTTAATTATATTTTTGAGTTCAGTACCAATCCAAATGTCCTGATTTTCATCTACATATAAACTGACAATTACAGGAGTATTAAGTTCTGTAAGTAGCTCTTTAAGCTTACAATTAAAATGGGGTTCAACAAATTGGTTATTTTCATAATAACACAAACCTCCATAATAAGTGTAAAGCCATAGACGGTTTACATTCTTTTCCAAAAAGAAGCCAAAAACCACTTCATCGGTAAGGCCATCTTTACGGCTGAAAGTGGTAAAGTTATGGCCGTCATAGCGGCTAACACCCCTATCGGTAGCAAACCACATATAGCCGTCTTTATCCTGAATGGATTGGTACACCTGGGTACTGGGCAAGCCATCTGCTTCATCAAAGCGTTTGAAAACATAGGGTTCACTGGCAACACACTTAAAAGATACAATTGTTACTGAAAGAATAATTGGGGAAAGTACTTTCAAAGCAAATGGATTTTAAAGGCACATCATATACAAATTTATCATCTATTGTACGAGATTAACTTAACCTAAGAAGTGTAGCAATTATTGTGTGATCTTTTCAGGGCTTACGGTATTGTTGCCTACTTTAGTCACAGTTCGGCACATGTTTTATCTTCGCTTGCTCACACAAACTGATATATGAAAAAAATACTGGTGGCCAACCGGGGCGAGATTGCCTTGAGAGTGATGAAATCCGTTAAAGAGATGGGAATTAAAACCGCAGCGGTTTACTCTGAAGCAGATCGCGATGCTCCCCACGTAAAATATGCCGATGAAGCGGTTTTGCTGGGGGCAGCCCCTTCGTCAGAGAGCTACCTGAGAGCGGATAAGATTATAGATGCCTGCAAAGAACTGGAGGTGGATGCTATCCATCCCGGTTACGGTTTTTTATCGGAAAGCGCTGACTTTGCCCATGAAGTAGAGCAGGCGGGACTCATTTTTATAGGGCCTTCCTCCCAGTCGATTAGGGTAATGGGGGATAAGCTGTCGGCCAAAGAAGCGGTAAAAAAATACGACATCCCTTTAGTACCCGGTACTGAGGGAGCTGTAGAGGATGTGGACGAGGCCATCAGGATCAGTAAAGAAATAGGCTTTCCCGTGTTGATCAAAGCTTCTGCCGGTGGTGGTGGTAAGGGCATGCGTGTAGTAGAGAAGGAAGAAGAAGTAGAAGAGCAAATGAAAATGGCCATACACGAGGCACAATCTTCTTTTGGTGACGGTTCGGTATTCATTGAAAAATACGTGACCTCGCCCCGGCACATAGAAGTGCAGATACTGGCCGATAAACACGGTAATATTGTACACCTGTTTGAGCGGGAATGCAGCGTACAGCGCAGGCACCAAAAAGTAATTGAAGAAGCTCCTTCAGTAATATTAACTCCCGAAATACGCGAACAAATGGGCAAAACCGCGGTAGATGTTGCCCGCAGTTGTAATTATATAGGGGCCGGTACGGTAGAGTTTATTCTTGACGAGAACAAAAACTTCTACTTCCTGGAGATGAATACCCGTTTGCAGGTGGAGCATCCCGTTACGGAATTGATTACCGGTTTTGACCTGGTTAAAGAACAGGTGAAGATAGCCCGGGGCGAAAAGCTGTCCTTTGCCCAGGAAGACCTGGAGATCAGAGGGCACTCTATAGAGGTGAGGGTTTATGCCGAAAACCCTTTTGAAAACTTTTTGCCGGATATAGGCAAACTACAGGTATATGAACGCCCGCACGGCCCCGGTGTAAGGGTAGATGACGGTATGGAGGCCGGTATGGACATTCCTATCTATTACGACCCCATGATCTCCAAGCTGATCACTTACGGTAAAAATCGCGAGGAGGCGCGCATTCGCATGATACGCGCTTGTGAAGACTACCGGATAGTAGGTTTGCAAACCACTTTGCCTTTTGGAAAATATGTAATGGAGCACCCCCGTTTTATTGAAGGGGATTTTGATACCCATTTTGTAAAAAAACACTTTGAGCCAGAAGCCATGAAACAAGAAATGCCTCATGAGAAGGAAGTAGCGGCCCTGCTGGTGGCACACCTTTTGGAAAGTGAAAAGGGTAAATCTGCGGTTGAAACCGGAACGTCTTCCCAGGTTTCAGCCTGGAAAAGAAACCGCGTTTAAATGAAGCGATGCTTGTTTACTATTGGCCTGAGTCTTTTATTGGTAGGCAATCTTGTAGCGCAAGAAGACTCTACCTGGAAAGATTCTATCGTTCAGTATGTCACTAAAAAAGACAACCAAATACTGGACGCTATAATAGTAGACGGTGACACTATTCCCATTTTAGTTTTGGATGAAGTTCTTTTGGTGAAAGAACCCACCTTTAACAGTAAAGAAGCCCGCAGGCGTTATTATATTCTGCGCAGAAAGGTATTGAAAGTATATCCCTATGCCGTGATAGCCGGCAATAAATTGGATAGCCTGAACTTATTATTAGAGGATATTAAAGGTCGTAGAAAGAAAAAACGTTTTATCAAAAAGTTCCAAAATTACCTCGAAGACAACTTTGAGGAAAAACTCAAAAAACTGACCCGCAGCGAAGGACAAATACTTTCCAAGCTCATGTATCGCGAAACGGGGATGAGTACCTACGACCTTATCAGCGAATACCGCAGCGGCTGGAATGCCTTCTGGTGGAATATAGCCGCCAATTACTACGACATAAGCCTTAAAACCCCTTATGCCCCTGAAGAGGACGAAGAGGATAAATTAATTGAAAGTATACTGCGCCAGGCCTTCATCAAAGGTCTGCTCAAGGAAAGGGTTCCTATCACTGAATTGTAATCATAATTAAATTTTTTCAAGTAAGAGGTTGGGTATAGAAACCCTTCATTCGTCTTTCATTAAAGTGAAAGAAAAAACGTGAAGAAGGTTTGATTATGAAAATACGCCAAGTAGTTTATTGGGGAATATTTCTTTTATTAATGTTTTTAATGTTCTTGAAAAATTCAGCCTTTGCTCATGCAAGGGGGCATGGTGTACCCTTAAGAGTATGGAAAAACCAGGTAGGTGAAGTTGTTGTAAGAGCCAATTTTTTAAAATACGAAAATGATGAAGTATGGTTGGTAGATGAATACACGGTCGTTCAACAATATAAGCTTTCAGACTTTTCTGCTTCTGATCAGGATTATATCAAGGAAATATATGGCCAGATCCAGGCTTTGAACACGCCACTAAAATCTGAGGCTAAGCATTTTTCTAAGGAATTTAGATACACCTTGTTAGGGTTAGGTTTGCTCTTTATTCTGGTGTCCTTTCTTATTTTCAGACAAAAGCCCAAGGTTTACAGTGCCTTCCTGGCAGCTTTTGGAGCAATAGTAATTACTACTGCTTGTAATAAGGATGATGATAATAACACTCCTGATACAGCTAGCTTTACACTAACCAGTGAGGCGATTGTTAACGGACAATTACTGGATGCCTATAAATGTGAAGATAAAGGGGCAGACGGAACGGAAAATTCTATTCCCCTGGCCTGGAGTAATGTACCGGCTGAAGCAGCTTCCCTGGCTGTTATTATGCATCATTATCCTTTTGCTTCCGATACGACCAACGTCAATAGCTACCTCCTGTTGTGGGGAATAGACCCCGGTGTAACGGAGATCCCCTACGGAACGGCAGATGACGGCCCCTGGTATATGGGTGCCAATAAAGATGGCACAGCCATATCGTATACCTCCCCCTGCTCGCCTTCCAGCGCTACTCATGCTTATACCATTACGGTTTATGCCCTGGATCAGTTGCCATCTTCTTTACCTGCCGAAAGTTCTTTAGCGGTAGACTACGCTACCTTAAAAGCAGCTATATCCTCAGTAACTGTAGTGGGGGAGGCAGTACTGGATTTCGAAGATATTACTCCCTGAGATCGTCTAAAGGGATAAACGGTGAGTAAAAGAACGTTTTTGGTTGATTTTGTGTTGTTTAGATGATTGGGTAAAGCCCCGCTACAGGCGGGGCTTTTTTACTGCCAGGCAATACTGAGCTGAAGGCCGGGGGTAAACCCCAGGCTCCGCCTCAATGAATTTTGAAAACCGGGTGCATTGGCAAACTGATTAATGATGAGCTCCTGGTCATAGACATTGATTATTGATATACCGATTATACCTTTCCAGTGGGAGGAAGGTTTTAAAAAGCTGTAGGTGGCTGAAATATCCAACTGATGCTGACTGGGAAAGTTGTCAGAGTAGGGAAGGTCGGTAACCTGGTCCTGATCGATCGGTAAACCAGACATATAGCCCCATGATGTTGCTATTTTAAAGCGTTTCAATGGAACGGACAGATTAAGGCTCAAAACGTGGGTCTGATCAAAATAGGCCCGGTTCAATTCTCCGAAATCCATCAGGGTTTGGGAGAGGGTATAGCTGATCCAGCTTTCAAAATATTTCCACTTTTTCCGGATCAGCAGATCGGAGCCCAAGGTATTTTGGCTACCGGCCTGAACGGGTTTTTCCCTGTCCTGGCGACTGATGCCTGAAATGTCCTGTATATATACTTCCAGGTCAAACAACCAGCTTCCCGGGCTAAAAGTAGCTCCCAGCATAGCCTTATCGCTTTCCAATACCGGAATGTCGTCATCGGCAAGCCGCCAAAACTGGTTGGCTACCCTAAAATTGTTGAAATCCAAACCTAAAAACTGCTTGATGTACTGATGAGAACGGCCGGCCGACATCTTTAAATAAAGGGCCGGGAGCAGGGTATAGGTAACGGAGATACGGGGATCGGCATACCATTGGTTATTGATGGAGTAATGATCCATGCGCAGCCCCGTTTGAATGATCCATCTTTTATCCAGGAGTTGCTTCAAACTGGCGTAAAAAGAATGAATGGCTGCATTGGTTCGATCATCCCGTTTGCGGTTTTTCCCCCGGTCATTTCTGAAAACAGAGAAGAAATTCAGGGTGTGGAACTGGGCCTCATAGCCGCTTGTCAGTTTTGTGAGGGCTGTAAAAGCATAGGTGCCCAAAACATTAAAACGGATATCGGCAATTTCGTTTTCCACGAAATCAAATGACTTCTCTGCGTTTGAGCTCAGGAAGGTATCGGTACGGGTTTCTTTAATTTTCAGGTCAGAGAGGCTTAAACTGCTGCGGAGGCTTAATTGATCATCAAAATTTCCCGTCCATTGCAGGGAGCTTCCCCAATTGTTGAGGGAAGCAATGTTCCGGTGAATTTCATCTTCTCCCGAGTCCAGCAGGCGGTGATCGGTTGAGTTGTATACGCGCAGGAAACTGAGTGATAGTTGCTGTTTTTGGTTAAGCGCATAGACTATTTTCCCGTTGATATCATTAAACTGAACATCGTCTTTATCCAATTGGTTATCATCATTCAAACGATTGAAATCCAGCCTGCTGCCCTGAAAATTCAGGCGGGAGTATTCCTCTAGCTTAGGAGAGAGGATGCCGAGATCATTTCTGGCAGACAAGGCAAGGCTGAGCTTGTTTTTAACCAAAGGCACTTTTAAATGAGTTCCTGCAAAAACGGTATTTACAAATACTCCACCCGACAGGGAATCTGTAACCTCACTCTGGGTGCTAATATTGATAAGCCCTCCGGCCCGGCCGCCCCACCGGGTTGGCAGACTGTTGCGGTATACCGTGATATGCTCCACCATATTGGGGTTGTAGGGTGAAAAGGTACCAAAGTAATGTCCGGTATGGTAAACCGGTATATTGTCAAAATAGATCAGGTTTTGATCAAATACGTTGCCTCTCAGGTTAAAGCTGCCCGGTTTACCGTTGGGGGAGCGTATACCTGGCAGAGCCCTGATCAATTGAAAGATATCTCTCTCGCTTTCACCGGGCAGTAAGCCGAGCAGTTTCATATCAACTTCTATACTCTGATCGGCAAGGTTGGCCGAAATACCACTGGTAAAGTAGGAGCTGATCTCTACTTCGTCCAGTAATACATTAACAGCTTCCAGGTAAACCGTATTTCCCTGCTCCATAATATCCCTTATTGTGAGCTTTACCGGCTGGTAGCCGTAGGCTTTAAGCCATACGGAATCTGTGGGAAAGGCCTCGTTGATGACATAACTCTCACTGCGGTAGGGAATGTACTTTTCGGTTTCGGTGTGGTGCCTGATGTAAAAACCTGATACTGGAGAGGAATCTTGTCGATCTAAGACAGACAGGTAAACTCTTGCCCGTTTGGGAATGACCAGAATATTCTGGGCATTGCTGGTATCGAAATCTAAAAAAGGCAGTTCTTGTTTTAAACTTTGGAGCGCCTCGCCAAGACCCAGGGAAGTATCGGGTTGACTTACCCTGAGCCTTTGTAATTGCGTATAATTATAGGAGAAGTGGGTGTGGTATTTTTTTTCAAATTGCTTTAATACTTCTGTGAAATATTCTTTTTCAGATCCTTGTGAGTAAGCCAGTTGACTACTCAGCAGGAAGAAAAAGCAAACAGGTAAAAAGAGTTTACAGTAGTTACAGAACCAAGACATTTTTCACTTTCGGTAAATCAATCGAAAGTTACAGTATTATCTTTTTTAAGGGTATAAGAAATCCCCATGGGGCTAAATACTTCACGCAGAGCAGTTTCCAGATCCTGATGTTGAAAGGAACCCGTAAACGCCAATTGGCGGTACTGCGCGGGGAGATCGATAGTAGTGTTAAAATAGCGGTTGATGTCTGTTACTACTTCCTGTAAATCAGCCTGGCTGTAGGTATTATAGCCTTCAGTCCAATCAGGTTGTAGCAGCTGTAGCGTATAAACCTCTATTTGGTTATTGCGATAGTCCAGCCCTTCCAGGGCATTGAGCACAGTTTCATTCCCTGATGTCAGAACCATCACTGTCCCTTCAAAGCAGTTTACCGTATAGCGATTGCCCGTTTCCCGCACATCAAAACGGGTTCCCAGTACATTGATCTTTCCGTTTTCTGACAACACACTGAACAGCGAGCCCTTACCCACTTCAAAATAGGCTTGCCCCTTTAAAGTGATTTCCCTTTCACCGGAATATTTTTTGGGATTATATGCTACAGATGACAAAGGACTTAAAATGATCAGTGAACTATCCGGTAAATAGTATTCTAACTGTTCGGCCGCTTCCGTTTCTACCAGTATCAGGTCGCTGCTCCTGTTGTAGTCAATAATGAAGTAAACCCCTATGAGCAGCAGCGCTGCAGCAGCATAGCGCCATATTCCCGGCAGGGAGATCAATTTGCCCTTTTCAGGTGATTTATTGACTTGCTCTTTTAGCTCCCGGAGTTTTTTCTCTGTTTCAAACCGGGCTACAAACCAGGTGTCGATATCTTCTAAAACAACTTTGAGATCATCGAGGGTAAGGGTAGCTTCCAGTTCTTCCCGTTCTTCGGGGCTCAGTTCACCTGCCAGCCACTTGGCTAAAAGGTCTTTATTTTCCTGTTCGTCTTCCATTACTACTTGAACGTATGAGCACCCGGCTTACCCAACCCCCTAAATGCCATAGGTTTTAAATTCCTCTATGTTATCCCTTAATTTGAGCAGGGCCTTGCTCATTCTCTTTTCCACTGCTGTTTGGCTGATCTCCAGCAGTCCGGCAATTTCTTTATAGGTGAGTTTATCAATGCGGTTCATTAAAAAAACTTCGCGCTGTCCGTCTGTCAGATCTGAAATATTGCGTTCTATTTGCTCCCTGAATTCTTCGGTGCGCAGCAGGTAGTAGGGGTCTTGCTTATCAACGGGAGGAGCCTGTTCTTTAACAAAGCGGAGTACGGCCTTTTCTTTGCGTGTGTGGTCTAAAAACAGGTTGCGGGCCACGGTGTAGAGGAAGCTGGTCACTTTGTTGAAGATCACGTCTTTGCACTTATTCCACAAGCGGATAAAAGCTTCCTGGGTAAGGTCTTCGGCCATATCCAGGTCTTTGCACCGGTAGTACAGGTAATTTCTCAGCTTTTCAACATTGCGCCTGTAAACGGTATTGTAATTTTCTTCTTCGCAAACCGATGGGTTTACTTCCATAACTATATTTTATGGTGAGCACTAAACTTATAGTAGAGCCAGCTCAAGGAGTTGATCTTTTTCATGACGTTAACAAAATTATTGCCTGAAATTAATAGGTTTTGCGCTCTAAATCAAATAGTGTAATGTTGCCGGCAAGGGCCTTAATAGCCGTGTTTTAATGCCACTGATACGTTATTAGCATCAGTTTTTACTTCTCTTCCCGTAAAATTTTCTCCATTTTACGTCCCTTTGCCAATTCATCCACCAACTTGTCCAAATATCTGACCTGCCGTGTTAGTGTATTGTCAATTTCTTCAATTCTATAACCGCAGATAACCCCTTTAATCAGGTGGGCATTTGGATGTAGTTGGGCCTTTTGAAAGAAAGTTTCAAATGTGGCCTTATTAGCCATGAACTCTTGTAAGCGGTCTTCGTCAAAACCGGTTAACCACGCTATCACCTGGTGCAGTTCTTCCCTTGTCCTTCCTTTTTTCTCCACCTTTGTTATATAATGAGGGTAAACAGAGGCAAATGTCATTTTTGCTATTCGTTGGTTGTGTTCATCGGTTACTTTCATTTCTTTTTCTTTTTTAATTGACGCTAACGGTTTGGCTAAAATGCATTTTAATACAGTTTAGGTTTTGTTGTGTGTAGTTTTCTTTCAAAAATCTTTTGTTCCTTTTTTTCGGTATAGTTCAACGCCAAATAAAAATCATGTGCTGATTTCCTATTCACGTTGCATCTTACCCTTATATTTTCAACATCTTTAATATGCTGTTCAAGATGCTCAACCAGCTTTCTGCCAATTCCTTTGTGCCTAAATTGTTCCTTGACAATAAGACCACCGATTTCAGCAAAGGGATATGTTGTTAATCTGATGGAAATGAAACCATGGATATATCCAATAATTTCATTGCTATTAGTTGCAACAAATCCATAATGATCCTTTTTAGATTGAATTATTTTTAGCTGTCTTTCAACCAAAGATTCCGAAGTCTGATATCCCAACTCATGATTCAGTTCAGCGATTCTAGAAAAATCAGTTGCTTCAATCCTTCTTATTTCAATTTGATCAATCATTTAATTACACAACATCTGCATAAACGCATGGCGCTTATTTCTTTATTATTTCAGTAAAGGTTTGGTTGATTAGGTCTATATTTTCCCCCTTTTACACTCTAGTTTCAAACGAGATAAAAGCATAGGATTGACTTTAATGCCATGTTATTTTATCTCTTTCTCTAATTAAATTGTCTTTACTTGTTACAGTGTATTTATAAAACTTTCTGTAGTCAAGTCTGAATTCTGTCACCAAGCGCTTAAGATGATTATACTGATGAGAAATTTCTTTTCCTAATTCTGCAATTTGGCTTGCTATAACATCTCTTCGGAAAATGTCAGTTTCCACAACATATTCTTGTACTGGACGAAGAATTTTACGATAGAATTCTTTAAGTTGACGTGTGCCTGATATCTCTTTATAATACTTCATAATTGAATCTCCAACTAATTTGTTAAATTCAGAACAATTAGGATAATTAGGATTTGTTATTCTAACATGTTCTGTGTATTTGGAAAGAAGGTCAATGTAATTATTAATCATTTCTTGTAATGGAGTTCTAAGAAATTCACTTTGTTTAAGATAATGTGTATGATAATTATCTATTTCGGAGATTAACTTTTGTACATAGTCAATATTACTTAATAGTACTGCTAGGTTTTCTTTTTCCTTAATAGCATAAAAAAGTTTAGCATCTTCAATTCTATTTACTCTATCAAAATTACCGGTGAGGATTTTCGGAGGAGTTGTTGGTATTCCTGAATCAATGTTGATTGATTGATAAAAATTCTTGTATAAATGAGAAAAGCTTTCAGTAGTGACAATTATTTTGTTAAGGAAGGTTTTATAATAAGTACGAAGCTCTTTACGTTCTTTTTTTCTTTCATAATTTTTCTCCAATGGTTAATGACTATACCTAAAAAGAATATTGATAATGTTACTAATACTGTAAATACAGTGTCATATGTGAAAAGTCCAAACAATTTTTCATTTGAAGAGGTATTATTAATAGTTCTACTTAGATCATGTATTATACTTTGCTGAGAAGAGATTACTTGTACTAAACTCTTAGATGTTAGTTTATCTGCTTGTAAAACCAATGTAGTGTCTTGTACCATACTTCCTTCGATTTAACTTAGGTATTTGTTTAAGCGACTTACATTTTCAAAATTAATATCTAATACAAAGCAGGTTTCAATTCCAGTCCTTTCAAGATTTCTGCTTCAATTTTAAAAACAACTGAATGATAGCTGTAAAGCCAAACTTAGTGTACTAACCTATCAGTTTTGTTTGGCTGCTCTCTTCCAAAACAAATGAATTGCTCTTTTCGTCAATCATAAGTCCCCAGCGTTCCAGAGCTGGTAATTCCAGTTGGCGTTCTCGGTATTCGTCTGGTGTCATGATCGGAATACTGTAAATAATGGGGTAATAGCGATCGCAAGTGGGGCAGGTCAAAAGCCCTTCATAAATATCTCCATTTTCATCTTCTTTAAATACGTTTACGTTCAAGTCGCCTTTGTCAAACGGGCAACATAGCTTTTCCAATAGTTTTTTTTGCATAAACCTTATTGTTTCAGTTCGTGTAATGTTGACAAATAGGATTCCACTGCCTCAGTGGGATTGGGTGCATCCAGAATGCCCGATATAATCGCCACACCATCAAAATCCAAACCGTGCAATTGTGCCAGGTTTTCAGGTTTTATCCCACCAGATAAAAATATGCTCAAATCAGTGATGGCCCTCGCAGCTTTTATGTTTTCGGGTTTTACAATTTCGCATGTTTCTACGGAAGGTGAGGGGAAAATTGCACAGAAGCTGATGTAGGTTATTCTTTGCTCATCAGCCCATTTGATCTTTTTCATGTCATTGCCCACTGTTGTCCCGATTATTTTGTCTTTTAAGGCTTCCCGGATTTCACTGAAATTGTTCGGGATTTCATCAAAATGAACACCGTTTAGCCCTGATTGAATTGCAAGCTTCCAATCTTCGTGCATGATTACCACTACATTGAATCTGAAGCAGGATTTTTTGACCTTGTCAAGAAAATCCAGTTTTTCGCTTTCTGAAATACCTTCAGTCCAATGGTTCCAAACCTGGACAATGTGCAGCCCTCCCTTGAGGGCTAAATCCAATTGCTGTAGCAAGTTTTCCCAATTTCTTGTTGGGTCAATCACTAAATATACCCCTCCCAATCGTTTCATAGCCACCCTGCTGAATATGCATTATAAAATGCCGCCCAATATGGATCTGTTCCATCAAAATTGAACTCTTTTAGGCTACCATTTTTTATAATGATTTTGGTGACAGATCCGGTAAAACATCCGATGGCGGTTGCCGGAATACCAGCTGACTTTAAGGAGTTCAAAAGTATACTCTCAGCCTCCGGGGCTACGGCAATGATCATAGACCCCGCCCCGATAGATACTAAAGGGTCTATCTCAAACAAACCGGCCACTTTTTGAACTTCGGGTTCAATTGGTATTAGATCCGCAGTTACCTCAAAACCCAAAGCTGAAGCTTGTGCCATTTCATCCAAGGCACCCAGAACACCTCCTTCGGTAACATCGTGCATGGCGTGCAGATCCAGGTTGGCTTGCAGGGTGCTTGCAGCAATTTTGCCTTCTTTCAGCACAGATATTTTCCAGAAGTTTTCAGCTGCTTTTTGCTGAATTTCCCGGCCTAACTTTTCTTTGACTGTTTTTGGAAAAGCCATGGCCAGCAATGAGGTGGAGGACAGGGCGGCCGATTTTGTAACAACAATAGTATCACCGGCTTTCGCACCATTACTGGTCAGTATTTTCGTTTTTGGGGCGGTTAAAAACATGGTGCCCCCACCGGCAATGGTAGATTCCTGACCGCTGATTTGTCCGGTATGCCCGCCTGTAATCGCAATGTTTTGGGCTTTACAAAGTTGATCGATAAAGCCCCAATACACCTTAAAATCTGCCCTTGACAAGCTTGTGGGCAAGTTCAAGACAAATTGTGCGTACTGGGGAGCAAATCCAGTGGTGCTCATATCGTTGGCCAGTAAGTGAACGGACAACCAGGCAGATATCTCCATGCCAAGCGAAGGGATCAAGGATAGTGGATCGCTGGAAACCACAAGGGCAAGGTCATTTCCCAAGTCAATTATGCTGGTGTCTACGCCAAAGGAAGGCCCTTGAATGACCTCTGGCCTTGAAGCACCACAATGGTTCAATAGGTCTTCCTTGAAGATTTTTGCGCCCACCTTCCCGGATTGGTCTTCAAAAGCCCCCATTAAACATCGTTTAGTTGTACATGCAACCCAAAAAAATCGCCATATGGCACTTGCCACTGTTGTTTCGGAAACCACCTTGGCAGGCCGGTAGCATTCCAGTCTATGCTATAATCCCTATCGGGCAATGCTTCTTTTATCAAGGCTTTTAATGTTTTTGGTGTGTAAAATTTAGCGGTAACATAATAATTGTTCCTGCCCACAGCTTGTTGCACTTTTCGCCTGATCAGCTTGGGGGTATTCCGGTTCATCATACCGAAAATTATTCCGTATTTGCCTACGCGCACCGCTTCACGGATTACCTGAACGGGATCTTTGTAATATTCAAAGGTGGTCACAAAAGCGAGTGCATCAAAGGTTTGATCTTTGAAAGGCATAAAGTGGGAATCGGCCAAAACCAGATCGCCCGCAAAAAGCTGACGCCCTTGCGCCAACATAAAAGGGGAGATGTCGCCTCCGGTGGCCTCAATGCCTATCTGGTGCCACCAGCGGGTAAACCGTGTGGTTCCGCAACCGAATTCTAGCAGTGTTTT
>JANQHO010000047.1 GCA_028277105.1 Owenweeksia sp. | reverse complement strand
CCGTTTGTTCTGGTTAAAGTCGCAGTGGTCTAACTCGAATTTTTTGCCGAAAACCTGTAAGGCATAATCATTTTGACTAAAAGAACAATGTTCGAGCTTGAGAGGGCCGCCAGCACTGGCTAGAAAAGCCCTGACCGCATACAGCCCCCCGGTAAAAGTACAATGACGGATACGGGTGAAGGGTTGTCCGTAGAGCTTCAAACCCTGGTGGGCATATTGGCCACCGGAAATACTGGTGAAGGTGGCGTTTTGGGCATCGAAAGAACTGTAAATGGAAACCTCCTTATGGTCGCCTATTTTTACCTGGATATTGCTAATAATGAGGCTATCCAGACCAGCCGGGAAAAGGGCATTATCCATAATTTCAAGCCGGGTATGAGAGGGGTTATTGCCACTAAAGTGCATTACATTGGCTCCCCCAAAATCGAGGTAATCGCTGGTTTGGGTCACTACCCCGGATTGGTTCAAGCGCACCACACCATTTCCTGTAGGGGCAAATACGGCTCCTTGTTTTAAGGTGAGTTTGCCCTGGATTTCAAGAACCGAAGCTTCACCTTCGAGTTCTATTTTGGCTCCTGGGTGAATGATCAATTCGGCTCCTTTTTCAATGGTCAAACTCGAATTGTCTCGAATATTCAAACTTCCACCTGCCTCAACCTCTAAAACGGAATGCTTGCGGAAATATACCTGGGCCTTGTTGTTGTCAACCCCCTGGCCTATGGTAACATAATTATTATCACCAATGTTGAATGTCCCACCTGACTGAACCCGCACGACAACAGAATCACAGGCGGGATTAGCCGTATAGAGATCAAAATCGGAAAGATAGGCCGTCTGTTGGGTTCCGCTGCTGAAACCAGCAGTTCCGTATTTGTTTACATTGAGTATTCCTCCTGAACTGATAGTCAGGCTGTTCAAGAAATTCTGCGAGGGCAAGCCCAGATTGTAAACCGTTTGAAGCCTTTTGGCCTGGGGCATGTGGCCGGAAGAATCCTGCAAGGCATTTTGTTGGGTACGGTTTTGCTCTAACTGCTGAATAATCCAGGCGCGGTTTTCCGCAGTTATCTGAACGTGGAACTGGTTTCTGCTGTCTGGCTCTCCACTTTCATGGCCATTGGCCCAATAATCATCAAATGGAATAATACCTGTTTCAAGTAAAAAAGTTCGGTTAAGAAAAACATCAAAATAAAGATCATTGCTATCTATATCCAGCCCGCTAACGGAGGCCACAAAAGTGTGGTTAGGCCAGGTGGCTTTGGCAACACCAAAAGTGGATCTTTCCAGGGATTTGGGAAAATCGGTCATACTGCCCGGAGCTTCGGTATAGTTGATAACCGCAGCCGGGGCATTGGCGGTATTGGTAATACTGGTACTAATATGACTGATAACATGAAGTGATGGTAAAACCACATTTGCAAAAGTTTGGAAGGCTGCGATAAACGTCAGACACCAGGGGCCACCTACAAAGGGTACATAGCTCAGGGCTTTAAGTAATATGTTTATTCCATACACTAAACCAGCTACCACTAAGGTCTCTATAAAAGCCCGGCTGGTAGTATAAAAGTCTTTGTATTGAAAGACCGTTCCGTTGGCTTCGGCAAAACAATTGGCATCAATAACGGGCATAGGTATCACTGCCGGAGGGGTTAACACATGACCCCAGGTAGTGCCTGGAATAAAAGAAATGGGGGCAACATGGGCCAGTTTAGCCTCTACCATAATTTTGTCGGTAGTGGTAATGGGGTGGTCTACCGCCATATCACTGCCATTGATCAAAGCAATACGATAGCAGTCCTGAGGGTGGCCCAAATTGTCTATTTCGGCCATCCATGCCTGGTGCTTGGCAGCCGATTGAGGGTCTACGTGATACCGGCTCATCTGGCTGGCTCCGGGACTTTTTACCACATCCTCATAACTTACCCTGGCAGCTCTGATATAGAAACCCAGGGCATCGCTGGCGTTCTTGGCAAAATGCTGTACCCCCAGGGGAATATTGGCTCCCCGGTGAGGGGTGTCGAAAGTGGCATAGAGACGGGTGTTATGGCAGCAGCCCTGCAATTCCATTTGCCTTAATGCCCAGCGCGCGATCAAACCACCCATACTGGCTCCCATTATTACCAGTTGCTCATCGCTATTATTAGCTTCCAGTCGGGCATTTACCCATTGGATAAGCTTTACCACGGCCAGGGCGTTGTTCTGGATATAGTCTTTTCCGTCCTTGAAATCGACTACGATCAAATCGTAGTCAGAATTGCGCAGGTCATCAAAAAGATCAGGCATTTGGGCTAAGTGACCGTAGATAGGGTTGCCCGCCCCATCAAAAAACCGCCCGCTTGACATGGTATTCCAGTTCAACAAGCCGTAATCTTCCAGGCCTGAATCAAAGCCTTCAATCAATAACACAGGCTTCTTGATCTTCTTTTCGGCATTGCCGTAAACGATATAGCCCTTAGCCTGCCTGGGGCTATGGCCTGGTACACTTACATTACAGGTGTTGGGCAGATTGCCCAAATTGACCGTTGTATCAGGAGGACAAACGCAGGGGACAATGGTTAAAGGCATCCGGCTCTCCAAAACGGGTTCACCAGTATAATGAACACGAATGATCAGTTCCTTTTCTACAAAAGGGTGAGGGTCGTATTCCGGGGGCCACGAACATTGCCCGCCAGAGCCACTAAATTGGGAGAAATCATAGGCTATAGATTGATTAGCGTCTATGCTGACCGTTTGAAAGCCTTGCCCGTTGGCAAAATCTATTTCAATCAGGTCAGGTTGCCGGTAGTCATTGGAAATGTAAAGCTCACGCGCCAGTTTAAAATTGATATTGAACTGCCAGCCTTCTTTGTAAACTACGCTGTTAGCAGCAGCAGCGGCAAATAACTTGTGCTTCTCAAAGGCTAGTTGTGACAAGCTATCGGGGTTAGGGAAATACAGGTAATGCCCCTGACTCTTATCAATCCACAAGGTATCAGGAAGGTGTTTGTAAACGTTGTGAATGGTATCGTAATACAACCATGAACTGTCCAATGCTCCGGGGGTAATGCGGTGAAAAAATAGATTGGTCAATCCGATGGGTACATCTACCTGTTGTTTGAGTCGAGTAACTCTTGCCCTTAATGTATCATCAGGTACTACCACACTATCACCCAGGGCAGCTTGTTTCATATCCAGGTTTAGTTGATACCATTGATCTATCTTACACTTAGAGGCTGGTGACTGCCCGTTAAAATTGTAAGGGTTGGCAGTGTAGTTGGAATCTTTGGAAAGCAGTGAAAGGGGGCTGCGGTCGTGCAATATTCCGGTAGGAAAAAAACGGACATCCAGGCTGTCATAAAACGGAGCCGTTGAATTGGTTTGAGCGGACATGGAAGCCCACAGGCAGCAAGAAATTGCTGTAATAATGGTAAGTTTGCGCATAGCTAGTTGTTTTAGATGAAACGTTAGTGAAAGAGGCCGTTGGGAGTTGCCCCTCCCAGCGGCTTTACTTTAATATTCTACTTCATAGTAGGCTGTGTCGAAGGCTGGTGCAAAGTAGTTCTCAGTCCATGAGGTTAGTGCACCATTTCTATTCAGGTTAAACACAACTCTCGGGGTTGTATTTCCAGATGATTCAAGGGTAACGATAGCATCGGGATTCACATTGGTTGGGCCATATATTTTACCCTGACTTGTTCCTAACTTGTAATAAACATAATCTCCCACATGAACAGGCCCGTTATTGATAAACTCTAACTGAATCCAGCCAGGAGCATACATATAGATGTTTTTGGTTTGATTTTGCCCCGGTATTACGCTGTACTTATCCAGCAGGCTGGCCAGATCGACCGAGAAACGATAGGGTTCCGGTACGGTTTGCGGTTCCAGGTAAAAGGTAGAACTGCTTTTGCCTTTGAAATTGAAAGAAAAGTAGCCCAGGCTATCCGTTGTAACGGTTGCTATCTCCCGGTAGGCACTGCCCCCTGAGCCAAAGGGTGCGCCATCATGTGGCGTGTATTGTTCCATCAGGGTGATGTTAATGGGTAATCCTTTATGCAAAGGGTTTTCTGTACCGTAAATACGTACCTGCCCTTTTGCCGTGGTAGGCAGAGTTTCATTGTATTTACTGCATGATACTGTATAGAAAAAGCTGGCAAGAAAGACATATTTGCACATAGCTAGTTGTTTTAGATGAAACGTTAGTGAAAGAGGCCGTTGGGAGTTGCCCCTCCCAGCGGCTTTACTTTAATAATTTACTTCATAAAGGGCTGTATCAAACGCAGGTATGAAATAGTATTCTTTCCATGATGACCACTCACCATTTCTGAATAGATTAAAGGCTACAGGTTGATCTACATTTCCAGAGATTCTCAATACTGGCATAGCATCAGGATTGTTTTCTGTGGGGCCATAAACTCTACCGTCAGTGCCAGAACCCAAATTGTATGAAATAAAATCTCCTACATGAACAGGGCCTTGGTTAATAAAGGACAGTTGTAGCCAGCCCGGAGCGTACATATAGATGTGCTTGGTTTGATTTTGCCCCGGTATTACGCTGTACTTATCCAGCAGGCTGGCCAGATCGACCGAGAAACGATAGGGTTCCGGTACGGATTGCGGCTCCAGGTAAAAGGTAGGGCTGCTTTTGCCTTTGAAATTAAAAGAAAAGTAGCCCAGGCTATCCGTTGTAACGGTTGCTATCTCCCGGTAGGCACTGCCCCCTGAACCAATGGGTGCGCCATCATGTGGCGTGTATTGTTCCATCAGGGTAATGTCTATGGGTAATCCTTTATGCAAAGGGTTTTCTGTACCGTAAATACGTACTTGCCCTTTTACCGAAGTAGGCAACTCATCGTCATTTTCTTTGTTACAAGAAATCGTGAGCAGTAAGGTTACTAGAATGGTGAGTTTAAAAAATGGTATTTTCATCTTTTCAATTTTAAACTTTACGATTAAACGCATTAATCACTTCAATATATTAATTAACTTTAATTTGTATAGTTATTTCATTTACAATTGGGTAATTGTTTTTTTTGTTGTAACCTCATAGTAATTTGATACCTAAAACTAAACCTATCCTGATATCATTATACAGAAGGTGATTAATTATATCTGATTCAAACTCTTCAGCTTTATCATGCCACCAGTAAGCCCCATAACCTGCAAAACTATCCAGGCTAAACCTTTTTCCTAAACCAAAATGGCTCCCAATTGCAAAACCAGCGGCAAAGCTTTGCAGTTCAATCATGGAATAGTTTTCATCGCTATGATCTCCGTACCAATGTCGGTATCTCAGGTAGGTAGAAATATATAAGGGGATATCATGTTTCATCAAGGGATAATAACGGTAAGAAAGGGTTAAACGGTTTCTTTTTTCGGCTCCTTCTGCCAAGAAACACGAAATACAAACAAGCCCCTCATTACCTGTTTTTCTGGTAAAATCATATTGAAAGCTTATAGACTGATTACGCCTGTAAAACAGTTCCACCTCACCATATAACATACCATGAGTGATGGCATACAATGGCTGAATCTTTAAGACGAAATGACACTCTCTGTCAATTGTTGCTTCCTTTGTTAGGGTATTTTGACCTTTTAAAACTGAAGGACAGATTGTACCACAAAACAGAAGTACTGCTACGTACTTTTTTATCAATGAAGTTGAATGAGAATAACCAAACATAAATATTATTATTAATCAGTATTAAATTTCTCTTACCAAACTTATAACCCTTGTTTTAAGTCTCAAAACCAATATTTACGGTGTAAGAACCTTGTTTTTGCGATATTTCCTAAAATGCAATACCATTCTTATGCTGATGCTCCCATTTTACGGATTTCCGCAAATTTTTCAATTCTCCCCTTCCATTTTTGCGATTTTTACCAAAATCTCTTCCTCCTTTTAAGGGTTTATCCTGAATTTTTTTAGCTTTTTTTCACTTTAATTGTCTCTTAAAGGGTATTACCCTTTTTACCACAAAACTGACAAGCCTGTAAAATGATGGATGAGCCCGTTTATTAGCCTTTTTCTATATGCTTTTGCCTTAAAAAACGGGGCGAATTGTATTCCCGAATGGGTAGCAGGAAATATTAAACCAGGGAATGAAGATGGTTTTACCGGGCTAGCCCGGTAAAGCCAGATACTAAACTTTTAGGATAGTTCCTCCTATTTTTTATAGAAAGGCAGTTTCACTACTTCAGCAGCTACGGCTTTGTTGCGTATTTCGATAGATATTCTGGTGCCGGGATCTTTACAGGCCACTTCTACATAGCCCATACCAATGGCCTTGTTTAAAGATGGGGATTGTGTGCCGGAAGTGACCCGGCCAATTTCTTTCCCTTTATCGTTTTTGATGACATAGCCCTGGCGGGGAATGCCACGCTCGTGCATTTCAAAGCCTACCAGCCTGCGACTGATACCTTCTTCTTTTTGTTTTTTTAGATTATCGCTGTTGATGAAATCCTTATTGAATTTAGTGATCCACCCCAAGCCTGCTTCGAGGGGAGAAGTGGTATCTTCTATATCGTTACCATAGAGGCAAAAACCCATTTCCAGCCGCAAAGTATCGCGTGCACCCAATCCCGCAGGTTTGATGCTGTAAGGCTCTCCTGCTTTGAATACTTCGTTCCACAATTTTTCTGCGTATTGGTTTTCTACATAGATCTCAAAACCTCCGGCCCCGGTATAACCGGTAGCAGAAATGATGGCATTGGGTATGCCGGCCAGTTCAGCTCGTACAAAAGTATAGTAGGTCAATTCTTCTAACTTAACTTCAGTAAGGCTTTGCAGGGTTTCAGCTGCTTTAGGGCCTTGTATGGCCAGCAGGGAGATATCATCTGATCGATCGGTAAGGGTTACTCCTTCCTGCTTATGGGTCTCCAGCCAGTTCCAGTCTTTTTCAATGTTGGAGGCATTAACCACCAGCATATATTCCTTTTCGTTAAAACGGTAAACCAGCAGATCGTCTACTATACCACCTTTTTCGTTGGGAAAGCAACTGTACTGCACTTTGCCATCGGTCAGTTTAGCTACATCGTTAGAGGTAACTTTTTGCAAAAAGGCCAGAGCCTGGTTGCCACTCACCAAAAATTCTCCCATGTGGCTCACGTCAAACACCCCTACATTCTCCCTTACATTGTGGTGTTCTGCCTTTAAACCTTCGTATTGTACCGGCATATTGTAGCCTGCAAAAGGGATCATTTTGGCTCCGAGTTTAACGTGAATATCGGTTAGGGCTGTATTCTTCATTACGTGAAATTTAGGGCAATGTTACTCCATAAAGTGTAAACCTCAAAAGGGGCTTAAAAAGTAACGGTAAAAACAGAACCTTTACCGGGTTCGCTTTCCACCTCCAGGCTACCGCCCAGCGATTCTACCTGGTTCTTTACCAAAAAGAGCCCTACTCCTTTCGATTCTTTTTTCTTGTGAAAGGTTTGATACAGGCCAAAGAGTTTTTCGCGGTGACGTTTGAGGTCTATCCCCAAGCCATTGTCTTTTACTTCCAAAACAATTCTATGGTTGCTGAGGTAAGTGCTGATATATATTTTAAGTTTGCGCTTGTTAGACCTGAATTTCAAGGCATTACTGAGAAGGTTGTAAATAATGTTCTTAAAAAATTGGGTGGGGTATTTCATGGCCATCACCTCAAAATGATTGGTGATCTTAATCTCGTTCACTTCTATTTCCTTCTGGAAATCCCTTAAAAAATACTTAGTGACTTCTGAAAAGGAATTCTCTCCCCACTCCTGCTTTTGGGCCAGTTGTGTAAAGGTGTCGTCAGCCAGTGAATCCAGGGTTTCTTTAAAATAGGCACTGAGATAAGCCAGTTGTTGCAATAGTTCCTCTTTTTCATTGGCCGAAAGATCGTGGCTCTTAAGCTTATCGCAAATTAAGGATAGGTTTATAGCCGGGGCCTGCAAGTTTTGAATGGAATTTTTGAGCAGTTGCTCCATTTTGGTGTTCTGCAGGTTCAGCATTTCGATATTCTCGTGCACTAGGGAGTCTACTTCTTTCCGGCCGGTTATATCGCGAAAAACCACAATTGCTCCCAGGTTACCATCCAGCTCACTGATAAGGGGACGGGCTGAACTTTCGATGTATATCTTTTTACTGGTCAGCCTGTTCTCAATGAATAACTCATAGCCATCCAGCCTACCGCCTTTCATAGCTACTGCAAAAGGCAGTTCCGACAGGCTAAGCTCTCGTCCTCCTATCCTGCTGCGCAGGGCAAAAATGCTATTCCAGTCTTTCAGGTGTCCCGTAGGGCCGGGCAGATCCAGTATTTCCGCTGCTGCCGGATTGATCAACAGTACATTGCCAGCGTGATCGGCCACTATGATTCCTTCGCCAACCGTATTGACCAGGGTCTCAAATAGTTTGTTCTTCCGCTGGAGTTCATCGTCTGTTTTCAGCAAAAGTTGTTTTACGTATTTCAGTTCGGAGATATTCTGCGATACCATCATAACGGCTTCTACCTCGCCCGTTTCATTCTTAAAAGGAATAAAGGTTTGCACGTAATAGTACTGGTCGAATTTCTGCTCCACTTTGTGCCGCTCGCCTATAAAGGCTTTTTCAAAATAGGGTGCCAGGCTTTGGGTAACTTCCTGGGGCCATACTTCAAAAAAATTGGCGCCTATGAGATCTTCTGACGCCATACCGCTGTTTTGCATTTCCTCGCCCTCGGCCAGGATATAATCATATTCTCTGTCGAGAATGTAAATGGCACAGTCGGGAATATTAGCCGCTAACTGCTTGTAGAGATTGAATGAGCTTTCTGTAATTGTCATTTAGCCATGGATGTGTTCTTTCTTACCAAAATCACGAATCACTTCACCCTCGAACTCTAACAATGCTTCCCACTTGGCGTCTACTTCTTCCCTTTTGCCGTAATGCCGGGCCAGTCGAAGAAACATCGTATAGTGGTTGGCTTCACTGACCATAAGCTTTCTGTAAAAATCGGAAAGCTCCTGGTCTGAAATATTATCTGATAAAACTTTAAATCTTTCACAACTACGGGCTTCTATCAGAGCCGCTATTAAAAGCCGGTTGATCAAACGCTCATCCCGGTTCCCGGTTTTGGGAAAAAATTGATTGATACGCAAAACATACTCGTCTTTGCGTTCCCTCCCCAGGGTAAAACCCCTCTTTAAAATGATTTTATGTACCATCTGAAAATGGGCCATTTCTTCTATGGCTATGGCCGACATTTCGGTAACCAGTTCTGAATGTTCCGGATAAGTTACCAAAAGAGAAATAGCTGTAGAGGCTGCCTTTTGCTCACAAAAAGCATGGTCGGTGAGTATTTCTTCTATATTGTTCTCCGCTAAATTTACCCAGCGGGGGTCTGTAGGTAATTTTAGTTTTAGCATCTCTACTTCTGTAAACGGGAATCGAGCAATTGGCCCAACCTGTTAGCAAAACTAACTAATTGTTTTATTTCACTAATTGTATTAAGGCGTTCTTTATCATAGATCAACAAACTCAACCCATTGGACTCAACCCGATAAGCTTTATTTTCTTCAAAAAAAGTAAGCAATTTATCATCAAAAAAAGCTCTTATCCTTTTTTCGTCATTTCCTTTTAATCTGAACCTGTTGGAGAAGTCGATATGCATGGAAAAATTAATATCTGTAAAACCGGCCAGATTGGAAACTTTATCTAAAAGACTTTCTTCTTCCAATACAAATCCGGGTATTCTTTCGGGTATACTCAGTACTATCATAGTACTTTGAAGATCATTCCTGGCGTTTAACTCTCCTTCGTGATAGTTAATATCAGCCATGTGCACTTTTATACTGCCAATGGTTCCCATAATCCTGTTGTGTCCGGAGTCGATGATACGGATAGAGAAATATTTAAAGCCATTGAATTTGCTGAGGTTGTAAAAATAGTCGGGGATGAATTCCCAACCGAGCTTTTTACTGAAAAGCCGCAGTGATTTTTGCCTTTGCGTAAGCCCTGACGAAGTCTTGCCTGCCCTGGTGTAGCCTTTTACTCCTTTGCCCTTTATCCTGGGAGCCAGCGGGTGGTCTGTATCGGTATCAAGATTGTCTAGTCCGATAATTTCGAGATCCCCTCCCTTGCTCTTAAAAGAATAGGAATAGTTCTGCAGATGCTCCAATACGGAATAATCCACAAATTCTGCAAGGCTGAAATCAACTATAACCTTACAGGAAGGAGGTATGGAATCCAGCTTTTTCTTTAATCCCAGGTAATTTAAAAAACTGCTGAAAGCTTTTACGCTAAGGTGGTATTGCTCATCGTTTTCCTGATATAAAAGGGTATTGGGCTTAAAAACATAGCGCAACAACACATCTGCTTTTTTGAGAATACGGAGTTGAAAAAGAAGAGTAGCCAGTATACCGGTAAAAATTCCGGTGATCAGATTGGTAAACAGCGTAGTAAGCAGGGTAATAATGAAGATGGTCAGTTGTTGCCAACCTACCTTTGCTATACTCCTGAATACAGAAGGGGAAGCCAGCCTGTAACCGGTATAAACCAGAATGGCGGCCAGAGCCGGTAAAGGGATTTTTTGCAACGGCCTGGTAAAGGCCAGTACGAACAACAATAAGAACAAACCGTGAAACATATTAGACAGACGGTTGGTAGCACCGTTGTTCACATTTACTGAACTGCGGGCAATAACACTCACAACATTTAGCCCACCTGAAAAACCCGAGACGATAGTAGCCATACCTAAAGCCCTTAGATCTTTGTTTACATCAGAGCGTCTTTTTTGAGGGTCGAGCTTATCCACCGCTTTAATACTCAACAAAGATTCCAGGCTGGCGATAAAAGTGAGCGATAAAACAACTGACCAAAAGGATCCTTCGGTTATTTTGGAGAAATCGGGAAAACCGAGCTCACTGACCACCTTATCGGGTATGCTGATCAGATAATCCGGCTGGATAGGTTCCAGCAATGAACTGCTAAGGGATAAATAACTCAAACCTATAGCCATTAAAACTACCCATAGCGGAGGTGGGATCAATCTCAGGTATTTGTTGCGGCTGGCTGAAAGCAGGAACATCAAAACCAGGCTACCTAAACCAATAGAAGTCACCAACCAGGGTATTTCGCCATTAGTTATATCCTGAACTGAGGAAGGAAATGTGGCAAAGAGCTCTACTGTCGATCCTGCTTCAGGATTGACAACTCCTAGCATAACATGAAGCTGCTTGGACATAATAATAAGACCTATGGCTGCCAGTAAGCCCTGTACCGCTGCGGAAGGGAAAAGATCTCCCAGGGCGCCAAAGCGCATTAGCCCGAAAAGCAAAATAATTACCCCTGAACACACTATGGCTGCCAGTGTAAGGGCATAACCCGCCAAAGCATCCCCTGCTCCTAAAATGCTTACGGCACTAAGGGTTACCACTACCAGTCCATTACCAGGGCCGGTTATGGTTACATTGGAGCCGCCCAATAATGCTGTAAGTATCCCGCCAATAACAGCGGTAACCAATCCCGCAACAGGAGGAACTCCCGAAGCCAGTGCCAAACCCAGGGCAAGCGGTAAGGCTACCATAGAGACTGCAAAACCGGCAAAGAGATTATTTCCGATATTCTTGAATGGCAACTTTTTCAAAAAGTGGTTTTTTCTGTACTGTGAACGATCAGCAGGTCACTGGGTAGTTCTGATAATATATACTCCAGATCGTGGGTAAAAACCCTATCCAGAAACCCCAGTTTGGTATCAGGCGAATTCATTACCAGTAAATCAGCACTGGCCGTTTGGGTGTAATGTCCGATGGTATAACCCTTCTTACCAAAAATTACTTTTTCTTTAATAGAAGGCGGCCTGATATCTTCAGGCAGGTTATGGATCATTTCCCTGATCCTGTTAATGGCTCTTTCCTGTAACTCCTGACGCTGCCTGTTCACCTTTTCCAATTGTTTGTCGCTATCGTAGTTTTTTCCCGCTTTGGCCGGATCCAACTCTTCTATGACGACCATTTCTGTAGAACCGAGATTTTTGGCTACCTGAGCACCAATTTTTACCGTGTAAGGGGTTTTGGGATGATCCAGCCCATTCACCACTACTATACCACAAGTAGCTTTTAATTTACTGGGGCGGGTCATTAATAAAACTGAACAGTTTGACTTTCGCACCAGCCTGCGGGCAATGCTTCCCATGTAATATTTCAATAACCCTTCCCTGGGCAAAGCTCCGGCTATCAGTAAATCAACCTGGTGTTCTTCGGCCACTCTCAAAATGGCATTTACAGGGTCTCCATTTTCCCAGATAACCCTTACTTCTTGCATATTGCAACCAGTTTCTCTTAAAACCTGTTCTAAACCTGCCGCTTCCTCTTCTTTTTTCTCGCCTATGTGAATAAGGATAAGCTGCTTGCCCAACATTTCTTTTATACGGACAGACTCACTGACATTGGCCTCCATATTAGGTGAAAAGGCCACTGCAGTTGCTATAGTGTTGAATGGTTTAGGGGCAGACATAGATTTTTTATTAGGCTTTAAGCTCGTAACAAGTTTAAACAATCTTTGGGATTCTTTATTTCTCAACCAACAATTTGATCTTTTTTGATCAGCCTTTGGTGTATATAAAAAAGAGGGCAGCTTTGCTGCCCCCTCTCTTGCTAAACCCAAAATGAAAACTTTAAATGTTTCTTATTGTATTACCGTTTATAAATACTCTTTTTCTGTCAGCTTTAAGTATCTCAATAGGGTATGAATGAATCTTTACGCTGCCTGATATGGTTTTCCTGCTCTTACATCAAAGTTGAACCCTCTCAGTACGGATACATTATAGGATATGATGCTCCTAGCAGTTTTTAAGAATGAGTTATATTTTTTTATGGATCTTAAGTCCAAAGGCAATCCACCCTGATCTAATTTGTCTTTCAGATAATTCATAACCTCATCGGTTTGATCGTACAATTCTTTAAGCATGTGATATTCATATTCCGATTTTTTCATTTTTTGGGAATTATCCGGAAATTCTATAAATTCGGGCATAACTGAATCATTATCAAGTGTTTTTATACTCATCTTACCGTCAAGCGTAGCAGTAACTATTTCATCGTCTTTTAAATTAACTACCTCTTTGGTATGCTTTAAAAGAGCAGAAGAACAACTGTTTATATAAAAGCCATCTTCTTTTTTGCCTACAGCTAGTGTATTACCTCTTTTAACGGCTATCATCTTCCGGGGGCTTCTTTTTGACATTACCACCATTGAGAATGTGCCCTTGATCTTTTGTATGGCCAGGCATACCGCTTCTTCCAGGGGATATTCACCCCTCTGGTAAATATCTTCGATAAGGTGAATTAATACCTCACTACCTGATTCACCGACAAAGCGGTAGCCCTTAACCTGGAGTTCAACTTTTAAGGCTCTGTAGTTTTCCATAACACCTCTGTAAACCAAAGCAATACTGCCAAATTTTGTGGTTTGCGGATGCGCACTAACCTGGTTCACTTCACTGTAGGTAGCCCAACGGGTATAACCTATACCTGCATTTCCTGTCTGGTCTTCATTTTTACATAAAGCCATCAGGCCTTTAATATTTCCTTTCTTTTTGTAAATATTGAGAGAAGTCTCGTTTAGTAAGGCAATTCCTGCCCTGTCATAACCATAGCTCTCAAGCTCTTTTAAGTTTTCAATTAAGATTGGATACGCTTGTTCTTTTCCTAAATAACCTACTATTCCACTCATTTCTTTGGGGTTTTATTGTTAATTCTGAGACAAATGAACTCAGATATACGCAACCGGAAGGGAAGAATTCGGAGTTCGGTAGCTATTTTTCGGTTTTTGGTAATTTTTACTTTAAACCGAGGCGATTCTTTAAAATGGGACGAAAGGACCGGCTCACCGGAATAACTTTATTCTTGATGACCAGGGTGGTCTCATCGAGGTCGGCAATTTTGGAAAGGTTAACAATATAGCTGCGGTGTACTTTTTGGAATTTATCGGAAGGCAATTCCTTTTCCAGTTTTGAAAGGGTGGAATGGATAATGTGCTTGTGTTGATCGGCCATGTACAGGCACATATAGTCATCCATGGTTTCAGCGTAAAGCAAATCTTCAAAGGCAATCCTTACGAATTTACCTTCAGAGCGCACAAACATATCTTCCCGTTCTTCCGAATCGTTTCCGTGCTTGAGTTTATAGCGTTCGATGGATTTGGAAAGGCGCACGAAATTGATGGGCTTGGTGAGGAAATCCAGCACCTGGTACTCAAAAGCTTCTACGGCATAATCAGGGTTGTTGGTAGTTAAAACTATTTCGGGTAATTCCTTTACGGTGGCCAAAAGTTCCATGCCCGTGAGGTCTGGCATTTCAATATCCAGAAAGACTAAATCCACTTGCTTTTCGTGCAAATATTTGCGGGCATCAATCGCAGACTCAAAAGTTTCCAATAACTCTATTTCCTCAAACTTCTTTAAGAGATAGCTCAAAGATTCCCGCGCCATCAGTTCATCGTCAACTACTATGGTTTTAATCATTTTCAATGGCTTTTAACAAGGTTTCGCCTAGTTCTTTTACTTTGGGTTTGCTTTTTTTCACTTCTAAAATCAGCTTCTCAATTTTTGTTTGGTAGCCCGTTAGAGATTTCTTCTCCTTTAGTTCCTTTTCTGTTTTTCTAAACTGTTCACTAATATGGGGTAAGCCCACCATAGTAAAGTTAGAAGCGAGTTTATGCACCCAGGTAACGAGTTCTTTATAGTCTTTGGCTTTCAAATTAGCTTCTCCTTTTTTCCACTCTTCTTCTATACTCTTCATATAGAGAGTTATCATTTGCAAAGCATATTCTATATCACCCTGATAGGTATCTTCCAAGGCTTTTGCATCAAAACCTTTGGGTAAACCCAGGGCTGAAAAAGCATTTTGATGGACTTCCTCGTTTACATTTTCACTCACTTCAATCCTTAAATTCTGACTGATAAAAGCGTACAGTTGATCTGGCGTGAAGGGTTTGGTGAGGTGGTCATTCATTTCTGCTTCCCTGGCCTTCCGCTTTTCATCCAGTAGCGCTGAAGCCGTCAAAGCCAGTATGGCTACATTTTGATTGGGGTTGCCAGGGTCTTTACGAATAGCCTGGCAAGCTTCATAACCATTTAGTACAGGCATTTGCATATCCATGAGGATCAGGTCAAATTCTTCTATTTCAGACAAACGAACCGCCTCTTTGCCATTGCTTGCTATGCGGTACTTTACCTTCCACTGATCGAGTAACGCTTGTATATATCTGAGGTTAAACTCATTGTCTTCTGCTACTAAAATAAAGGCCGACTCTAAAGAATGGGTCTCTGCACCAGTTGGTACAAACGTATTAGACGTAGAGGTCTCCACTTCTTTTACTCTAAAAGAAAAAATAAAGGTAGAGCCTTCCCCTTCTTTGCTCTCCACATAAATTCTGCCTCCGTGCAATTCAACCAACTGCCTGCTAATGGCCAGGCCTAAGCCCGTACCGCCATACTGCCTTTGGGTTTCGGCCTTTTCTTGTTTAAAGCGTTCAAAAACCTTATCTGCTTTATCCGCACTAATACCTATTCCCGTATCTGAAACTTCAAATTTCAAAAAAACACCATCCTCTACTTCACCAATTTTTTCTACCGCTACTTTGATTGCTCCGTTTTCTGTGAATTTCAGGGCATTACCCAGTAGGTTCAACAAAATTTGGTTGAGGAAATTGCGATCTGCCAATATAAATGCAGGAACATTTTCTTTAATCGAGTAAGTGAGTTTATTGCCCTTTTCCTTGGCCCGGTAATCCAAGGTTTTGCAGAGCATCGCAATAGATTGCTCCAGGTTGAGCTCACTTTCTACCACTTCCACTTCTCCAGCTTCTATTTTGGTAATGTCCAGCACATCACTCACCAAACCGTGCAATACATCAGCCGCATATTTTATATCCTGCACATATACCTGTTGTGCGTCATCCAAACGGGTAGAAGCTAGTAGGTTAGCCATACCCACCACTGCATTAAGAGGCGTTCTTATCTCATGACTCATATACGCCAAAAAATCCTGCTCGGCCTTACGAGCTTTTTCTGCCTCGTACCGCGCTGCTTCCAGCTGTGCCTGCATCTTCTTTTGGTAGCTGATATCTAAGTGGATACCAATTGACCCGATCATTTTTCCTTTGATATTATAAAACGGAGCGCCACTGATGGCTACCCAGATGTATTCTCCGTTCTTTTTGCGCATCTCAATTTCATAAACTCCCGTTTGCCCCCTTTTGCGATTGGCATCTTGCTCCTTCATGATTGGAATCTGCTCTGGCCGCATAAATACTTCAATAGGATCTTTACCAACCAGTTCCTCGGCAGTATAACCTGTCATATCGCAAAACCAATCATAGGCCTTGGTAATTTTACCGTTAAGGTCTACCTCCAAAAGCCCCAACTCCATATTATTGATAATACCGCGGT
Organism: Owenweeksia sp.; assembly: GCA_028277105.1. Taxonomy (GTDB): domain Bacteria; phylum Bacteroidota; class Bacteroidia; order Flavobacteriales; family Schleiferiaceae; genus JANQHO01. The sequence continues at coordinate 10,345 of JANQHO010000047.1, read as the reverse complement.
ATTTTTCTTCGCTGGATTCCAGTGCTTTACGTGCTTGCACCAATTCACTGATATCTCTGGCTACAGCGGTAATTTTATGGTTGCCATCCGCCTGATACTCGATTTGTACTTTTTGCCCCAGCCAAATAATTCTGCCTTTTTTATTGATCACAGGAAATTCGTAATAGCTGGTTTTTTTATTGTTCTTTAAAGTTTGGAGATAGAATTGGCGCACCTTATCCACGTACTTTTTTTGAACAAACTCAGTGTAATGGCGACCTATCAGTTCTTCTTTACTGTAACCTAAAACCTTCTCAGACATGGGGTTGACATAGGTGAAATGACCTTTCACATTGGCATTGTAAATAATATCGCCTGCCGACTCTACTAAAGATTGGAATTGCTTTTGGCTTTGTGCCAGTTCCCTGGTTCTCTTTTGAACCGTATCTTCCAGGTTTTGATTGAGCTTGCGCAATTGTTCATTACTATGGAAAAGCTCCAAAGCCTTTTCTTCCAAAATGCGCTCCGCCTCTTTTCTGGCTTTTATTTCCCTTTCCAGCCTTCTTTTTAAAACCTCCAGCTCCTTCAAAACCAATAAAAATTTCTAGCTAATAGTAAATTTTACGACACTTCCACCGGCTTCCACATTTTCCATTATGATGGATTTTTCTTCTTGAAAATGTTGCAGAGTTTTTTCGATCAGCCCGTAAGCTAAATCGGCCATTTTTCGGGTAGAAACATAGGTCATTACCAAGGTTCCTTTTTGGGGTTCTTCTGTTTTAAACCTCGGTAACTGAGCATCGGGATAAAGTTTGGCTACCTCAATGTGGATATAATTATCAATGGATTTGAGAAAATCAAAAGCAGTGTGATTAGGATTGAAAAAGCTGCTGTAATTATTATAGAAAACATCAAAAAGATATTTGCCAAAATCCTTTAAAACATCACTTACATTTTGCCCGGTATGTTTAGCGTAAGAAACTATTAAGGCTACGATCTCACTGTGATCGTAAGTACCAACGGCTGTATAGCTGCCCCCCGAATCGGGTTTTACCTCTTCAATAATTGTATCAACTAAATCGTAGCCCTTTTCTTCCTCAATCATTTCAAAAAACTTTGTGAATACAATTCCCTTCATAAAACTAAAATTAGAACACCAAATATGAGTGGAAAATACTACAATTTAAGTTTATTAATATACTGAATGTAAAAATTTAAGTAGAAAAGATGCTGAAGCATATAGGGTATGGATGATGTAAAAACTACCCGACTAAATATTACTCATTAATATTAGTACAAATAGCCTTTGAAAATTTCAAAGGCTATTTACATCTTAAACCATTTACGTTAAAAAGTTAATAAGCTGTTTATGGTTAACCTTAATTTACCCCTCTCCATAAAGATACAGGAAGAAACTAAGTAAAAGAGGCAGCCATTCAATAGCTGATATATTTACTCAAACCTCAAATGCTTTACAGACTCTCCTGAAAAGATCAGTTCCTGTAATGATTCTATACCGATCTGCAAGTGAGTGTTCACATATTCAGAGGTTACCTTTTTATCACTTTCCCGGGTCTTTACCCCTTCTGGTATCATAGGGTTGTCAGAAACCAACAGCAAAGCTCCGTGCGGTATTTTGTTTTTAAAGCCCACGGTAAAAACCGTGGCGGTTTCCATATCAATGGCCATCGCCCTAATTTCCCTCAGGTATTCTTTAAACTCCTCATCGTGCTCCCAAACCCTGCGGTTGGTGGTGTAAACGGTGCCGGTCCAGTAATCCAGCCCTTTGCTGACAATTACCGAGGAAATGGCTCTCTGAAAACGGAAAGAAGGCAAGGCCGGTATTTCGGGCGGCAGGTAGTCATCAGAGGTTCCCTCACCCCTGATAGCCGCGATGGGAAGGATGAGATCGCCTATTTTGTTTTGCTTTTTAAGTCCTCCGCATTTTCCCAAAAACAAAACCGCTTTGGGTTTAATGGCGCTAAGCAGATCCATTACAGTAGCGGCCATTGCGCTGCCCATACCGAAATTGATGACGGTGATGTTGTTGGCAGTAGCTGTTTGCATGGCATTTTTAAGTCCTTTTACCGTTACCTCAAACTGCCGGGCAAAATCTTCTACGTAATTGTAAAAATTGGTTAGCAAGATATACTCGCCAAATTCATTTAGCTCCGTACCTGTATAGCGCGGCAACCAGTTATTTACAATCTCTTTTTTGGTTTTCATGTGGTCTATCTAATTGAACAAGCCACAAAAGTAAACTGAATATATGTGATTTGAGCTTTTCTTAGAAAAGACCAGCAAAATATACACAGATAAGAATAGTGTGCTTGGCTAAATCAAAACAAAGTGCATTATAAAGAAATTTAACAGAAACATAACAATTACATTTTATATCATAAAACATACTAAATCAAATATTTAAAATTTAAAATAAAATATAATCATCTTATTCATAATAAAAACACATTACTTTCTGATTAATAAATGATTTACATTTAATTGTATTTTTTAACAAAAGTTTAATAAAATCTTTAATTTAATTACGTGAAATTATGAAAACCAATTACTTATTAACCGCCATCTTATTGATGGCTTTTATCTCGGCTCATGCGCAAATCTGGGATCCAGTAACAGGAAATGTTCTAAGTGCAGACCCTCCTACAACCCGGGTAGGAATAGGGATTACTAACCCTTTTGATTTTGATGCACTTTCTTCTGAATATTCAGGTGCTTTTCAAGTTGGTTTACTCTTACAAGGTGAAGTTGGATCTGGTCGTGGAGTATTTAACTATGGTCATCTCTTAGAAGGGGATTTTGGTGCTGAAGCAAATGATACTCGCTGGTTCACTTTGGGTGGCCCAGGCTTTACTACACTAGATATTAACCTTTATGGTGCCCGCTTTCAGTTTGATGAATATGCGGTAAACTTAGCCTTAGCAGACAGAGATCTGATTGGTATTGCTCCCGGGCAGGAAAGTAGAGACGGAGGGTCTTTAACCGGTGATGGTGTTAAAGATGCTATTCTATTCTGGAACTCAGGACTAGGTCAGGATGGAGTTCCCTTGTCAGATCTAAGGATCGGGCCTACCCGTGGTGCAGGAAAAATTATCCGAAGAATTACTATTGATGGGAGCCGCGATGGAAATATTGAGATCCGTACCGGTGACGAGGGCCACGATGGCTCTGGTGACATTAATATTTTCACCGAGAATACAACTGACGAAAACGCTGGAAGTATCTTCATAACGGCAGGCGGAAGTGGTAGCGATTCCGATGCCGGGAATATTGTTTTGAGAACTAAAAGCGGTGACAGGGATGGAAGTATTTCTATGTTTGGAGGGGGTGATATTAATATGACTGTTGACCCTATTTTTTCTGTAATTAATATGACCGGTTTTGTGAGGGTTAACAACGACCTTCAGGTATTGGGAACTTTTACCAACCCTTCTGACAGACGTTTCAAGAGTAATATCGAAAGTATGGGGCCTGAGGTTACTGATAAATTAGGCTTATTAAACCCCACTACTTACAATTTTAAAGAAGATAGTCCGGTAAGTCAAAGTTTAAAAGACAATCTTCAATACGGGGTTATTGCCCAGGAATTAGAGCAAATATTCCCTTCTCTGGTAATGGAAGATAGAGATGGTTACAAAACGGTGAATTATCTGGCCTTTATCCCCATGTTAATCCAGGCTCATAAGGATCAGCAGGAAGCGATTGATGTTTTAGAAGCCAGGATAGACGAACTCTTGGATGAGAAAGAAAGTACTAATTCTGGCTCTGTTGACTTGACTGATGAAATGGCAATAGCCAAAGCATCTTTATCGCAAAACACTCCTAATCCTTTTAATGAGTCAACCACTATCAATTATACTTTACCTGACACATATACAAAGGCAGAGCTCTTTATTTTCGATATGAACGGAAAACAAGAGAAAAGTTTTGCTCTTCAGGGAGAGCCTGTTGAGCTGAACGGCTACTCCTTAGAAGCCGGGTTATACATTTACAGCCTGGTAGTTGACGGTGAAATTATTGACACTAAGAGAATGCTCCTTACTAAATAGTATCGGTACATCCAGATCAATTAATGATCCTCAGAAACTAAAAGCCTTCACAAAAAGTGAAGGCTTTTTTAGTTAGGGCGATAAAATTACTTGCCATTTATCGAGAATAAAGGCTTGCAATTATTCTTTATGGATTTTTATAAATAAAAAAGCTTAAAATTAACCTCTCAATATAAACGATACCCTCTACTGCTAATTCTGTATGAGCTATATTATTATTCTGGTTATTTTGATTGGGTTTTGGCTTCTTTTAAAATCTATTTGGAAAAAGAAAAAATGGAAAACTCCGCAAAAGCCCATTCCCAAAGAATGGAAAAGCATCCTAACCAGAAAAGTTCCATTTTATCAAACACTATCTCCAGAAGAAGCGCAGCAATTTGAATACAAAATTCAAGAGTTTTTACTCAACTGCCGAATTACCGGAATTAAAACTACAGTTGATACTACCGACAAATTATTGGTTGCAGCTAGCGCGATTATTCCTGTTTTTGCTTTTCCGGATTGGAAGTACAGCAATCTATACGAGGTGCTGATTTACCCTGAAAGCTTTGATCGAGACTATGAAATTTCAGGTAAGGGCAAAACTATTTTAGGCATGGTAGGTACCGGACATATGGGTGGAACGATGATCCTGTCCCAAAAAGCCCTGCACCATGGCTTTGCCAATGAAACGGATAAGAAAAATACCGCTATCCACGAGTTTGTGCATCTAATTGATGAACTGGACGGCAAAATAGATGGCATTCCCCAAGCCTTATTGGAAAAACAATACAGCATCCCCTGGTTGGAGCTGATTAACCAAAAAATGGAAGAGATTTACGAAGAAGAGTCGGACATTAACTCTTATGGCGGTACCAATAAAGCAGAGTTTTACGCGGTAGCCAGTGAATACTTCTTTGAACGCCCCAAATTACTGGCCAAAAAACATCCTGAGCTTTATGCATTGATGAAAGATATGTTTCAGCAAGACATGCGCTTGCGGAAAAAAGAAAAAGTTAAAAAGAGTATTGGAAGAAACAGCCCTTGTCCTTGTGGTAGCGGGCTAAAGTTTAAAAAGTGTTGTGGGAGGGTTCATTTTAAATAAAAAGCCACAGCTTTCACCGTGGCTTTTACCCCCTCAAACCAATTAGCAAAATTTGCTGAGTAATTGTGGAAGTTGATCAGGAAAATATATTTGTCAGGCTCCTGAAGCCTGCTTCCTACATGCTATACTTTTTGATTTTAAAGTGTTTAAAAAATCTAAAAACTGATTTAAGCTTTCTATAATTTAATGAATTGCTCTGCGTAGGGTACGCCATCAGCATAAACCAGTACTGTATAAGTACCAGGCGGCAAACCGTTCACATCTAGCTGGGTTGACGTTTGAGTGTTTGCCAATAAAGTACCCAGGCTTTGAGTCATTAGCTGGCTGCCAACATAGTCAAGTACAATTATATCGACTTCCGCATCAACATTCATATCAATTGTAACAATAAGATATGAAGTGGCAGGATTAGGCGCAATACTAAAAGAAAGTGAATCTACAGGGGGTATAAAAGTGCTGTCATTTGTTACAGTGGTATCCAATACAGAACCAAGGGCTATTATATATTCCCCAAACAGTTCCCCACAACTTTCCATATTTTGCTGATAGTCTATCCACGATATATGCTCTTCAAAAAGGTCTTTTTCACTTTCTACCTGACAGGATAAATAATCAACTGTTTTAATGTCTTTGGTTTGAGCTATAACACTTAAAGAAGATAGTACAGTTAGTGCCTCTGTATAGCGCTGGAATAAACGGTACAAGTGACATTTGTCCACCCCGAGGAAAAAATTGTTTTCATAGAAACGACCGGGTTCAGAAAATTCATACTGAAGGTTATCATTTTCTATAGCTGTAAATACTCCCAGTACAGCATTGATCTGATCATTTTCTCCAACGGGATCTTCCTGGAATACATCTAATGCTACAGCCCGGGCTAAACATTGAAGATAAACCTTATAACCAAAGTTATGAATATCTTTTTCTTCAATGGTAACATGATGGGCTGTATTCATCAACAGGTCTGCCATATCTAGCAGGCCTTGTGCCGAAGGTATATAAACTGTATTATCATTCTCATCCACAGTTGTTTCTGTCATTCCTCCCAAACCATTGTTAAAAGCCGCATAAAAACCCTGCCCGCTAAAAGTGCCGGCCCCAACATTTGTAGGGGGAGAAGAAAAGCCTTGCCCATCCAGGCTAAAAGGCCGGTCAATATAAACTTTGGAAGATCCTGAGGTTACCATATTAAACCCGGTGCCTGGCACTGTAATAGGGTTAAAGTTATCAGGATCTGAAACCGCATCATCCCATACGAGAATTGGGCAACCATCAGGAGGAGGAGTGTTAGTACCTACTATAAAATTGGGGGCGTTAAAATCACGGATAGAAAAATGATAGCCTCCTGAACGATTGTTTTCCTCTATAACATTAGCAGGGCCGCCCTGAGTATAATTAGTAGTAGATAACAAAGGAGCCCAGTAATTACCATTGATCTCCCAGTTTCCATTGGCATTTAAATCAAACATCTTGGCAAACCCCCAAAAATTATTCTGTCTATTTACTACAAAAGATGATTTCTCAGGTACAGAGGTGGCCAGAAAAGAATTTTGGCCCTCTTGAATATAGGCATAAGGAAAAGCACGATCTGCCCCATAAGCATTTGGGCTACTCACCTTAAGGCCATTAGAATTTTCATTGAAAATATTGTTCCCGCCATTGGGGAATATCCCCCCTCCTAAAGACCTAAAGCTGAACTGTTGGGTACTTAAATTTGCACTACCTGCGGTCAATAAATGTACTGCCTGAGTCTGACGTTCAAAATAATTACACTTTAAAGTATTATGAGCTTTTTCTGCACTATAGGCCCACCCTTCCATAAAGCCATTCGTTTTATTGTACTGAACTACATTACCGCAAAAATCTACATGGGGATAGTAAGCCCCTAAAATGGTCAAGGCACTTGTATTTTGAAAACGATTTAACTCTATTCTCAAGGCTCCCAAATAACCACCCCCTAAAGGGGGAGCTAATTGCTCTGAAATCATTCCCGCTGATATATCACCGCATTCAATAAAACTATTGCCGGCAATATGGGCTGAAGTTTCATAAAGAAGAATAGGGTCTAGACTATACTCAAAGGTATTGTACCGAATTTTCACATCCCTCCCCCTATCCCTTCCTATAAAGGCTAAAGTTCTTTTACAATTAAAAAAAGTATTGCCTGAAATAACAGGTGTAAACGTAAGGGTAGTAAAAGTAAAGCCATTACTCCCCTGGCCGAACACATAATTATCTTCAATGGCAAACCTGCTGGAAAGTATGATCTCTGAATCCTGCATCAACCTTATACCTACTTTTTTAGCGCTGAATTCCCCTAGTGTTGATTCAGGGTAAAGTATAGTACCTGCATTCACTACCAGTTTATAGGGGGTGCCAGGATCTGATGTCTCAAATACCATTCTACTGGTTGGTGAAGCCGCTACATTGAATGGGGCAATGCTGGGATCAGGGTTCTGTATGTTGAAAAGCACATAACCTTCCCCTGTGGTTTGAAATGTTGCCCCAGGCATTATTTCCAGTTTTCCCCGTATTTCCAGTATGGCGTTAGGCCCATCTAATTTAATACTTGCTCCGGGATATATCCTAAGCAAAGCCCCCTCCTCAATAATAGTTCTGGAATTGTCTTGTACATTTAAGAGACCACCATTTTGAACATGAAGTTCTGTTCCCTCCGTAAATCTTATAACAGCATTTTCTGCTTGTTGATTATTTCCGACTATTAATTCACCTTCAGATTGATTAGGTGCCCTATTCAGGTACATCCTGGCATTACCACATACTTTAACATCCTCATATAAAAACAATTTTCCAGGACCTTGAATATTGATATCCTTAGTTAAATACTTTTCAAGGTTTATATTAAAATCCTCATAATCAAAATCGTACTTATAAACTTTTCTAATCCCATTAAGTGTTGTCAGGTTATCTTCAGGTAAAATAATCTCAGTATGGCCATCCCAAGTTGGGATATTCAAACTATTACTTACCTCAGGAAACTTAGTAGATTTACAAGGGCATATTACTTCTTCCCCGTATTCAGGTAAATTGATTTGATTAGACATCGCCAACCTATAGAGGTTATACAAAATCATATAGTCAAGACCTGGTTTATTTCCTCTTGGGACTATATCTTTGGCATCATCGTAATTCCTTGCTTCACCATTAGAAAGCCATATATTATCATTAGACCAATGATCCCCACCATTCCCACTTAATGCCTGGCCGTTTATTTCATTTTCAGTAAAATCATAACAGCCATCACATAGGGGCATTCCGTTAAGCATATTTTGGTATACGCTAAGGTTGCTCGATTTCACCTGATAGCCATTTAATACATCAATGATTAAACTATGAATTCTGGGACCATTATTATCAATTCTATCTCTTAGGATAGTGGATGAAACAACTACAGGATTATTAGAATTTGTCTGTACATCACTATAGGCAAAATTACCTGCCGATATTCCTGAACAAATTGCATACATGAACCTTTTGTTCATATGGTAAGTTTTAGGAGCAAAATTTTCCTGAATGCATAATCTTAATCTTTCTTCTGCTTCTCCTATATCCACATTCCACACCTGAGAAAAGGCAAGCCTTACCGCATATTCGACTGTTTGTGAAAGATTTATTCCAATACCAGCCACATTGGCCATTCCTATTGCCACTCCTAAGAGTTCAGCTAGATCAATACAGAAATGTTGATTGCTTGTTTGAAATGTTCTTCTGTAAAAAAACTCTCGCATATTACCATATGGTACAGTTACTTGCACGCTAGGGCCATTACCCATTTGGCTTTTATAGCCAAACTCATAGTTTTCACCAGTAATTTCTTGACCTAGCTCAATTAATGGCCCTGCCATGGCAAACATAAAGTCATCGTGATTTGAATTTAATTGCGAGCCCGTTACAGGGTTTCCAAAAGAATAGTTCTTTTTAGGGAACCAGGATGCCCTAATCCAAGTGGTATTAAAATCATTTCTTTTGTTGTCTTTAAACAAAAGGAACCTATTCATTATCCTTTTGGTTATCTCCCTTGCCTCGTTTACCAGGTTAAAGCCACCATTACCTTCTGGATCTGGATGAACTGTAGGATCTACATATGTGACTATGAACTTACAACCCAGCATGATGTATGCAACCTGATCCAAACTGGGTTCATTGGATGCATTAAAGTTGTTTTGACTTCCAGAGGAATAATCTGAATGTGATTCTACAAAACCTAACCTGCTCCAGTTACTATTAAAATTACTGGGTACATCATCCCTATTAAACCATCCGTTTTCATTAATACCAATATTGCTGTTATTCAATAGTTTTTCAGCATAATTAGATTCACCATATTGATCTAATCTCTTAAATGCCTTTATAGCAAAGTATAATTCATTTTCTGTTTTAACAGTTGATTTGTTCTCATTTGCCAACAATTGATATTCAGTAGCTAAAACCATAAAATACCAGCCTAATTGGGAAGTGGCATCGCCCCAATGCATGGTGTTGTGTGCATATCTATTCCTTCTATTCATAGGAATACTCTCTCCTGGCTCTGGGCCTATTTTCAGGAAAAACTTTCTTAACCTATCCCTATTTTCCCAATACTTTTTTACATTATTCTCTTCTTGGCTCTGACTGTAATGATTTTTTGGAAGTAAAAAAAGCATTAACAATACTACTGCTACTACATTAATTTTTTTCATTGCTAAGATTAATTTAGATAATACTTTATAAAACCAATCAATTAGATTTTACCGCATTAAATTCTATACATTAACTTTTAATTGAAAACCCAAACTACCTATTGGGAGAATGCCACAATAAGTGGACGACTTAGTTGTATAAGTGGGGAAACAAAGTATTAAGATCAAGCTGTTAGTCTTGCCAAGTCGCAATAGTAGAGCTTCACAAGCAGAGGGCTTGCACTTTTCTAAAAATAAGTGCCCTCCAGGCGTGTTTTTAGAAATAGGTAAGGAAGAGCGAAGTAAGGAGGGCTGGTTTGAACTGGCTCCAACCGATGTAGGTCGCTGGAATCGGCCTGTAGCGTGGAAAAACTTATTTCTTCAAAAGATTTGTATGCAATCAGATCTTTTTTGGAAAAAAATTGGTTCGAACCGCCTTTTGTTGGATAAAAATGTCCTTTTGGATTTTGTGCCACCCTTGGATACAATCTTGAAATACAAGTGCTTAGCCCAAGGGGCTGGGAGTAGAAACAAAA
>JANQHO010000122.1 GCA_028277105.1 Owenweeksia sp. | reverse complement strand
AACCAGGGCTCTATCGTACACTGGCCAAAGCTAAAAAGATGAATCCCACCCGGATGAACGATGACAACCTCGATAAGGTAGTTGCCGATGCACTAAAAGAATTTCATAAAATTGGCTGGATTATTCTTGACAATGACTATTTCGACACCTGGCCAGCGTTCCAGCGCATTCACAAGATTTATGGGGATTACATCAACGGGCTGGAAGAGTGGCTGAAAACTAATTCTCCGTCATGAAGCAATTTCCCCGTTTGTACAGTTTGTCCACTTTAGGGCTCATTCACCACCAGGAATTCAACTACCGATTCCATCCCTTGAGAACCGATTTTATTGGGGACAGCGGAACCGGCAAAAGTATGATCAGTGACCTGCTCCAATTGATATTTGTGGGTTCCGGGGCATTTGAGTCCGCCACCAAAGGAACTGATGAGCGCAAACCGGCCGGTATGGTTTTGCAGCGGGCCGGAAAAGGCACCGATCTGGGATACGCCTTCTTAAATGTAGAAATCAAAAAGGATCAGTTCATTTGCCTGGGAGTTTACATTGAGTCGACCGGTAGCCACACTGAAGCTTTCATTGTACAAAGGGGATATGGCTTTGATGTTTTAGCCCCATTCGAAAAACCGCTGGAAACACAGGATTTTCTAAAGAACGAAGATATCCTTCCGCTCGATGTACTTAAAGAACACCTAGAAGCACAAGCCTTGGTTTGTGAATCATGGCAAAGGGTAAAAAGCTATCATGAAATACTGTATAATCACAACCTGTTGCCCCTCAATTTGGCAGAGAATGAGAAAACCCTGAAAGACTTTGCACAGATCATTCAATCATTTTCCAGGGGGAAAACACTGGAAACCAATAAAAGCAGTAGCCTGAAGTCTTTTCTGTTTGGAGACAGTGAGGCTAAAAGGATTTTCAAAAAATTCAAAGAGGCAGTAAAGGATTTCGAGTCCGAAATGGGTGAATACGGCAGAAACAGGCAAGAAATTGACAGGGTTACCAGCAAGCAAAGAGACTATGTAGATCTGAAACAAAAAAAGGACGACAGAGACGAGCTACTGAGAACCTGGCTTGAACAGGATTTTTTATACAAACGTCAAAATCGAAACAGGCTTCTGAAAAGCCTGAAAGAAAGTGTTTCCGGTTATCAACAGGCATCACTGTTTCTGGATCAAGTCCAAACTTGGGCAACGTCAGAGAAAAGTAAGATCGCTGAAAATTCTGAAGCACAGGAGGATAAAGTAGCAGCGGCTAAAAAGTGCTACGATGAGAGCGTACCTGACCACAATCGACTGCAAAAAGCTCAAAAACTATTAGTCGACCTGGATTGTACAGCAGAGTCTCTTCAAGAGTATTATGACCTGAACCAGGCCTTGCGTGAGCAAAATCACATTCTAAAAAGCGTTGGAGACCACTTGGCAGACCAAGATTTACAATCCTATTTTGAAGAGAATCAATGGCCTGACACTTACCAAGAATTTAGAGCCACCATAGAGGACAAGCAAAATGTGCTTGAAAAGGCACTGAGCATCAAAAACACTCTTAAGGGCTATGCTGACCTGACTAACCCGGAGTCGCTAGGGTATTGGGCTTTACATCAAGGAAGGGCATTGAGTTGGGAGGAAGAAAGTGCCCTGATTCATTTTCAGAATTTACCTCGCACCAAGCCCGATAATCGAAAACCATATTTACCATCACCTGAGGAATTGATTAGGGCACTTAGCGTTGCAGAAACCGAAGAAGATGGTTTTTGGCTAAACTTAACTGGGATAAGGACATTTGTTGCATACAGCCCTGACCGCATTTTTGATACTACTGATAAGGAAAAAATTAGAACTTACTTCGACAGTTTTAGCCAAAAATTAGATGCTGAGGCTGATGCACTTCAGGAAAAAATCACGCAGCTATCCACATTGCAAACCTTATTCGAGGCATTTGAACATCCTAAAAGGTTTTATGAAACCCATCAGAAACCCAACCCCGAACTCCCTGAACAAGAAGTGGAGGAGCTCAACCTGAGTTTGGAAGAGTTTCAAGAATACCTGAGATGCTTAAAACAACAAGAGAGCATTACCAAGGCATTTAAACAGGCGGATGAAAATTATCAGCAGGTGCTTGCAAGACAAAAGGAGACCTCTGATAAGAAAAAGAATCTGATGGCCATTTTGGAGATGTTGGATGTCCATCCTGATACTCCCTCGCGAAACAATGAAGAACCTGACAGCCGAACGAATATTTCAACGGAATTAAATGGGATACTTGAAAAACATAGAAAACAGTCAGAGGTTGTTCCGAATCAGAATTTCGAGGAACTAGAATTTGAGAACATCACCAGAAGTATTATTGGTCATCAACAAAAACTTGATGCACAAAATATCCTAGACCTTTCAACTAAGCTTCAAACCGCCAATGAGGAGCTAGATGATGTCGAAAAAACCTGCTTGAGATATTACAATCAATTACCGGATGTAAAGGATTGGGAAGATGTTGCAATAGAGGAGCCCAGAGAAGAAAATCTAAATTACACTAAAGCAGAGACGGCCTATCAAGAACACTACAACCATATTATAAAGACCTACCTGGTTTCAGATAGTCATCGTTTTGGGGATAACTTTGACTTCCTGGAACTCGGTGAGAGCCTTTTGCCCGAAGCTCTAAGAGATCAGGCCATTACCGAGAGAAACGTCATTGATAAAATCCAGTATTATCTCAACGAGATCAATGAGAAAAACCGCCAGATCACGTCCCGTAAAATCCAGAAGATAAAAACCATTGTAGACGAAGTAGATACTACAGTAAGTGAACAACTGGACACTGCTCGCAGGATCGACAACTTTTTTACGGCTGATGAAAAACGGATCACTGGCGGTTATCAGGTGCGATTGAACAGGAAGTTCTCCGATGATTACCCCAAAAGTTGGATCGATACCTTCAAGAATGCAGTAGAGAATCAAATGAGCCTTTTTTCAGACAACTCGAATAAAGACCTCACTAACGAACTGGCATTGGAAAGAAGCCTGGAAGAGGTAATGACTAAAGCTTTTTATGCCTGCGGGGGCTCAAAGAATGTGAAAGTGGATATTCCGAGACTTTTAGACCCCGCTTCCTATTATGATCTCACTTTTTCAATGAAATCATCTACCGGAAGAACCAACATCGGCAGTACCGGGCAAACCTATGCCGCCATTTCATTATTGTGCATTGCTCGCCTCTCTGTCATTGGCAGGAAGGAATCAGAGCGTCAAAAAGATGGTATCCGCTTTATGCCCATAGATGAGGCGGAGGGCCTGGGTTCTAATTTTGACATGCTGTACGACATTGCCAAAGACTATGATTACCAGATCATTTCCATGTCCGTGGGTTCGGTAGGCCGGTTCAAAGAGGGGTCACAGTATGTGTATATCTTACATAAAAATACAGATGAAGATGATCCAGTTAACTTCCCACCAATGCCTATATGGAGTAAGGCAGCCCTAACCGATGAATAAAGACCAAATACATAACCGAAAACTCACCTGGCGACACCTCAAAGCTCTGAACGAACTATATGTGAAAGGAAAAACCAAGAGTAAGCTAAGAGGGCACGATTACATAGAGCACTTGATTAACCGCAAAAAGTACATCAGGCCCCAGGCAGGGAATTTAAAAATACTGGAGGCGCAGGATGATTATTATCCTTTTTTCAAGAAACAGCTATTGCCTTACTTCCAGCGGTACCAAAGCTTTTTTGAGCAAGAACAACTAGAGCATGACGCCAGGCGCCCTTATCCCGAAGATGACATTCTCACCTTAATGTTCATAGCAAAAAACAAGGATACACTTAAAGCAGAACTCACTACCCAACGGACATTTTCTACCAAAATTTTTAAAGGCAAAGGGTCTAAATACCTGGAAGATCATAAAAGCGTGCGAAAGGCGGTTTACAAAATCCTAAACATTCAACACTTCCCCGAGAAAGACCCCAAAAACCTGCAATGGCGTTTTGTGGTAGATTGTTTAAACCCCGCTTGTGTGGTTTTATGCGAAAATGTCAATTACCTGAAAGACCCCTGGCCTGCCAAAGCAAATAACATAGAGCTTTGGTATGTTGGTGGAAACAACACCCGCATTATAAATGACATCCCTGATGAGAAGCTGCGCCTACCCATCTACTACTCCTGTGACTGGGATTATCACGGTTTGAAGATATACAGCGACATTAAAGCCAAATTGCGCAAAAAGAAAACGGACATCTCTTTGTTAATGCCTCCTAATACCACAGACCCGTTGCCGGTAGATTCCCCTGATCACAATAGTATTTGGAACCATAAACAGTCACTTTCAGGACTAGAGACTAGTGATTTTCAACCGGAACATATCCAACTCATAAAAGAGCTGATCAGTAAAGATCAATGGATTGAAGAGGAAGCGACTGGATTGTTAGAAATTTTAGCTAAAAACAATGTTTAAGTGTTGATCTGTAATATGGCTATAATTACCCGACATAAATCTTCAGACATTTACTGGTCTGCTTTAATTAAATTCGGTTAATAAAATATGGAAGCACCTGATTTAAATCCTCTGAATAGAATTGCCCTTTGTTTTAGCGGGGGCGGGTACCGTGCGGCTGCATTTAATCTAGGCACTTTAAGCTACTTCAACAAAATCATGTTTAAAGGTGAGCCTTTGCTTTTGCGCGTAGAAGGACTCAGTACGGTAAGTGGGGGAACCTTGGTAGGAGCCGCTTATGCAGCCGACACCAGCAAAGGAAAGAGTTTCCAGCAATTCTATCAGGATTTTTGGCGGTGGCTGGCAGAAGATAAGCTTTTGGATAAAGCACTTAAAAACCTTAAATCGGACGAGCGTTGGAAAAACACTACCAAACGAAGGTCGCTGATCAATGCCTTTGCTCTGTGCTATCACGAAATGGTTAACGATGCCACGATGGCAGATCTGTATCAACATGCACACCTTAAAGATATTTGTTTCAACTCTACGGACTTTTCATTTGGCCTGGCTTTCCGCTTTCAAACACCTAATGGTGATTTTGGTAACTACCGCTTGAAATCGGACGAACTGGACAACTTAAGAGGCACTTTTAAGGTGGCTGATGCCATGGCAGCATCTTCCTGTTTTCCCCTGGGATTTGAACCGATGATCATGCCTGACGATTTCTTTACAGACCATGATAACCCCGATTACAAAGAGTTAAAGTCTTTGGACTATATGTGTACGGGTATTGGCCTGATGGATGGCGGCATAGTAGACAACCAGGGAATTGGCAGCATTATGAATGCCGATAAGAGAAGAGAAAAAGACAAGCGGCAATTTGACCTGATCATGGTTTGTGATGTAGCCTCCTATAAAATGGAACCCTGGGAAATGTCGTATACTACACCGGGCAAAGGCAACGGTTCCTTTTTTAGTCTTTGGAGAAAATGGAGTACACGAAACAGGCTCTTAATATTGTCCATTCTCTTTACGGCTTCAACCCTTCTGCTATTGTGGTCTGGCCTTAAAGCCAATATTGACCAGGGGCAATCTACACTGCTTATCTTCTTAGCCGGGTTAACCGGATTCTTGGCTTTAGCTGGGTTTGGTTTCTGGTTGCTTGGCCGTTTGTCTATAAAAGGAGCAGCCTGGCTTTTTGACTTGTTGCACGAACGCTTGTTGCCTTCGTTTTTACGCGGCAAACTTGGCTATTTCAGTCGATTGAGATTTAGCCTACTCAGCCGCATTGTGAAAGAACGCATGAGCTCCGGGGTAAAGATGGTCAATGAGGTCTTCCTGAAACAAATACGCAGGCTCAACTATAACCTTTTCTATACTAAAGACGAGTTGGAGAACAGGCGTATCACTTCTTTAATCTATGAATTGACCAGAGACGAATTTCTACGTTCTGAGTCAGACGAGCGCACCAAAAACATGAAGGAGGCAGAAAAGGCCATCTTACCCAAACCTAGCGAAAAGCTTTTTAATGCTGCCCAAATTGCTACCGATACCGGTACCACCCTTTGGTTTGATGAAAATGACCGAAAGCTGGACAGACTGAAAAACCTGGTGGCCTGCGGGCAATTTACTACTTGCTACAACCTGTTGGATTACATACTGAAACTTCCAAAAGAATATCAAACGCAAGATATCTTAACCTTGAAGGCTGCACTTGAAGAAGACTGGAAAGCGTTTAATAATGATCCATTTTGGTTAGTCTGAAAATCAGGCTCTGGCCACTTGTTTTCCCAGGCTTCCGAAATCTTTAGAGGCTTTTACCTTCCCAAACGCTTCCAGCTCTAAAAACTTCGATTTAAACAAACCGGAAGGAATCTTTTTCTTGAGAAGCCGGTGAAAGTTTTCATCATGAGTAGAAAGAATGATTTGTTTATCGTACTGAGTACAGAGACTTCTCAATAAGTCAATGGTTGACAGTACATTAATACTATCCATTGACTGCACAGGGTCGTCTATGAAAATACAATCGTAGTCTTCCGAAGTCAGAGCGGTAGCCAAGAATATACTCAAGCTCAAGACATTGATCTGCGCAGTACTAAAATATAGATTCGGAATTAACTTCTCTTGTCCATCTTCATCCGTTACAAAAACATCAAGCCTTGGTTCATCGGTATCAAAATTAGGCACGAAGTTGACCCTCTTATATTCGGGATGCGGATCAATTTTGTTGTAGATCTGATTGATCAGCTCCGTTTGAAAGAAGTCTTGAATCCGGCTTTCTAAAAAGTGAACAACTTTATCCTTTTCCTTACTCAGTTTAGGTTCAATTTCTTTTCTGAGAAAAGTCAGTTCTTTCTTCTCATCTTTTATTCTGGATTTTATTCTCTCAGACTTTAAAAATCCCTCAATATTCTCAACATAGCCGGACAGTAGTTCTAACTCCTTCAGGAGCAAATGGAGTTGTTCATATTGAGATCGTATATCATCGTTTTTAGCATTCAACCGTCTTTCAATCTCAGCTTGAGATAGCTCTTCGCTGTTGACTTGGATATTCTTGAGATGAAATGAATAAGTATCCAGGTTCTTTTGAATGGACTCGATCTCTATCCGCAACTCTTCAACCTTTGTCTTAGCGCTTTCAGAGGAGTATGACTGCAGAGACTTGTTTAAGTTTTCAATATCTTGCTTTAAACGATCTTCTTGTTCGGTTAAAGTTTTGATTTTTAAATCTAACTCGTTCAGGAACGTGCTGATTTCTTGTTTCTCATCATCTAATCCAACGAGTTTGTTTTCAATCCAAGCCTGAATCTTCGTGTATATGGTATCTTTCTTTTGTGACTCAATTTCCTGATTTAATAGCTTGATTTGAGATTGAGCGATTTCCAATTCCTTTTCTAGCCGGGACAACTCAGCCTTAGCCTTGTCCAGCTCCTGTGTTTTTTCCTCTCTCTTGATTAATAGCTCGTCCAGCTCGTCTTGTAGAAGCTTCTTAAAATTATCAGCATCCTGGCCTCTGAAAACCGCTTTGGTTTCAACAATTTCCTTATCTATTCTTTCTAGTTCTGTGTTCTTATCTTTTTCCTCTTGCTTTAGCGTATTTATCTTTTTCAATAAGGTTTTTTCCTCTTGCTTCACCGTGTAAACTAAACTGTCGAATTCGTTTATGGCCGTTGCGGTATCTTCCTCGATTCTTTTCAACAAAGCGCTTCTTTCCTTTTCCAGATTGGCTTGACTGAGCAGTAGTTCCTGGAGTCTCTGACTTAGTGCCCTGTTACCTGTGATCTTTTTGGCTAATTCCTGAAAGGACCCATAATCATGTTCACATAAAGGACAATTCGAGGCTTGGGTTTCATTTGCTATTTCGAGACCTTGTCTGATAAATTCCTCTAGCGATGAGTTTAATTCTTCCTGCTTTTGTATTTCAACCTCAAGTCTTTGAAAAGAGGCATCCTTTGCCTTTAGTTCTTCAAAGTTTGACCTTATCTTTTCCATCTCAGAAGAGAGACCCGGAAGCTCCAGCGGAGGAGATAGCGGGATTTTTCCCTTCTTGAGACCTTTAACAACTGCATTTATCTCAGACAGCTTTTCAGCAGACTGATTCAGATTGATATTCTCGAGCTTAATTGCATTTTGAATACGTGTATTCTCATCTGAAATTTTCGCCTTTAGCTTAATAGCCTGATTTAACTCCTTATCTAATTCGGGAATTTTCCGTGAGGTATCTTCTCCCGTAGCTATCTTTTTAATCAGGGATTCTAACTCTGCATTCTGATTTAACACCTCCCGTTTCACTTTGGAGATGTCAGTTTTTAAGCTCTTTTCTTTGTCATTTAATACCTCTATCTCCTTTTCTTTAGCCGCAATACTCTCTATTGCTTCTGAGTACCTCTCAAATTGAGACTCTATTTCTTTAGCCTCTTTCAATTCGGCCTTGACGTCCCAAACTTGTTTTGACACACTGGAAAGTTCTGTTTTTTTTCGGCTCAGTGTGTCAAATTGCCCAAGGATGTTTTCGAGGGCCTCCAGTTCTTTTTTTGTCTGCTTACCCCTTTCTTTATTCTTAAAATATTGCTTGAGACTGTAAAGATCACTACCGCCATTTATAGCTTTTACTATATTCTCAAGTTCTTCCTCTAGCTGTTTCAGCTTAGCCGCTGTAGGCTTTAGAGAAATCATTTGATTTTTTAATTCCAAGAGTTCCTGATCGCTTGTTTCTATCTTAATTGGAGCCAGGCTATGGTCAAACTCCTTATTAATTTTGCCAATTTGCTCGTTAGTTCTCTCTAATAGCTTAGAATCTGTAAACTCGGTCAAATCAGACTCAAGTTGAGCGATTTTAGTTTTGTGACCACTTTTTCTTGATTCCAGCTCTCCTCTTAGCCCTAATATATTATTGTAATAAGCATAGACTTTATTCAGGTCAGGGAGTTTCATGAACTTACTGAACCTTTCGTCACCTTTCACTTCAGTCAAGAAAGAAGAGATCCATTCCTGGGATAATATGACCGATTGAAAGTCACGATTCTCAACTTTATCAGGGTTTGTAAAATCTATGTCGTACTGGTTTTTTCCATGTCGCTTCCAAACCCTCTCGTAGTCATCCAGCGTTGTGTTGATATGAACACTTGTTTTCAATCGATTATCAGCTCCATTATTCCTGATCACAGGCCTTTTAACCAATGAATTCTGTGACTTATTGAGATTCTCATTTTCTTTCCCTCTTATCTCAAATCGACTAACATGGTTGGTTATTCCCCACTCCACAGCATCATAAAATGAAGTTTTTCCAAATCCGTTGGGAGCATAAATGGACACAAAATTGGCAGGTAACCCAGTCTCGAGCATAAAGTCAAATGTTCCGTCTTTGGGATCATTGTAAATTCTGAAAGCTGATATTTCAACCTTTTTTATTTTCATCACTTTGACTTTAAGGATTGATACAACGAGTCGAAAACGGCTTTGGCATTCTGCTTGTTTTTCCTCCCCCTGATAGAGGTATTTGATAGGAGTGTATCCAAATCAGGGTTCCTGTTTAACTCTAAACTCGTCTTATTTCTTGCTGATAAATCTATTTTGAGGCTGGCATTAGTAATATGATCTTCAACGATGTTCTCAAAAGAATTTTCTCCTTCAATAACCAGCTTACGGCATGCCAAAGTGTTGTTTTCAATCTGATGCTTCAAAGCGCTATCCACTTTATCAGAGACCGTAAAAAAGATATAGACGTTCCATCTTTGAAATTCAGATGCTAACAAAGGTTGAAAATTACCCCCGATCCATGAATTGATTTTAGCCCAGGATGACTTGAGTTCATCTGCACTAGACTTAATGAAAAAGACATAAATAGGATTTCCTTCAAGCTCAACCGTTTTGAGGCCGATCTCAAAGTTTACATACTTCTCACTTGTTGTCTGGAGAAACCCTTCGATTTCAGCCGAAAAGCTTTGAGTACTCATCTTTAAGTGCATTTAATATGTCTTCTTGTTCCGTCAATCCTGTTAAAGACTCTTCATTATCCCGAATACATTTCTTTTTCAGATAGTCGATATGATAAAATTCGAAGTCTTTAAATGGGTGAGAACCTGAATCTGTTTTCAAAAGCTCATAATCAAAATCACGAGCAATATCAACTACCATGTGCTCTGGCAAATCCAACCTCCCGGTTTCCGAAGAATCCCCAAAAGTCTTCACAAACACTTTCCCCTTTCCGGTTTTCAATCCTTTGTAATCAGCATATTGAATCGAATGAAAGTGTTCTGTCCAATCGTCAGTAGTGGACAAATACTTCAATCTATACAGGTCAAAATCCTTCTCTATGTTTTCCAGCGAACACTTTTCCTTTCTTGCAATATTTAACGCGGTTAAGAGTTCTAACCAAGCTTGCCAAACCTGTATGTCCGAAAGGTTATCCACATCGTTTTCATCAACCAAGAGGCTCTTGTTGAATTTGTCCTTAATACTGGTGGGAGTTAGATCACTATCCACAATTTCTTTGGCCTTTAACCTTAAGAAGCTTAACACCGTACCTAAGTTTTCTTTTTGAAATTTATCTAAACTCAATTCGAAAGCCTTATCCTTTAAGAATTCAAAGCTAATGAGGTGTGCTGGAATTAATTCAGGTAG
The DNA here is from genome assembly GCA_028277105.1 of Owenweeksia sp. GTDB lineage: Bacteria > Bacteroidota > Bacteroidia > Flavobacteriales > Schleiferiaceae > JANQHO01. The sequence goes on along the minus strand of JANQHO010000122.1, from coordinate 24,323 downwards.
CGAATTAACTATCAGCAGTTCGTTAAAAATGGAGATGTGATAACCAACCACTTTATTATGGGCTGCCTCCGGGTCATTGAGCTTTGGGAAAATGCCCTTCAAGATGATTTCATCTCCTTCATATTTGAATATCCCACTTCCAGAAAACCCAACAACATTAGCAATAGCAGGCTTGTTATATGAGGCCAGTGGTTGCTCGCTGATTAATTCAAAAGAAACATCAGGAGCTTTTTCTAAACCCTTCTTGCATGCTATGTCAGTAGGAATTGGTTCAACAGGATCATTCAGATACTTAGGGTATCCAAATATTCTAAGTTGTTCATCTAAGGTAGCTTGGCCCGTAGATAGGTTAAATCCAGGATCTCCTTGGTAATCCACAGTTAGAACAGCTATATCCTCACTCTCATGAATAATTACTTGCTTAACCTTAATCCTCTCGGTTTGATCTGAGCCTCTGAAAATCCTAATATCCTCGGGTTTGTCCGATTTGATATTATGCTTGACGGTTAAAATATAAGAGTACTTATTGGTGCTTCCAGGCTGATATACACAGCCACTTCCTTCGTTTACACGAACAGCACAATGATTCAGTTTTTCTTCAAGTGTCGGCATACTAAAGTGTAATGGTGGAGCCAGCTTGAGTCAAAGAGTTCACTTTGAATTGATATTCTTTGTGATCCGACTCAGTAAACACCTGCTGATAAAAGCCATCATAGTTGAAGTGTAACGTGCAGCCTGGATTATTTGTAATAATTCTTGCCATGGCCTGCTTATCTGGTAATCCATGCTTAGTTCCATCAGTAGAGATAACAAACTGCTTACTCTCTATAAGTTCGAGTAAGCCTGGGCTGGTGTTCTTCTTGCTAGAATGGTGAGAAACCTTCACCAAACCAACATTCAGCCTATTCTCACTTGAAAAACCAAGATCTCGCAAACTGTTTTCTATAACTGAAGGATGAGAATCTCCTAAAAGGAGTGCCCTCTTTCCCTCATGCTCAATCATAAAAGCTATGGAACTCCCGTTAGGAACCGCTCTATCCTCTTTAAATTTGGTTTGAACTAATTCAGAAATAAGGATATCAAAATCATCATGATCACCAGAAGCCTCGGTTATTTTGTCTTTTTCAGTTTGCCAATTAGAATTGAGCCTTTTTAAGCCAGCCTCATTTGGCGATAATATGGTGATGATAGACCCATAAAAATCAACTGGGCCATATCCGGTAAATACTATCTTTTGTAACCAATTCGCTTCCTTAAGAAGTAAATTTTCCAATGTCATTCCCTGTCCAACACTCGCTTCAGCTTGATCACTGGGAATGATAGAAACTTCCCTTTTTATATCCCTTTCCGATTTGAAGAAATCTGACAAAAGATTCCCTGAGTTAAACCATACTTTCTTGATAAAACTTCTGTCAAGATCAACATCTTCATAAAGCTTGATTACTCCTCCAATGTGATCATCATCTATATGGGTAATTATTAGGAGGTCTAAACTTTCCCCTCTGGTAACAAGAGCATTCAGTTCATTTTTCAGGTGTCGTGCATAAGTTTTAGAAATCCCTCCGTCAATCAGAATGTTTCGCACTGTTCCAGTACTGCCTTTAAAGGAAATCAGAATTGAATCACCGTTGAATGCTTTTAGGATATTGAGTTTCATCAGAAACTTCTTTAGAGTTTATATTCAAATCTCAAAATAGAGAATATGTAAATATATAAATGCTTACTTTATCATGAAATAGATATATTATGATGATCATAAATGATAGTTGTAGATAGTCAAAAAAGGTTGCAAAATACTCTCACTTTTTACAGTATAATTCTCGATCTAGCACTTAATAGACTTGATCCTTTAAGTAAGGAATCACTAACTTTATAGCTATTCCGCTTTAATCTTAGTCATGCCCACTGCTGATCTCTACATACGGGTTAGCACAGATGAGCAGTCTTTACGTGGCTATTCCCAACGTAGCCAGGAAGACCGCCTGACTAGCTATTGCCATTCTCTAGGAATTGAAATCTGGCAAACTATTTTTGAAGACTACACGGCTAAATCTTTCAACCGTCCAGCCTGGTCAGCTCTTGTAGAGCATTGGAAAAAGTCTACTAGGTTCCGGCCTGATTTCTTGCTCTTTACCCGCTGGGATCGCTTCAGCCGCAATGTTACAGACGCTTACATTATGATCAACAGATTGCGCGCCTAGAGCATTGAGCCGCAAGCTATCGATCAACCCCTGGACTTCTCCATCCCGGAAAGTAAGATAATGCTTGCTGTATACCTGGCTACCTCTGAAGTAGAGAATGATCGTAGAGCAATTAATGTAAAACAAGGCATGTACAAAGCCAGGAAGGAGAGGCGCTGGATGAGGCGTGCTCCATTCGGGTATATTAATACCCTATCTCCTGAAGGAGAAAAATGTATTATCCCAAAAGAACCGGAAGCTACCTGGATTAGAAAAACCTTTGAACTGGTAGCAGAAGGTAGCCTTAGCATCAGCCAAATTCATAAACTGACCCAATCCTGGGGTTTTACTTGCAGTAGCAGCAGCTTCTATAAACTATTGCACCATCCAGTGTATTGTGGAAAAATAGTGGTTCCGGCTTTTGAGCAAAAGAAAGCCTATTTGACAAAAGGAAAGCATCAAGGTATTGTTTCGGTTGTATTGTTTGAGGAGGTTCAAAAACTCCTTCAGAACAGAGCGCCCAAAAGACGTTCTTCCAGACCGCATGACTCCTTACCCCTACGTGGCTTCATTTATTGCCCTTTGTGCCAAAAGAGATTGACCGGCAGTAGTTCCAAAGGACGGTTTGGCAAGCTATATTTCTATTACCATTGTCGCACACCATGTCGTTACCGAATCCGGGCGGATCATTTGAATAAGTATCTTATAGAAGCACTAGAAAGTCTTTCTCCGGGAGAAGTTTACAAATCCGTTTTGGGTGATATGATGGAAGAACTTCATTTAGATATCCAACGCAAAATGAATCTAGAGCATGCTCAGATTTCCAAAAGCATGGAAAACCTGATCGGAAGAGGTATCAAAGCCCATGATCTATATCTTAAGGGTGAGATTGATGCAGAAGATTATATGCTCATTAAATCGGATTGCGAGAAAAGTACTAAGGCTCTGGGGGCAGAACTGAGAAGTTTGATCAGGAGAGAAGTAACCACAAAAAAACAAGCCAGGAAAGTCATACGTTGGTTGTCTCATCTGGATAAACTTTACCAAAAGCTTGATTTTTCTTCGAGGCAGCAACTCCTGTCTTTGTTATTCAAAGGCAAAGCAGTTTTAGAAACGAGTGGTTTTGCCCATGCCACCAATAGAACTACACGCCTTATTTTTAGGCTTGAGTTGTCTGATAAAGAATTAAAGAAAACCCAACAAGCAAAGGATGAGGAGCTGGAAAACCCTTATTTTAAAAAGATTTGGCAAGCTGAAAAAAGAAAAGGCCATATTCTGAGCCTGGAGCAATTATCAAAGTGCATTGCTTTTTTAAAGAATTTCTACCGCTTAGCCTCAAATTGAAAACAAAGTAGGCTGATTTTGAGAATGTGTCGAACCCGGTACAAAAAAACTTCCCGTGTATCTATAAGTGAGTGCAATACCGCAGTCAACAGAGAGTTCGATTCTTATAAGCATAGATTGAAAAACCGGCCTAAAAGGCAATAAAAAAGGGCGTTTTCTTAAAGAAGCGCCCTTTTTTATTTTGTGAGATTCGTGAATCCAAAGGCTAAAAAACCGTTAGATTAAAAATTGTACCACGGTACAATAAGCAGCCCATAGGGGAATCGAACCCCTCTTTCCAGAATGAAAATCTGGCGTCCTAGCCGATAGACGAATGGGCCATTAGCCTACCCTTATTTTAAGGGAGTGCAAATGTATAGCAATTTTTAATTCGTACAAATACTTCCCAAAAAAATTAATCTCCCTTTTCCATGATGGTATGAAACTTAAAACCCAGTTTTTTACTGGTCTTTAAATTCAACTGATTGCTAAAGTTCTGCATTTGCCTCACATTAGTGAGCATTACTTCTTTAAAATCAGGAGCGGTAAGGTCGTACTCCAAGGCATAGATAACGGCATTATCCACTATTTCTTTGAGCTTTTCAGGAGTTAGCAGATCATTTACCAGATTGTTATACAGAAAGCTCAACTGCCTTTTACCCTCTACAAAGAAGTGTCCTTCGCGGTTGATGAAGATGCGCCCCAGCATAATCCCTATATCATCCAGACGATTATACTGGAAGCTATCTGTCAAAAAATTGTAGATATGGATCATCCCGAAATAAGCGCGCTTTTTGTCCTCCTTTACATAGCCTGTTTTCCAGATCGAATGATGAGAATCAAAGGTAAACACATTGGTATGACGGTTAAAAAGCAGCATGTCACCCCCAAAACGGAGTTCCATCTCATAGGGGTTTTTATCGATAAATTCCACCCTTACCGACTCATCAATGGGTTGCATACTCTCATCCAAGCATTTAGCCACTATCTGAACGATCTTTTTCAATTCGCTGAAATGCTCGCCCATCTTGCGAAAGACCTCTTGCTTCACCGTGGTCTTTTCACACAGCAAATGCATTATTTTGGGGTTGCACTGTTCCAGTTCCAACATATCAATAGGCTTTGGCAAATAATACTCTCCGGGAAGAAGGTTTACCGGTATAAACGCACTTTCCTTCCTCCTCTTTGGCATCGAAAGGTATGCAGCGTATAGTGGCTTTGGTCTCTTCCTTTATCTTATTTTCTGTTTCGTTGGTGCCGTCCCAGTGAGCTAAAATAAAGCCTCCTTTACCTTCCAGTACCTCTTTAAACTCATCCCAACTATCTACTTTGCAGGTATTCTCATCCCTGAATTGACGTGCTTTTTCAAAAAGATTAACCTGTATATCATTCAGCAGCTTCTTTATGTTTTGAGCCAGTGTTTCATCAGACGGAACAAATTGCTTCTCCAGAGTATCCCTCCGGGCAACTTCAACCGTCCCCTTTTCGAGGTCTTTAGGACCAATGGCAATACGCACTGGAACCCCTTTCAATTCATATTCATTAAATTTCCAGCCCGGTTTATGTGTATCCCGGTCGTCATATTTCACCGTTATTCCTGCTTTTTCCAGGCTTTGCTTTATCTCTTTTGCTTTCTGTGATATTTTTTCCAGCTCTTCCTCCCCTCTGTATATAGGGACTATTACTACCTGGAAAGGAGCGAGTTTGGGAGGTAATACCAGGCCGTTATCATCAGAATGGGTCATTACCAGGGCTCCCATCAAACGCGTGGAAACTCCCCAGGAACTGGCCCATACATATTCTTCCTGACCTTCTTTAGTAGCAAATTTCACATCAAAAGCCTTGGCAAAATTCTGCCCCAAAAAATGACTGGTACCCGCCTGCAGTGCCTTACCATCCTGCATTAAAGCTTCAATACAAAGGGTTTCCAAGGCTCCCGCAAAACGTTCATTTTCCGTTTTGGCTCCTTTTATAACGGGTATAGCCATAAAGTTTTGGGCAAAATCGGCATACACATCCAGCATTTGGTGAGTTTCTGCTTCTGCTTCTTCACGGGTCGCATGAGCGGTATGGCCTTCCTGCCACAGAAATTCTGCCGTGCGCAAAAACAAACGGGTGCGCATTTCCCAACGCACTACATTAGCCCATTGATTCACCAGTATCGGCAGATCGCGATAGCTTTGGATCCAGTTGCGATAAGTATCCCAGATAATAGTTTCTGAGGTAGGCCTTACGATTAGTTCTTCTTCCAGTTTGGCCTTTTCATCTACCACTACCCCACTGCCATCTTCGGCATTTTTAAGACGGTAATGGGTAACCACGGCACATTCTTTGGCAAAACCCTCTACGTGCGAAGCTTCTTTGGAAAAAAAAGATTTGGGGATAAAAAGCGGGAAATAGGCGTTAACATGCCCGGTAGCTTTGAACATCCGGTCGAGCTCGGCCTGCATCTTTTCCCAAATAGCAAAACCATAGGGTTTTATTACCATGCTGCCCCTTACTCCGCTGTTTTCTGCCAGATCGGCTTTTACTACTAATTCGTTATACCATTTGGAATAATCTTCGCTTCTTTTGGTAAGATTCTTAGCCATACTGTGATCAAATTGGTATAGAGTTTGTTATTTTATAAGGAGCAAAGCTAAAGATTTAATAACTCCCCAAATACCTATAATTATGAAAAATATTGTGATTTTGATAGCGATTGTAGGTACGGTTCTCACGGGCTGCGGTTCTGCTGAAACGGTATCTAATAATTATTATGACGATGGAATATACTACGATCCGTCATATGGGGGAGAAGAAGATTTTGTTTTGAGCGATATTGAAGAGCCGCAAATTGATAGGCGACAGCCGGAAACTACTCCCGACTACAGAAATCAGGATTATTACGATCCCAATGATAATAATCAAACTTATCAGGGTAATGGCGATGTAATCGTCAATAACTATTACGGTCAACCTACATTTCGCCAACCCGGCTGGAATACCGGTTTATTTTGGAATAACTGGGGCGGCTTAGGATTTGGCGCAGGTTTTGGCTGGGGAAATCCCTGGATGTGTGATCCCTTTTTCGATCCCTGGTGTGCCGGAGGCTGGGGGCCAGGCTGGGGTTGGGGTCCCGGTTGGGGCTGGAACAGACCTTGGGGCGTAAACTCCTACTGGGCTGGTTTCTACAATGGTTACTTTTACAGGGCTAATGATGGCTTCTTTGGCAATGGAAGGCGCATAGCTTACACAGGTTACATTCCTAATTCAGCCCGTACTTACGGTGGAGCCAGGAGAACCAGCGCTATAGACCGGAAAAGCACTGCAAGTGGAGATAATTACTCCAGAAGCCGGATAGAAAACAGCCGCAGTGTTTCCAGGACTTCCCGTACCGCTACAACAGCTTCTAATAATTCCACCAACAGCTCTCGTTTTACCAGTGAAAATCTCAACAGGGTGAGAAATACCCGCTCTGTATCTGAAAATACTACCCGCCAGAATACCTCTTCGGCTTCCTACGCCAAAGACTCTTATCAGGCAGTGAGAAGCCGAACAGTGGAAACAAGTAATAATCGCCAGGGCAAAAGCAATATTCGCTCAACTACCCGCAGTACTTCCAGAGAGAATTACAACAGTAGAAATATTGCTCCCTCCAGAAGTGCCACTCCATCGCGCAGTAGCAGTAATACCAGAAATTCTACTCGCAGTACTACTGCTCCTTCTAGCAGAAGCAATAACAGTAACGATCGCGATATTTATGTTCCTTCACAAACCAGGGAGAGGAATTACAACAGAAGGTCAACCTCCCCTTCCAGGTCTAATTCAGGTAATACAAGAAATTACAGGAGTAACTCATCCCGCAGTAGTACTCCGAGTAGAAGTTATACCCCTTCCCGCAGTTCATCACCCAGCAGGAGCTACACTCCCTCGCGCAGTTCATCGCCTAGCCGGAGCAGTGGTAGTTTCAGAAGTGGTGGCTCCTCCCGCTCAAGAGGCAGTACAGGCACTATTAGACGCTAATACCCTGACGACATGAAAAAGATATTGATAGTTTTACTAAGCCTGGCTGGTATCAGCAGTTATGCCCAGTTAATAGACGATCTGGCCTTATACAACCAGCGTGAATTACACGGTACTCCCAGGTATATCGGGTTAGGCGGGGCTTTTACTGCCCTGGGCAATGATCTGAGTTCCATTCACCTCAATCCCGCAGGAGCCTCTGTATACCGTTTTAACAATCTGGGGATCACTTTTGGATTACAGACTACCAATACCAATGCGCTACTGAATGACCCCGGCCAGGAGTTACAAACTTCTGACTTCAATTTTCTTTTTGAGAACATTGGCCTGGTGATGAAATTTGATATCGGTGGCTCTTCCGACTGGTCGGAATTGAGTTTTGGCGTTACCTATAACAAACTGGCTGACTTCAACAATCAGAGTACTGCCCTTGGAACCAGGGGAGATTCAGCCAATCTTACTTTGGGACAATATTGGTTTATCGAAGCTAATGGATTTGATGAAAACGAACTTAGTCAGCAGGGTTTAATAGAAGAGCTCGCGGCCTTGCAAGCCGGTATTTTGCTGACCGATACTAATGGAATTGTAGTTGACTACGGCTATTACGTTCCCAATAGCAGTGATATCACTTACAGGCGACAGGAAACAGGCTCCCTTAACGAAGCTGCCATTACCCTGGGCGGTCAGTATAAAAACAATTTTTACTACGGCATTTCATTCGGTTTTCCCACACTTACCTATACCATGTCTGATCAGGTAACAGAGGCAGGCCTTTTAGACAGTGCAGCACCTTTTGATGTAAGTTCTTATACGCTGAACCGCTACGTAGAAATGTATGGTAATGGTTTTAATATTAAAGTAGGCGCTATTTATAAACCCGCTCAGTGGTTCAGAGCCGGTTTTTCCTATGAATCTCCTACCTGGTATACCGTCAATCAGTTTTACGAGGTTGACGTGACCTCCCGGATCAATGATGGCCCTGGCTTCGCCAGTGATATTTTTACCACCGGTGAGTACTCTTACCGCTACAGTACTCCTTCCATTTACAGGATAGGAACGGCTTACATCATTGGTAAATCGGCTTTGATAAGTGTGGATTATGAATATTCGAATCTTACCCAATCTAATACATACGTGGGTCGAAACAGCTTTAACGTTATTGAAAGTAATATTGAACAAAGTGATGATAATTACACAGGAGTAGTGCAGGGCATTAGTACTGTACGGTTCGGAGGGGAATACAGAATTGGCCCCGTATCATTAAGAGGTGGCTATAACCTCAGACAAAGTCAATTCAGAGATGAAGCTTCTTACACCAGCGATATCAGCACCTGGTCAACCGGGCTGGGTTTCAGGGGTAAGCAATTTACGATCGACCTGGCTTTTGCTCAAACCTCCTTTAGTCAGACTTATGTAGTTCATCCCTTCCTCGATAATAATGGCATTAACGCTACTTCTGACTTTATAAGGAACAATTTCACCCTGGGCTTTACTTATAGATTCTAAAAACTGCTCAAGCAATAGCACCACTTTTTTATTGCAGTTTGATTCAGGGGCTTATCTTTGGTTTTTTACTACAAGATGAACTGAAAATGAAAAAAACCTTAATCCTCTTTACCTCTTTAATCCTTTTAAACCTATCTGCTCAAAAAAACGATAAAGCCTCCCCTGACCTACAGAAGGAAACTTCCCTTTCAGGTCTTAAATTCAGAAGTATAGGCCCCGCCCTTACTTCCGGTCGTATTGCCGATATAGCAGTAAATTCCCATAACTATAATGAATACTACGTAGCAGTGGCCAGCGGAGGAGTCTGGAAAACCACCAACAACGGTATTACCTATCAGCCTGTCTTCGACAGTCAGGGCTCCTATTCTATTGGTTGTGTGACCATCGACCCCAACAACTCTAACACCATCTGGGTAGGAAGCGGAGAGAACAACAACCAGCGTAGTGTAGCTTTTGGCGATGGCATTTATCGCTCTGATGATGGAGGCCAAAGCTGGAAAAATATGGGATTGAAATCATCGGAGCACATCGGCATGATCAAAGTCCATCCAGAAAATTCCAATATTGTGTATGTAGCAGCTTACGGTCCTCTGTGGAGTGCTGGAGGCGACCGCGGTATTTATAAGAGTACCGACCAGGGGGAAAGCTGGACTAAAATACTGGAGGTATCTGAACATACCGGTTTTAACGAAATACACCTTGACCCGCGTAACTCCGAAATTCTCTATGCTACTGCTCACCAAAGAAGAAGGCACGTATGGACTTATCTTTCCGGTGGTCCGGAATCGTCCATTTACAAGTCAACAGACGGTGGAGAAAACTGGCAGAAGCTGGAAAACGGCTTGCCCTCGGGCGATAAGGGCCGTATCGCCCTGGCCATCCCTCCTGCTGATCCCGACCGCTTATATGTTATGATAGAAGGACATGGTGTTTATCGTTCTTTTGACCGCGGTGCTTCTTTCAACAAAGGCGCTGATTATAACACCAGCGGAAACTACTATGTGGAACTGGTACCTCATCCCCATGATCCCGAAATAGTTTACAGCATGGATACCTATATGCACGTAAGCCACGATGCCGGAAAGACCTTTGAACGTGTTCCTGAAAAAGCTAAGCACGTAGACAATCATTGCCTCTGGATCAATCCCGATGATACCGATCACATGATTGCCGGTTGTGACGGGGGTATTTACGAAACCTATGACGGAGCCGGAAACTGGCATTTTAAGCCCAATTTACCGGTAACCCAATTCTACCGGGTAGCCCTGGATAATGATACTCCTTTTTACAACGTATATGGAGGTACCCAGGACAATTTCAGCCTGGGTGGCCCTTCCCGTACGATCAAGCGAAGCGGTATTGCCAATTCCGACTGGTTCGTAACTAATACCGGGGATGGCTTTGAAAGCCAGATAGATCCGGTAAATCCCGATATTGTATATGCCCAGGCCCAGTACGGCTGGTTAGTGCGCTACGATAAAAAAAGCGGTGAAAGTGTAGGCATCAAGCCCTTTCCGGGCAAGGATGAACCAGCCTACCGTTGGAATTGGGATGCTCCCCTGCTGATCAGCCCGCACGATCACAACCGCCTATACTTTGCCGCCAATAAAGTCTTCCGCAGTGATGATATGGGTAATAACTGGAAAGAGATCAGCCCTGATCTCACCCAACAGATCGATCGCCATAAACTGCCAGTTATGGGCAAAACCTGGAGCGTTGATGCCATCTCCTACGACCGTTCCACTTCCAATTATGGCAATATCGTGGCCCTGGATGAATCCCCTTTAAAAGAAGGTTTATTATATATTGGTACCGATGATGGCCTTATCCAGGTTACAGAAGATGGCGGCCAGAACTGGACGAAATACACCAGCTTTCCGGGTATACCCCAAAACACTTATGTCAATACCCTGGTCGCTTCTCAATACGATGAGAATGTGGTATTTGCCGTTTTCAACAATCACAAGAACGGAGACTTTAAACCATACATTTTAAAAAGTAGTGACAAAGGAAAAACCTGGCAGAGCATTAGTGGTAACCTGCCGGAAAGAGGCTCGGTTTTTTGTTTGAAACAGGATCACCTCAAAAGAGATCTCTTATTTGCCGGCACTGAATTTGGCGTATTCTTCTCCAATGATGGGGGCAGTAACTGGAAGCAATTAAAGTCGGGTTTGCCTACTATTGCCATACGGGATCTGGAAATTCAAAAAAGGGAGAACGACCTGGTACTGGCCAGCTTCGGCCGCGGTTTTTACATACTTGACAACTATACTCCCCTACGGGATTACAATACCGCTGTTTTGGAGAAAGAGGCTCATCTGTTCCCTGTTAAAGACGCCTTGGTTTATATGCAGTCCCAACCATTGGGTTACCGCAAAGTTGGCTTCCAGGGAGCTTCCTATTACACAGCTGAAAATCCACCTATGGGCGCCACCTTCACCTATTATATTAAGGGAGCTCCCAAATCTTTAAAAGAACAAAGGCAAGAAAAGGAAAAAGATGCTGTTGACGTGGTTTACCCTTCAGCTGAAGAATTAAGAGCGGAAGACCGGGAAGAAGAACCCTATCTGTTTTTTCTAATAAAGAACTCTATCGGGCAAGAGGTAAGCCGCTTTACCAAAGCTCCTGCGGCCGGGATCAACCGCGTGAGTTGGAATGGTCATTTCAGCAGCACTTCATACAACCGCACAGCAGATGATCCCATCACCAAAGCTGATGAAGCTAACCTTGCTCCTCCAGGAGAATATACCGTAGAAATATTTATGAGTAAGGATGGGAATATCTCTCCTTTGGCAGTACCCCGGATCTTCCGTTTGAACTGGCTGGATAACAATACTTTTAAGGCTGATGACCTCGAGGCGCTGCTGGCTTTCCAGGCCGATATACAAAATACCCACCGCAAGCTGGTAGCCGCCAAAAACTTTTTTGATGAGTTGGACAAAAAGATCGACCAACTAAAAGCCAATGCCCGCAATACTCCCGGAGCTGATCTCAGTCTTTTGGATACGCTGCGCAGCCTCGAATATGAAATGTACAATCTCAAAATAAAGCTCGATGGCGATAATAGCCTCTCCTCCCGCAATTTTGATACGCCCCCTTCCCTCAGAGACCGGGTAGACCTGGCTATGTACAATTCGTTTGAAACCACGACTGCTCCTACGGGTAGCCAGCAAAAGAATTTAAGCATCGCCAAAGAAGAATTGAGTGTCATGCTAAGTTCACTCCAAAAAATAGCCGGGGAGGCAGAAAGCATTAACCAAATACTACAGGCAGCGGGAGCCCCCTATCTTAAAGGCGACCTACCTGATACAAGAGACTAACTATAGCCCGATTACACTTTTAGATATGGACTTATAAAAGCAGCTTTATTGCCTACCTTTGCACATTATTTTTCCGTCAGCCAGACGGAATACAGAAGAATGCGAGATAGATGAGCCATAACAACAACATTAAACGATTAGAGGCATTGGTAGATGAGCATGGGGACATGCACCTCTCTAACGGCAAAATAGAAACCCCCATGCGGGCTGATGCCTTTGAAAAGACAGATGAAGAAAAAATCCAGATCATAAAGCAGCACTTTGAAAAAATCATGGATGCTTTAGGACTGGATTTAACCGATGACAGCCTACGCGGAACCCCTCAGCGCGTGGCCAAGATGTTTGTCAAAGAAACCTTTGCGGGACTGCATCCCGAAAGGAAACCCAGCGCCAGCACCTTTGAAAATAAATATCAATACGGTGAAATGCTGGTGGAAAAGAACATAGTAGTGTATTCCACCTGCGAGCATCACTTTTTGCCTATAGTAGGAAGGGCACACGTAGCTTATATTTCCAACGGAACGGTCATCGGCCTGAGTAAAATGAACCGCATAGTGGATTATTACGCCAAACGCCCACAAGTGCAGGAACGCATGACTAAGCAAATTGTTAAGGCCATGCAGGAAGCTTTGGGTACCGACAATGTGGCCTGTGTGATCGATGCCAAGCACCTTTGCGTCAATTCCCGCGGCATACGCGATATTGACAGCAGTACCGTTACCGCTGAATTTGGCGGTGAATTTAAGGACGCTCACGTAAAGCGCGACTTCCTCGATTACATCAACATGAAAACCCAGTTTGAAGCTTAAAAGCCGGTCACACCAATGCCACTTTACGAAGAAAACCCTATTGAACTCTACAATTCCTTAACGCGACAAAAGGAAAAGTTTGAACCGCTAAATCCACCACACTTGGGCCTATACGTTTGTGGCCCTACGGTTTACAGCGATGTTCATTTAGGGAACTGCCGCACCTTCATCTCTTTTGATTTGGTGTACCGCTATCTGACCCATTTGGGCTATAAGGTGCGTTATGTCCGCAATATTACCGATGCTGGTCACCTGGAAAACGATGCCGATGAAGGGGAAGACAAGATTGCCCAAAAAGCCCGTTTGGAGCAGTTAGAACCCATGGAAATTGTGCAGCGCTACACCTTGGGCTTTCATGAAGTAATGAGTAAGTTCAATGCTCATCCGCCCAGCATAGAACCCACCGCTACAGGTCATATTGTAGAACAGATCGACACTATACAAAAAATACTGGACAATGGTTTGGCCTACGAAGTAAACGGATCCGTATATTTTGATGTAGAGAAATACAATAAAGAGTATGATTACGGTCAGCTTTCGGGGCGTAAGATAGATGAGTTGATCAGTGGAACCCGTGAATTAGATGGACAAAGCGAAAAGCGCAGCCCACTCGACTTTGCCCTCTGGAAAAAGGCTTCTCCCTCCCATATTATGCGCTGGAACTCGCCCTGGGGCGAAGGTTTTCCCGGCTGGCACCTTGAGTGCTCGGTGATGAGCACCAAATACCTTGGCGAGCAGTTCGATATACACGGGGGAGGCATGGACCTAAAATTTCCCCACCACGAATGTGAGATTGCCCAGAACAAAGCTGCCAACGGAAAAGATACAGTGCGCTACTGGCTGCACGGCAATATGCTGACCCTCAACGGAGCCCGTATGAGCAAGTCTACCGGGAATACCTTGCTACCGGCTGAACTTTTCAGCGGAAATACCGATAAACTGGAAAAAGGCTTTTACCCTTCGGTAGTGCGTTTCTTCATGATGCAGGCTCATTACCGCTCTCAACTGGATTTCAGCAATGAGGCGCTGATGGCAGCCGAAAAAGGTTACAACCGCCTGATGGAAGCCCTGGTCAAACTGGAAAAGCTGGAAGCCGGAGGTAATCCCACTGGATTTGATATAGAACAGTGGCGTAGGGATTGCTATGCCGCCATGAATGACGATTTCAACTCCCCTATCCTCATCTCCCATTTGTTTGAAGCGGTAAAAGTCATCAACGGAGCAGAGGAAGCCGCCAGCGGTTTTACGGAGAAAGAATTACAACTTTTGAAGAGTACGCTCCACGATTTTGTTTTTGACGTATTAGGCTTACTACCGCCTGATTCGGACAGCAGCAACGACAAGCTGGATAGAGTAATGCATTTGCTGATCGATATTCGCGCTAAGGCCCGGGCCGATAAGAACTGGGCTTTGTCCGACCAGATCAGGGATGAATTGACCAAACTGGGCATACAGTTAAAAGACGGAAAAGAAGGTACCAGATACAGTATCCATTAATGCTAAAGTTTTTGGCGAACATATTCTCTACTTTTTTTATAGTGCTGGTAAAGCTCTATCAATGGCTTATTTCGCCCCTTTTGCCCAACAGCTGTCGCCATACGCCTACCTGTTCCCAGTATATGATCGATGCTATCCGTATCTGGGGACCCTTTAAAGGCGCCTGGCTCGGCCTTAAACGATTTTCGCGTTGTCACCCGTGGGGCACCCACGGCTATGACCCCGTACCACCAAAACCCAAAAAATGAAGATTTACACTATTGCCATTGCCCTTTCAATGACAGGCGTATGGGCCTGCCAAAACAGTAATACCAGCAACAAAGCCCCTGAAAACGAAAAAGAAGAAGCCGTAGTTGAAACCGACACCTTCCGCTACCCCCAGGAAAAGCATTTAAAAAACCTGCGCATGCTTACCAAAGGGGGCGACAATGCCGAGGCTTATTACAGTTTTAGCGATAAAATGGCGGTGTTCCAGTCCAACCACAGAAGCTGGGGCGTAGAATGCGATCAGATCTTTTATTTCGACCTGGAAAAGGACAATCTGATGGAGAACAAACCCCAATTGCTCAGCACCGGGAAAGGACGCACCACCTGCAGCTACTTCTTGCCGGGCGATACTACTATTTTGTATGCCAGTACCCACTTGGGTGGGGACGACTGCCCGCCCGAGCCCGGACGCGAACAGGGCTACGTTTGGCCGCTTTACGAGAGCTACGATATTTTTACCGCTGACCTGAAGGGCAATATCTTAGCTCAACTTACCGACTCACCGGGTTATGATGCAGAAGCCACCGTTTCCCCCCAGGGCGATAAGATCGTCTTTACCTCTACCCGTTCAGGCGATATTGAATTGTGGACCATGAACATTGACGGTTCCGACCAAAAAATGATCACGGATGAGTTAGGTTATGACGGTGGCGCTTTCTTTTCTCCTGACGGTAGTAAGATTGTATTCCGTGCTTCCAGACCCCAAACAGAAGAGGAAATTGCCGAATACAAAGAGCTATTGGCCAAAGGTTTGGTCAAACCCACCAATATGGAACTTTTTGTGTGCAATGTAGATGGCAGTGAACTACAACAAGTAACCGACTTAGGCAATGCCAATTGGGCACCCTTTTTCCATCCCAGCGGGGAGAAGATCATCTTCTCCTCCAACCACAAGTCCAAAAGAGGCTTTCCTTTTAACCTCTACATGACCAATGTAGATGGCACTGGATTGGAACAGATCACCTTTGACGATACTTTCGATTCCTTCCCCATGTTTAGCTATGACGGCAAAAAGCTGATCTTTTCCTCTAACCGTAAAAATGGGGGCGATCGCAGTACCAATCTCTTTATCGCGGATTGGGTGGAGTGATTTTTCCAGACCGAAGTCGAAAGTCAGAAGTCAGAAGATCATCATATTTATAAGCCTTCATCGCGGATCAAGTGAAACGAAAATCCACGATCTTATCTTTGAGATGCCTGCTTGCCTACTGTTAAGTAGGATTAAGTCTGGCATAACCGTTGTCACCTTGAGTGTTCCGAAAGCTTTGCTTTCGAGGTGTACCCTCCTGCCGGTGGGCAGGTCGAAGGGTGAAAATGCAAACGTTTAACAGTCTTCGATACTTGCCTTCGGCAAACTCTGACTGACAACTGTATTATTCATCGCGGGCGAAGACCTGCCTTCCGCAGGCAGGCCCGCGATCTTATCTTTGAGATGCTGGGTCTACTGCCTGCCTACCGGGGTAGGCCCGGCATGAATTCCTGTCTTTTTAATTATAGCCTTGAAAATTAGTATTGCTTTTAGGCTGTATATAAGCACAAAAAAGCAAATAAATTGGGTTAAGTTTGTTTAGCAAATGGTTAGAGTTCATTTAAATGACAACATTATTTCAAGGAATTTTCGGAATTATCCTAGCGACCATATGTATTGACTTAAATGGACAAGAATATCTAATGATAGTAATTGGTGAAATCGAGTCTATCAAGTTTGACAGATTAGCTTATGAACATCAGGAGTTGGAAGATAGTTTAGCATTTGCCAATGGGACTTGGAGTCATGATACTTCAGAAAACGGAACAGTTATATCTACAAGCCCTCCGGTTCGTGTGAGAATGGCAAATCCATACAGTCTTTTGGTCAACGTCAAAAAGTCCTTCTCGACTACTGTTCAAGCAGAACAGATAATCGTCAGGATCTGGGAACATGAGAATCCTGAACTTATATTAAACAAACAAAGACAATTCGCCTTTTTATTAGCCAACCCTGACTCCAACGATGTCTACCCAACGTTTGACTATTACAGAGTTTTCAGAACTTGGACTGGAAAATGGGTAGAACCTGTCGGAACTAGAAATAAGAAATATCCAAAAGCTAAAAAAGCTTTCTTCAGTTATGAGTTGCTTAAACAAAGTAAAACGAAATACTACCAGTTGATAACTGACGAACTTGACTGTTGCAAAGATCAACTTCAAGTTTTGTATAGAATAAAAAAGGAAATATAAAAAAACCCGCTACCGCATGATTACTCACTTCGTATTAATCTTAAAAATGTTTACGTGCTCCCCCAAAATGCACAACGCTACTCGCTAGTGCCGTGTGGCCTTTTGCATCAATTGAACTCAGATTGGAAAATCCTTATTTTTGTTATATGACGATTGAACAAAGAAAAATTTCCCTCATCAATTGGATCACCAACTTGGAAGACGAAAATGTGATTCAACAAATTGAAGGTTTTCGTAAAAAAACTCTTAGTGAACTTCCAAAAGAGATAGTGGAATTACTAAAAATCTCAGACTCAGAAAGCCTTGAGGACAGCATTGAACATACCAACTCCAAAGATGTCTTGAGCAGGCAATGAAAAAAGTGATCTGGACTCAAACAGCCAGGAAATCTCTTCAAGAAACTTCTGATTTTATAACTGAGCTTTGGAACGAACAGGTTACTGACGAGTTTCTGAATCAGTTGGATTACAGAATTATCCAGATTCAAAAGAACCCTGAGTTGGCCCCTGCTTTTGAAGATAGTGAATTGCGAAAGCTCTTAATCCACAAATCAGTCTCACTTTTTTACCGGAACTACCCGGGGTTTATAAAAATTCTGTTAGTTTGGGACAACAGACAAAATCTGGCTCAACTACTAGAAAAACTATCCAATGCCAATAAGCGGTAACTATACTTGTAGAACGGTTATCTGTAACATGGTTAGACTGAGCCAGAATCGCTATCTTTCGGACAGTTTAGAAAGGTAAGGCCACACAGCATTTTACCCGTATCGTTAATCTCCCTCTCCAACTAGTCAGTGTTCTTCAAAAAAGATAAAAAGCAAAGATTCTGGAGCTGGTTTGTCAAGAACAGACCAAAGATTGAATCTTTCCTATCAAATAAAAACCGGACAGATTACGGAATCTACGCGGAACTAAGCAAACGAATGAAAAAAGTTGATCCTGAGATAATTCCCGAATTAACGATAGAAGATAATTCTTATGTCTTGATAATTAGTTGTGATGGTATCTCAGCTGGGATCAAACCCGTACAAGAATTAGCTGCAGTTGCGCCAAAGATAGAGAATTGGATAATCAAAAAGTTTAGACAACCTATTGATAAAATTACTTTAAACTACAAAGGGCTTCAGCTTGAAGTTGATGATTTATTAGTGACCTATAAACTGAACAAAGACCGAGAAAAAGTGGATATCACCTACAGGATCAGAGGTTTTGACGAAAAAGATAGTCGATATAAACCTCTGGGATTTTTATATCTGGATCATATCCTCGGTGAATTCAATGTTATGACAAGAGTAGGATATATTGATTTTGAAGAGCTAAATGAAAATGAATCTGAATCGATCGGGCTGGTTGAATTGAGGAAAGTAATTGAACAAAATCTTTACTAAGCTGGATTCCACCCTCTACCGCGCGAACCGAGCTTGTAAGCTCACCGAAGGTAGTCCCCTTATGTGGTTACTAAAGCTAAAAAACCAGTAAATGGGGTTAAGTTTGTTTAACTAATAGTTACCCGCAAGCTAAAAAAACAAAAATGAAGCAGATATGAACATAATCTTGGGAGCGACAGGACAGATTGGTTCAGAAATAGTAAAAAACCTAACCGAAAATAGACTGCCAGTTAAGGCAGTTATCAGGGACCAAAAAAAAGTGGACGAATTAAAAAGCAAAGGTGCAGAAGTCGCCATTGCAGACTACTTCGATTTGAATGCTTTACAAGAAGCCGTAAAGGATGGCAACCTGATTTTTTTGCTCACACCCGAAACGGGAAACTCAGAAGACGTTTTAGGCGACACGGAAAATTTGTTAGACAATTACTATAAAGCAATTGAACAATCTAATATCAAATCGTTAATCGGACTTTCATCAATCGGGGCTCAATTCGACAAAGGAACAGGCAACTTACTGATGTCGAATATGCTTGAAAACAAATTTTCGGATCTAAATCTCAACAAGGTATTCATTCGTCCAGCTTATTATTACAGCAATTGGTTAATGTCGCTCGATATGGTAAAAGAAAATGGGATTTTACCCTCATTTTATCCAACCGACTTGAAATTCCATATGATTTCGCCTAATGATGTGGCAAGGTTTATTGCAGATAAGATAAAAAATGGAGTTGACCATTCGGAATTGATAGAAATCGTGGGGCCCGAAAAATATTCACCAGATGACATAGCAAGATTAGTGGGAAAGACGCTTAACAAAGAAGTCAACACCTACGAAATTCCAAGGGAAGAATGGAGCGGGACAATGAGAAGTATCGGATTTTCGGATGATGCAACCAAAAACTTTGTAGAAATGACTGAATTGGTTGCAAGCGGAAAAGCAGAACCTGAAGGAAAAGGTCAAAATCCAATTTCACTTCAAACGACTTTCGATGAATATATGAATTATTTCGTATAAAAAAGGAAATATAGTTAGCAGATAACAGTGGCTATACCCCGCTACCATGTGAACCGAGCTTGCGGGTTCACCGAAGTTAGTCCTTTCGCGTGGTTACTAAAACTAAAAAGCAAAAAAATAGGGCTAAGTTTGGTTAACTAATAGTAGGCAATAATTATGAAAAAAATATTTCTTACAATATCATTCTTGGCTGTCAATCTCACTTATGGACAATTTCAATTCCCTGATTTAAAATATATTGAAATTGCTTCAAGTTACTTAGGAGGAACATTTGGTTATCCTGAATCAAGCAATTTCCAATTTATAAATAGGAGTTGCTCGGATATTCCAGACTGTTACGAATATGAAGACCCAACAATTTTGGTGGGCAGGTGGAAATTAGATAATAATACCTCAATAGAGTTTCATTACACTGAGGCACCAAGTGATGACCCTACTTTCATAGCTGTATATAGCGGAAAAATCATACTTGAGGAAGCTGGAACAACTCTACACCTTAAAGGGGACATTTTATACGTAGAAGGAAATGCCAATTCTTTTTTTGATAAAAAGCGAAAGTTCAAACTGATTGACAGTGCATTTCAGGAAGTTCATCAACCATTCTACCACATAGGAGCTAAAGGCAACCTAAACTACCCTATCGAGATATATAAAGATGAGAGTTATACAGATAAAATAGCTGTTTTGCCTAAAGGACATAATATTGACATAATTTTAGGGAAGACCGGAGGTGAATACGATGATTTGGAAAGCATTCTTGTAAAATCTGAATTTGGACTATTGGGCTGGTTCAACTTTAAGGATGTTGCTTTTGGAGAACCAATAATAGATAGATTTTATTACCATGGAGATTAACAAAAAATAATTATTGTCAACAAGGTGTAAAAAATAGTGTAGTTGAGGGCAATCCGAATAGTTTGTGCCCTTGCTACCACGTAAACCTAGCATGCGAGCTCACCGAAGATAGTCCTCTCACGTGGTTAAAACCTGGCAAAGCCAGCTCTTCCTTTCTTTAACCATTGTTGCGCATCAATTTTCACTTTATTGCGGTGTTTTATCTCCCATATACCAGTCACTAGGTAAAAGATCAGCTTCCCTGAACTTCGTTTTGTGCAATTGCAGGAAAATAATGCTTTTGGCATAAACAAAGGGATCACGTGATGGGTTTGGATACCAATAGTGCACGCATTTTCGCTTTGAGACCGGTTAGTACAGACCTGTTTTCGAGCAGCGGCAATAGAGATCAAGTAAATCGAAAAGCATTGGTAAACCATTAAACATCATGAAAAAAATAGTAATCCTTTCAGTCACGGTTGTTTTATCAGCTTTGATGCCCGCATGCAATCAACCGGGACAGCAATCTCAATCCCAAGAGAACGATGTACTGGAATCAAATAAGGGAACAGGCGCCCTGGTAGAAGACGTTTTAACAAAAGAAGGGCAAGAGGCTCTTACTCCTGATCAGGTCGTACAATTATTCAAAGAAGGCAATGATCGTTTTATGAGCAATGACCTTACAGAGAGAAATCATTCCGAACAAGTGCGGAAAAGCACCTACCAGCAGTTCCCTAAAGCCATAGTATTATCGTGTGTTGACAGCAGGGTTCCGGTTGAAGATGTTTTTGACCGGGGCATCGGGGATATATTTGTAGCCCGGGTTGCAGGCAATTTTGTGAATGAAGACATTTTAGGCAGTATGGAGTTTGCCTGTAAAGTATCCGGTTCCAAGCTCATACTCGTGATGGGCCATGAACATTGCGGAGCCGTAAAAGCCGCAGTAGATGATGTCAAATTGGGGAACATCACCTCGATGCTATCCAAAATAAAACCCGCAGTAGAAGCAGTCACCTACGAAGGTAGCAGGACTTCCAAAAATGATGAATTCGTACACCTCGTCTGTGAGAGAAACGTGGAAATCACCATGCAACAGATCCGTTTAAACAGCCCTATTCTGAAAGAAATGGAAGAAAACAGTGAGATAAAAATTGTGGGTGCTGTATACGATATGGATAATGGAAAGGTCTCATTTTTAGACTAAACACTATCCCCTAACATTCATATCGCTTACAGTAAATAAAATGCTAAATTCCCGGAACTGTAATTCAAACGGGCTTAAACACCTTTTTTTCAGCACTGGCAGGAATAAGCGGTGATACGGACAGCTGGATTATTTTCTGCAATTGCTTCAACAAGCGCTTTTTCACAAAATGTTTGTAAGTCACCAAACCGATGGAACGAACGGGTTCAGGGGCAGTAAAGGAGACTAATTTTTCCCGCTCTTCCTCGGGCAGGTCAAAAGACGCCAAATAAGGCAAGATTGTCATGCCATTACTCGCCCTGGTAAAACGCAGCAAGCTATCCATAGAACCCGCCCTGAACTCAAAATTCAGGTTCTTATCCGCTCGTTTGTCAGACAGTTCGCAAATGTGCTGCACTTGTGTGCGTAAACAATGCCCCTCTTGTAACAGCCAGAGTTTTGAATAATCCAATTCCTGAATCGATAGGGGAGCTTCTCTTTTACCTGAGCGGCAATCATAAACCAAAAATGGCTCAGCGTACAGATCCAGTTCTATCAATTCCTTATCTTCCAGGGGTATGGCAGCAATCCCTATATCCAGCATCCGGCTCCTTAAAGCCTTTTGGATCTCGGCAGTGGTCATCTCCTGTACAACCATCTTAACTTTTGGAAAATCACTTGCAAACTTTGATAAAAACAACGGTAGTAAAAAAGGAGCCACCGTTGGAATGATCCCCATGCGCAACTCTCCCACCATCTCCCCCTTGAGCTCTTGTACCAAATTGTTGAGCGAATCTATTTCTTTATCGATAATACGCAGCCGCTGTATTATTTGAGTTCCTTCCTGGGTAATGGAAACAGGCTTGGTGTTTCTGCTGAATATCTTGATCCCTATTTCGTCTTCAAAGCGGTTGATCATGGTACTTAATGTAGATTGTGTAACGTGACACTTTTCTGCAGCCGTTTCAAAATGCTTGAACTCATCTACTGCCAGTACGTAGCGGAATTGCTGGATATTCATTGGCTTACAAATGTACTAATTATCTAATTCATCAATATTACTATCTATAATATCGTTTTTATAAATTATTTATCCTGTCTATGTTTGTGTGGCAATAAGTTCAAAATCATCCAGCAGTCATGAAAAAAATACTATTTACCACAGCATTAGCACTTTCATTAATAGCATGTAACAACAACGAAAACAAAGAAGATATGAGTAAAAAAGGTGAATGCCCCTTCGGTTTTGGTTCCAGCAAATCAAGCGGGCAAATTGTTAAAGGTGAGGGTACCACCAACAAAGATTGGTGGCCTAATCAGCTAGATCTAAGTGTGCTTCGTCAAAATTCCTCTTTATCTAACCCAATGGGTGAGGAATTCGACTATGCTGAGGAGTTTAAAAGTTTGGATTACCAGGCTTTAAAAGCTGATATCAAGGCGGTTATGACCCAATCACAGGATTGGTGGCCTGCAGACTACGGGCATTACGGTCCGTTTTTCATCCGGATGGCCTGGCACAGTGCCGGTACTTATCGCACCGGTGACGGTCGTGGTGGCTCCAGGGCCGGTCAACAGCGCTTTGCTCCACTTAACAGCAGGCCGGATAATGCCAACCTCGATAAAGCAAGAAGGTTAATATGGCCCATTAAGCAGAAATACGGAAAAAAAATATCCTGGGCCGACCTGATGATATTAACGGGAAACGTTGCTTTAGAGTCAATGGGATTTCAAACTATAGGTTTTGCAGGAGGCCGGGAAGACGTATGGGAACCCGCCAGTAATGTGTATTGGGGCTCTGAAACAGAATGGTTGGATGATAAGCGCTATAGCGAGGAAAGAGAATTGGAAAAACCTCTGGCTGCAGTACAAATGGGACTGATCTATGTAAACCCGGAAGGTCCGAATGGAAACCCGGATCCTGTTGCTGCTGCTATAGATATTCGTGAGACATTTGGCCGCATGGGCATGAACGATGAGGAAACCGTGGCATTGATTGCAGGTGGCCACACACTGGGTAAAACCCACGGGGCAGCAAGTGGTGATCATTTAGGAGCTGATCCTGAAGCAGCGGGCATTGAGGAGCAGGGTTTTGGCTGGAAAAGCGATTATGGAACCGGAAAAGGAGAAGACGCCATTACCTCAGGTCTGGAAGTGATCTGGACAACAACTCCAGCTCAATGGAGCCATGGTTTTTTCATAAGCTTATTTGAAAACGAGTGGGAATTGACCAAAAGCCCAGGTGGTGGGCATCAATGGGTAGCTAAAGATCCCGAAGTAATGGTTCCGGATCCTTTTGATCCCGAGAAAAAGCATAAACCCACCATGCTCACTACAGATCTTTCCCTGCGCTTTGACCCAGTTTATGAAAAGATTTCCAGAAGATTTCTCGAAAACCCCGAGGAGTTTAATGCGGCTTTTGCACAAGCCTGGTTTAAACTCACTCACCGCGATATGGGGCCTAAAACCACTTATTTAGGACCTGAGATCCCCGAGGAAGAGTTCGTTTGGCAAGACCCTACCCCCACAGTAGACCACGAATTAATTGGTACAGAAGACATCAAAGCTTTAAAAGCAAGAATTTTAAACTCAGGCTTATCTGTTGCTGAGTTGGTCAGTACTGCCTGGTCATCCGCCTCTACTTTCCGGATCTCAGACAGGAGAGGTGGCGCCAATGGTGCCCGTATATGCCTTGAGCCCCAAGTAAATTGGAAATGCAACAATCCCCAACAACTAAAAAGAGTTTTAGCGGTGTACGAAGGGATACAGAAGGATTT
>JANQHO010000079.1 GCA_028277105.1 Owenweeksia sp. | reverse complement strand
TTTAGCCAAACTATAGAATTTTTATAAGAGCAGTGCTCACTCCACATAACAGAGTAGATGCTCAGCTCATTGAAATTAGGCTCACGGCCCAGTATTTCTTTGATCTTGTCGTATTCTTCAGGTAGTAATCCGAGGTCTTTTGCCGTTTCGAGGCTGGCAGGTTCCAGAGTAGTATCGCTCATATTGTTTTTCTTGGAACTGCAAAGATAAGGCGTTTAAAGCAGCCCTTCTTCATAAGGATACGAGCTATAAATCAGTACTTTTGGCGGATAATACCTTTTATTAACCTCCGTTAATGGTAAAAAAATACCTCAAGGCCGCTTTAAAAATTATCCTTAGTGCGGCAGCTATTTATATCATAGTCAATAAGGTAGATTTAGATAAAGCCTGGGAATATATCAGTCAGGCGCGGTGGTTCTATCTCATACTGGCTCTACTGGCCTTTTTAATATCCAAAACGTTCTCATCTTTCCGGGTCAACCGTTTGTACCGGAGCCAGGGGATTCAAATACCTGATGTGCTCAATCTCAAAGTGAATTTTTTGGGTATGTTCTATAATCTTTTTATTCCCCTTATCGGAGGGGAAGGTTACAAGCTGATCTATTTCAGGAAGCGTTTTAAAGCTTCAGGTAAACGACTCGCCTGGGCGGCTTTACTTGATCGTGTAAGTGGCATGGTAGCCCTTTGTATGTTGACAGTGGTATTCTTCATGTTCAGCAGTTTTGAATTGCCCTATAAAAAATGGGCTTTAATGTTAATCCCTTTACTTTACCTGGGACATTGGCTGGGGCTACGGTTGTTTTTTAAGTCTTTTCTGCCTGCCTTTAAAATAACCAGTTTTTTGTCGGTAGGGGTACAGGCATTTCAGGTGGTATGTACATTCTGTGTTATTATGGCACTGGGTATTAATGAGCTGGTGGTTGAGTACTTATTTGTTTTTCTCCTGGCCAGTTTCGCCTTTATATTGCCCATGATAGGGGCGCGTGAAATGGCCTTTATCTTCGGGGCAGATTATTTAGGGTTGAATATAGAGCTTTCGCTGGCCATAAGCTTATTGTTTTATCTTTCTATGGCTTTATCCGCTCTGGTAGGGGTTTATTTTCTCTTGTTCCCCAAAAGTCTGGGTCAGGAGGAAAATCCCGTAGGCATTTAAGAACGGAAAAGTACCATTCTACATTTCTTCCAGCGGTCTTCAAAAGGGTGTAATACGGTATAACCTTTTCCCCGTATATCTTCTTCCTTGGCAATGTAGAAGCGACCTGGTTTGATTTTTTCTTCAAACTGAAGGATATATCCGTTGTTTTTTGAGATGTAATAAGATATCTGGTAAGCGTGTAAAGGAGCGGTTTTTAGTTCCACTTCTTCAAAAGTCAAAGGGCCGATTGAAGCATCGCTTCTAAAAACATGGGGTTTGCCGTAAAGATAGACCGGCTCATTCCCGGTAATTTCGAATATTTCAGCCATAGCCTCCCTGTAATACATGACGTTTTGATCGTTCTGCAGGGCTGGAAGGTAAAACAGGTTAAAACCAAGGCGGGCCAATACCATCAATAATATGAAAGTATAAATTTTGTAGGCTGATCTGAAATGCAGATAGATCAAACCCGAACCCAATAACAGCATTACTATTACTCTGAGCCAATTTAAATCCAGTTCCACAGTTTGGGGTATAAAGAGCAGGCTGACAAACAGAAAGGGAAAAACAATCACAACAGCATCAAAAAACCTGCTGGTTATTCTATTGATCAAGGGCATGATTTCCCGGTTTTCCTGGTAATAGTAAGCGAGAAAAATGCTGAGGAAAGGCAGGAACATATAAAGGTAACGGGCTTTAAATTCGCCTGAAAACCAGTAGATAGGTATATTGGCGATAAAGAAGAGGGCAGAAAAAGTCAGCAGGCGGTTGAATTTGAGCTTTTGCCAGAATCCTTTTTTGAAAAAGAAAACTGCCAATAATGACCAGGGTATTAAAAGCCGAACTGACTGTAGAGGGAAGCTAATAAGCTGTATCAGAGTATCACTGAGTTCCGTTTCCAGCCCGGTGCGTTGCGAGGCTTCTTTAAACTGGCGTACCAAAAAAGTCACAACGTCTTCCTGAAGGGAATAAGGATAAAAATAAGCGATACAAACAGCGGTAAAGAAAACAATCCCACTGAGGTGTTTCCACCCTAGTAATATCCAGAATCTTCGATTGTAGATAGCCCAGGCCAATAGAGTTATAGCCTGAAAAGCGAGGGAAGGAAGTCCCTTGGTTAAAAACCCAATGGCGGTGAGCAGGTAAGAAAGCAGAAACATTTTGAGGAACTGTTTCTTTTCCCAGTAGATGAAGATCACCATAACCTGCAGGTAAACTACCAAAGCATAAAAGAGGTCTATTTCCCCACTGTTCATCGCTCCGTAAAATAGTATATCACCGGCCGTTAAAAGAAACAAGGAAGAGAGTAAAGCTATTTCCCGGCCCAGGCGGGGCTTTACTATTTTGTAATTGATCCACCCCAATAAAACAAAGGAGACTAGCGAGGGCATACGTACCACCCATTCGCCAAAAGAGCCGAAAAGCCAGAAAAAGGCAGCCATTAACCAATTGAATACCGGAGGCTTGTTGTAATAAGCCCAGCCATTGATCTGGGGAACAATGTAGTTCCCTGAGAGTATCATCTCAATAGTAACAATAGCCCTGCGGGGTTCCTCCGCCTGTAGTTCGATAACCCATTGCCAGCCAAAAAGCACTATTAAAAGAGATACTATTATTAGCCCGATTAATTGTTTAAACTTCAATGGTTTTTCATTAAATATTATTGAAAGCAAAGCTAAAGTTAATCTCCTTCTTCTAACCTGGATATAAACAAAAACACCCCTGCTTTTGGCAGAGGTGTATAAGTAGTTTTATTACCAGTTTAAGCCTTGTTCTGTGCTTTGATCATATTAAGTGCGCTACCGTGCCTGAACCAGTTGATCTGGTTTTCATTATAGGTGTGATGACACTTGATGATGTCTTCGCTACCGTCAGCATGGACAGCCTTGATATGAACAGGTTTTTCCGGGGCAAATTCATGCAGGTCAACCGTTTCCAGGGTGTCATCTTCCAGGATCTTGTCGTAATCATTTTCATCGGCAAAGGTTAAGCCAAGCATTCCCTGTTTTTTCAGATTGGTTTCGTGAATGCGCGCAAAGGATTTTACCAGTACAATGCGCATGCCCAAATGCCGGGGTTGCATGGCCGCGTGCTCGCGCGAAGAACCTTCGCCATAGTTATGGTCGCCTACTACCATGGTTGGAATACCTTCTTTTTTGTATTCACGCTGTACCTTGGGTACAGCACCGTATTCACCGGTCAGTTGATTTTTAACGCTGTCGGTTTTATCGTTAAAGGCATTAACTGCTCCAGTGAGGGTATTGTTGGAAATATTATCCAGGTGCCCGCGGAAACGCAACCAGGGTCCGGCCATGGAAATATGGTCGGTAGTGCATTTGCCTTTAGCCTTAATGATCAGCTTCATGCCGGTAATATTTTCACCATTCCAGTGCTCAAAGGGTTCCAGTAGCTGTAACCTTTCTGAACCTTCCGCGACTTTTACCTCCACTCCACTGCCATCCTCAGCAGGTTCGTGGTAGCCGTTGTCCTCTACGGCAAAACCTGCCGGAGGCATTTCAATACCCATAGGTTCAGCCAGCATGACCTCTTCCCCGTCAGAATTGACGAGCTTATCAGAAAGCGGATTGAAAGTGAGGTCCCCGGCTATAGCCATAGCCGTTACCAGTTCGGGGCTGGCTACAAAAGAGTGGGTATTGGGGTTACCGTCATTGCGCTTGGAAAAGTTGCGGTTAAATGAGGTAATAATGGAATTCTTTTTATCGGGGTCATCAGTATGGCGAGCCCACTGGCCGATACAAGGGCCACAGGCATTAGCCAATACCACGCCACCCATAGCCGTGAATTTATCCAACAAGCCATCCCGCTCAGCGGTATAGCGTACCTGTTCAGAACCGGGGGTAATGGTAAACTCAGACTGAACTTTTAGTTTTTTGTCGATAGCCTGCTGGGCAATAGAACCTGCCCTGGTCAGATCTTCGTAAGAAGAGTTAGTGCAGGAACCGATGAGGCCTACTTCCAGTTTTTGGGGCCAGCCGTTTTCTTTAACGGCCTCGGCAAACTCAGAGATCGGAGTAGCCCTATCAGGCGTATAAGGGCCGTTAATATGGGGTTCCAGTTTGCTGAGATCGATCTCAATAACCTGGTCAAAGTATTTTTCGGGGTTTTCATAAACTTCGGCATCACCGGTAAGATGCTCCTTGATCTGGTCAGCCATTTCCGCTACTTTGGCCCTGCCGGTACCTCTGAGATATTCGGCCATTTTTTCATCATAACCAAAAGTTGAAGTAGTGGCGCCTATTTCGGCTCCCATATTACAGATAGTTCCTTTTCCGGTACAACTCAGGGATTCGGCTCCTGGGCCAAAATACTCGACTATAGAACCCGTACCTCCTTTTACTGTTAAGATACCGGCTACTTTCAGGATAACATCTTTAGAAGCCGTCCAGCCGTTGAGCTTGCCGGTAAGCTTAACCCCTATCAGTTTGGGGAATTTGAGTTCCCAGGGCATGCCGGCCATCACGTCAACGGCATCAGCACCACCAACACCAACGGCTACCATTCCCAAGCCACCGGCATTTACGGTATGAGAGTCCGTACCGATCATCATTCCTCCTGGGAAAGCGTAGTTTTCCAGTACCACCTGGTGGATGATACCGGCACCGGGTTCCCAGAATCCGATTCCGTATTTATTGGACACAGATTGTAAAAAGTCAAAAACTTCGGCACTCTTATTCTTAGCATTTGCCAGGTCTTTTTCAGCCCCCACTTCAGCCTGTATCAAGTGGTCGCAGTGCACGGTGGAAGGAACGGCCGCCTTGTTCCGGCCTGATTGCATGAATTGTAACAAGGCCATTTGAGCGGTGGCATCTTGCATAGCCACGCGGTCGGGAGCAAAGTCCACGTAAGATCTGCCGCGGGTGAATACTTTATCGGTTTTTCCGTCCCAAAGATGGGAATACAATATTTTTTCGGAGAGTGTAAGAGGTTTTCCGGTAAGCTTACGGGCAGCTTCCACCCGCTCGGGAATACGGGCATACACCTCTTTGATCATGTTGAGATCAAAAATCATAATATGTGTTTATGGAGTTTGACATAAGTGCGGAAGCGCGAAATTAAAGATTATACAACGATTTTGCTACACTTTATAATAAGCGCTTTTCTATCTATAATGTTTTTAAATAAAGATTATTCGATTCCTACGTGGAACAAAGCATCGCCTTTGTGGATCAAAGGAAAGTTGTTGTGACCGATGATGTAGCCGTTGTAAGGGCTTTTCACTTTTACTGAATATTCGTTGGTGGGAGAAGAAATATAGCCGATGGTTTGTCCTTCTTTCACCTTTTTTCCCGACTCGCGTTTGTAGCGGAAAAGACCTGAAACTTTTGCCCTGAGCCAGTGTGATTGTTTAAAAAAATGCTGCTGATGGATTTGTTTGGGCGACTTGCTGAGCATACCAAAATGATGTAAAACGCGCTTGATCCCGTCAATCCCTTCTGACACAGTTTTGGGGTCAAGGCGTAAAGTTTCACCCCCTTCAAATACTACTACGGTTTTTTCCATGTTGCGGGCTGTTTCTCGAAAAGACCCGCTGATAACGGATGAATAAAGAGAAAAAGGTGCAGCAAAAGCCCGGGCTATTTCAGCCCCCAGTTGATCTTTCTGTTCAAATCTTATCTGGGGGTAATTGGTACGGCTGGCCCCACCGGTGTGGAAATCTATGCCGAAGTCTATTTCGGGAAGTATCTTTTTAGTAAGCATATGGGCCACCATACTGGCCAGCGAACCATCTTCTCTCCCCGGAAAACTCCGGTTTACGTCTTTGCCATCCGGTACATCACGTGAAAAGTTGATAAAGCCGTATACATTGATAATAGGCATGGCGATGATAGAGCCGCTGGTCAATCTTTCAGCTATGCCCTCTTTAAGGAATTTGCGGATGATCTCGATACCGTTTACTTCATCACCGTGCATACCCCCACTCAATAAAATGGTAGGGCCATCTTCTTTCGATCTGAACACGTGTACTGGCATGTGGATATTAGTACCTGAGGGGAGCCGTGCCACACTCAGTTCCAGGGAACGTTGCTCACCTATTTCAATGGATATGCCATCGATAATGAGTTTTCTCATAGATTAATAAAAGAGCCGGCAAGTTAAGAACTTACCGGCTCAAGGGCTCTATACTATGAAAAGTTGTTATTTGATAGTAAAACGACCATTTGCTGTTTTTCCATTGGCTGCTGTTAACTGATAAAAATAAAGCCCGGCTGGATTTTGTTTCCGCTCTATTTTTACTTGACCAGGAATAAATTCAGAATAATCAATTTCAATATTCTGACCGGCTATATTGGTAAAAGACAATTTATAAGGAGCCTCAAAGGATTCAGGAATTTTTATAACAGCAGATTGCGTGAAGGGGTTGGGGAAAATAGCAATATGATTATTGATGGCTGGCTGTTCTTCCCGACCTATACTGGGAACAGCAGCTGAAACGGCAATAACTCCGTTTGAACTTACCGCATAAGCCCGGTTGTTATAAGCCCTCACTCTTTGGAAGTCGGTATTGGTTATACCGGTATTATCACTTACCCAGGTTTGCCCTCCATCGTCAGTTCTCAATATAGCCCCATTACCGCCTACAATAAAACCCGTTTGTTGATTTACAAAAGTGATATCCTGAAATACCATACTGGAAAAAGCAGGCCCAATTTTGGTCCAGGTATTCGCAGAATCCATAGTTTCATAAATTATTCCATTATATCCGGCTAAAAAACCATGAGCTGCATTTGTAAAATAAACCCCATTAGATCCATAATTTTTTACATCTAAGGAGTCCCAGCTTATACCTCCATCAATAGAGCGATAAAGTTTATTATGGCCAAAAAGAAAAGAACCTCCATAGGCTACATCATTATCAGCAAAGTGAATGAACTCAAAAGGCTTATTGGGAATTGCCCCTGTAATACTATTCCAACTTTGGCCGGCATCAGTTGTTTTTATAATATTACCGTCACCAAACTGGGTATTGCCATAACCCGCCATGTACCCTGTGGTAGCATCGGTAAAAGTGATATCATATACCCCGGAGTAAGTTTGATCGCACCAGGTCCAGGCCCAATTAACTCCTCCGTCAGTGGTACGCAATACACAACCTACACTTCCCAGTACCGCAATAACACCAATGTTATTATTGGCAAAGGCTATTCCCTTAAAAAAATAGCCTGAGTTGTAAGTTGTAGTATCCCAGCTGCTACCCCCGTCAAATGAGTATAAAGTATGACCTGTAAAGCCATTAGCTATATCTGTACCTACAGCTATAATAGTATCGCCCGAACTAGAGGCGTAAATATCATCTAACGTAAGGTTAGTGTAATTTGAGTTTAGAACCGTCCATTGTGCTTTATGAGCAAAGGGAAGAAGGAAAAGCCCTACTACTAATAATTTGTGAAATAAATGTGTAAAGGTTACTTTCATAGTCTATATGTTTTTATTTTTCTGTGAGAATAGACATGATAAACCTCATCCGTTGTCCGAATACACAATCAGCTATAAAACCTGAAAGTCAGGCAGTGCTCTAAAATTTTGATTTACAGGCCTGTATAGTTTTGAGGGGTAATGACTTTTAATTCTTTTTTAAGATTTTCGTCAACCTCAAGTGTATCTATAAAACTACTTATGCTTTTATGCGTGATAGTTTCATTAGTACGGGTTAGTTCTTTGAGCGCTTCATAAGGGTCGGGATAACCCTCTCTGCGTAGTATATTTTGGATACCTTCTGCTACTACTGCCCAGTTGTTTTCAAGATCTTGCTCGAGTTTATCCCGATTGAGGAGCAATTTATTCAACCCTTTTATAGTAGAGTTAATGGCTATACAGGTATGTCCCAGAGGAACTCCAATATTTCTTAGCACTGTACTGTCGGTAAGGTCGCGTTGTAAACGCGAAATGGGCAGCTTGGCCGAAAGATGTTCAAATAAGGCATTGGCAATACCCAGGTTGCCTTCAGAGTTCTCAAAGTCAATAGGATTTACTTTATGAGGCATGGCAGAAGAGCCAATTTCTCCTTCTTTTATCTTTTGTTTGAAGTAATCCATCGATATATAAGACCACATATCCCTGTTTAAGTCCAGTATGATATTGTTGATGCGTTTCAGGCAATCAAATAGCGCAGCCAGGTTGTCGTAGTGTTCAATTTGAGTGGTGGGCCATGAATGTTGTAAGGACAGGTTGCCATTTACAAAATCTTGGGCAAAGGCCCGCCAGTCAACAGCGGGATAAGCTACATGGTGGGCATTGAAATTACCGGAGGCCCCTCCGAATTTGGCCGAGTAAGGTATATGTCTGAGTTGCCTTAATTGCTGGTCGATCCGTTCAACAAAAACCATTATTTCTTTACCGAGCCGGGTAGGAGAGGCCGGTTGACCATGCGTACGCGCCAGCATGGGGACGTCATTCCATTCTTCGGCCAGCTCAGAAAGCATTACGATCAAATCCCCTATCTGAGTGATATACTCATTCTCGATAAACTCCTTAACACTGAGTGGAACGGCAGTATTATTAATATCCTGGGAAGTAAGGCCAAAGTGAATAAACTCCTTGAACTTATCCAGATTGAGCTTTTCCAGCCTTTCTTTGATGAAGTATTCAACGGCCTTGACATCGTGGTTGGTGGTTTTCTCAATTTCTTTCACACGTAAAGCATCTTTATAGCTGAAATCGAGGTATAAATCCCTTAATTCGATGTATTTGGACCGGTCAAAACCTTTTAGTTGAACAAGCGGCAGTTCACAAAGGGCTATGAAATATTCGATCTCAACTCTTACCCTGTAGCGAATGAGGGCTTGCTCAGAAAAATAATCCCGTAACTTTTCGGTAGATCTGTGATAGCGGCCATCTACCGGAGAAATTGCGAGCAACTGGTTTTTCATGTTTTTACGTTAAAGCGCAAAAGTAGTAATATGATTGTTAGTGCTTTCAGATGTTCTTCTGTGTTTTAACTGATTATTTAACGATTTTGATTTTTTACACTTGAAAATGTTGCCGTTACAGAGTTGAAATCTCGCTTATAATAGTTCTGCACCATCGATTAGAATAATATGCTTAACATTGAGCCAAGGATAAGTTAAACCCCTAAAGCGAGTACTTTTAGTTCTGCTATTCTTATGCCAGTTATATCTTTGGCATTTCTCTTGATGATTATGATTTGTGGGTAAGGCAAAGAGTTATTTTAAGAAACAAAAGCAATTTTTGGATGAAGCAGTTTGTTCGTTTGAAGGAGGCTTTAATAACATTTGATCATAAAAAACACGTTGTTTGATGGAGGATAGAACAGCCTGTATTTTACAATACCATAGTGTCTGAGCACGTGGAACTCAATATTGCTTAGCAGCCAAATGATGCAGTTTCTCATTGTTTGAAAGCATTATTGAGGATTTTTAAGGAAGGGGAGAGCCGCTGAGAAGCGGCTCTCTTTTTTTATCTTGACTCAAATTTTTGAGCCTTTGAATTTACAAAAACAATTTAATTTAGTTACAAGCTCTTACTTCAAAGCTTTGTCTATTATTTTCAGAAAGGGTTATAAGCGTTTTATTGCCCTTCCTATTCTTATCAATCTGGTATTATTGGTATTTACCATTTGGTTAAGCTTCTACCTGGGGCAAAAAATATCAGACTGGACGATGGGTCAGCTCGATTTTAAGGATGAAGACTGGACCGGTTTTCTGGGTATAATAGCGTCCATTGTAATAAGAGTAGTGATTTTTTTGCTTTACTTCTCTGTTTACAAATATGTGATCCTGATATTACTATCTCCTTTTTTATCGTATCTGTCAGAAAAGGTAGAGCGCCTGGAAAAAGGCACCGATTACGAATTTTCCCTTACCCAGCTTATGAGGGATATAGGCAGAAGCATAGTAATAAACCTGCGCAATTTTCTCTTTGAGATCATGGCAACAGTTGTTTTGAGTTTACTGGCTTTTATCCCTTTTCTGGGCTTGATCAGCCCTTTTTTGATCCTTCTGGTTCAATCCTATTTTTTTGGCTTTGCCATGTTGGATTACAATTTAGAGCGAAGGGGATTCAGCTGGAAATCTACTGAGAGTTGGATGAGGAAGTATTCCGTTATGGTAACTACCAATGGCTTGTACTTTCACCTTAGTTTTTTAATTCCTTTTGTAGGATGGATCATTGCACCTGTTTGGGGGGTAACAGCAGGTACGCTGGCCTTTTTAAAGTTGGAAGAAAGATCGGGAAGCTTAAGGAACCCAACCGCTTAAATATTGACCTTTTCAATCGTTGTAATTAGGCAAATCGTCCAGAAATTCATATCTCTTTTCTTCGTGATTCACTTTAGCTACAAAATGCTGCAGCCCGTTGGATACAACCAGTAAAGGGGTTTTGTAATGCAGGTTATAGCGGGCTGCCTGGTCAAAAGTATTTTGAGAAAGTGCTACCTGGGGGGCTTTACATTCTACCAGCAACCAGGGAATAGTATTTTTATGGATCAGTATATCGGTGCGCTGGGAACGCTTGTTTAATTCAAAACCACCTTCCAGGGCAATACTCGAACGGGGGAACTGACGTTGTTTAATGAAATAGTGAACCAGGTGTTGGCGTACCCACTCCTCGGGAGTAAGTTTCAGATATTTTTTGCGGATGTCATCCCACACCATCAATTTAGTTCCCTGGCGGGCCAATTTCAGATCGGGCTTAGGTAAATTGAGAGGAACCAGGTTTTTTAACATTTTACAAAGATAAATTCGCTTTCCTTCCCATGAGTTTTTTTGTTGCTTTGCAAATCTCCTCTGCAGATGAAGTTCAACGAGATTGAAAGAGATATAAAGACCGGTAGCTTTAAACCCATCTATTTTTTAATGGGGGATGAGCCTTATTATATTGATCGTATTACCCGTTTGATCGAAAAAACCGCTTTGCCGGAAGATCAGCAAAGTTTTAATCAAACCGTACTATACGGCCGCGATACCGATATTAAAACGGTAGTAGGAGAGGCTAAGCGCTATCCTATGATGGCTGAAAGGGTAGTGATTATAGTTAAAGAAGCCCAGCATTTACGCAAGCTAGAAGAGTTGGAAGCTTATGCGCAAAATCCCCAAAGCAGTACGGTTTTGGTTTTAGCTT
This sequence comes from Owenweeksia sp., assembly GCA_028277105.1. Classification (GTDB taxonomy): domain Bacteria; phylum Bacteroidota; class Bacteroidia; order Flavobacteriales; family Schleiferiaceae; genus JANQHO01. The sequence goes on along the minus strand of JANQHO010000079.1, from coordinate 34,803 downwards.
ACAAGTACAAGTCACTGGATAAACGCAAAAAACTCTACAAGGTCTTAAGCAACGCCCATGTTTTATTAGAGTCTAAAAAACTTTACGAGAGCCAGATTCCCGATTGGATAAAAGGCAACTTAAAGGAAAAAGGCTACGAAGCAAGCCCCAAAGCACTACAAATTTTGGCAGAGAGCCTGGGAACAGACTTAGGCCGTATTGAAAGTGAATTACAGAAGCTAGAGTTAATAGTACCGAAGGGCCAGTTAATTGACGATCGGGTAATTGAAAAAAATGTCGGTATAAGTAAAGATTTTAACAATTTTGAATTGATCAACGCATTAAGAGACAAGGATTTTCCCAAAGCTATACAGATACAGCAGTACTTTGCTGCCAACCCCAAAGACAATCCCCTGGTGGTTACGATCAGTTTACTGTACAATTATTTCAGTAAGCTGATGTTATTACACCAGGCCAGGGATAAATCTCCGGGAGGATTGACCTCCTTGCTGAGAGTCAATCCCTATTTTGTAAAGGACTATCAAAAGGGAGCTTTGCACTACGACTTGAAGAAGCTGGCGAGAATTATGAGCTATTTACGAGAGTGTGATACCCGATCCAAGGGAGTTAAAAATGCGTCAGTTACTGATGCTGAGCTTTTACGGGAGTTGCTATATAAAAGTGTTTATGCATAAGCTTTGCGGGATAAATATGATATTTGGCAATTCTGGAAGCCTGAATAAATCCATACTAATGAGATATGCCTTTTTACCAGTGTTGTTTTTCTGGAGTGTAGTAGCATTTGCTCAAACCGGCAAGGTGAGGGGCTTTGTTTACGATGAAGAAACAGATGAACCTATTGCCTTTGCCAATGCCGTTCTTAAAGGCACTACCAAAGGCGCAGTGGCTAATGAAGATGGATTATTTGTAATTAACAATGTAGAACCGGGAAGCTATGTTCTTCAGGTTACCTTTATTGGCTATGCTCCTTATGAAAAGGATATTGCTGTGGTAGCCGGCATTATTTCAAATGAAAAGATCTACCTGAAGCAATCATCTGAAATTTTGAAGGACGTAGAAATAAATGTCGATCGACAGGCGAGGGAAACCAAAGTGCTTACCAGTGTAATTTCCATTGATCCCAAAGACATACAGCAGTTTTCAGTAGGTGGAGATGCCGATATTATCAAAGCTATCCAGGTTTTACCAGGGGTAATTACCACGGGTGACCAGGGAGGACAATTATACATCAGGGGGGGAGCCCCCATCCAAAATCTGGTGTTACTGGATGGAATGGTTATCTATAACCCCTTTCACTCCATCGGCTTCTTTTCCGTTTTTGATGCTGATATAATTCGGACAGCTGATGTTTATACCGGGGGTTTTAATGCGGAATACGGCAGCCGTAACAGTTCGGTAATGGATATTAAAACCCGTGATGGTAACCGTAAACGGTTTACCGGTAAATTAGGTATGAGTACCTACACCTCAAAGATTTTACTGGAAACCCCTCTGGGAGCTCGTGATAAAAATGGTTTTGCCTCTACTTCTTTTTTAGTCAGTGCCAAAACTTCATACCTCGATCAAACCAGTCAAATATTTTATCCTTACGTAGAGACAGAGTACGGGGGGCTACCTTTTGAATTTAATGATATCTATGCCAAACTGGCCCTGCAGTCAGACAATGGCTCAAGGGTAGCGGTATTCGGTTTTTCGTTTGACGATGCGGTACGCTTTGGTGGCAATAATTCTATTGATTGGGATTCCCGCGGTATGGGGATGAATTTTACAGCTGTTCCTCCTACTTCAGCAGTACTCATCAGCGGAGATCTCGCCTATTCAATTTACGATATCACATCTGTGTCGGCTAATAGTAATAACGGCACATCCAGTATTAGTGGTTTTAATGGAGGCCTGGATTTTACCTATTTCCTCCGTGAAAATGACGAGTTTAAATACGGAGTAGAAGCAATAGGTTACCGTACGGAGTATGAGTTTACCAATGATTTGGGAATAAGCAGGAGTCAAATAGAAAACACTACAGAGTTAGGAGGTTATATGAGATACAAATATGCTGGCAACAGACTTTTAATAGAACCCAGCCTGAGGGTTCACTATTACAGTTCACAAAGCGAACTGTCAATAGAACCTAGATTTGGGATTAAATACAATGTAACAAACTACCTCAGATTTAAAGCTTCCGGAGGTCTGTTTTCTCAAAATCTCATTGCAGCTAATTCTGACCGTGATGTGGTCAACCTTTTTTATGGCTTTTTGAGCGGGCCCAGTAACATTCCCGATACTTTTGAAGGTGAAGAAGTGACCAGTCGCCTGCAAAAAGCCCGTCATATCATTATTGGAGGAGAGGTTGAAGTTACAGATGAGATCAGTGTCAATATAGAGGCTTATATCAAGGATTTCAATCAACTGACCAATGTCAACCGCAATCAACTTTATGAAGAGGGCACTAACCTCGACAAACCGGAAGTTCTGAGAAGCGAGTTCATAATTGAAAGAGGTTTTGCCCAGGGAATAGATATACTGGGAAAGTATACGACTAAAAGCACCAATATTTGGCTGGCTTATTCTATAGGAAAAATTACCCGTAATGATGGCATTGAAGAGTATGCCCCGTTTTTCGACCGCAGACATAACCTCAATCTGGTAACTAATTATTCTTTTGGCAAGGAATTGAGCTGGGAGTTCAGCATGCGATACAATTTCGGAACAGGTTTTCCCTTTACACCTACTCAGGCTTTCTTCAGTGAGCAGTCCTTTTTATCTGCCGGAGGTCAAATTGACGTTGCCTACGACTATACCAGTGAGAATGGAGAGTTGGGAGTACTGTACGGAGACTTTAACTCCAATCGTCTGCCAAACTACCACCGGGTAGATGTATCGATCACTAAAAACTACAAAATGAAGAACCAGCAGGAGATGGAGATTTCAGCGGGAGCCACTAATGTTCTGAACTATCAAAACATATTTTATTACGATCGCATAGAGAACAGAAGAGTGGATCAGCTTCCTATTATGCCTACTGTAAGCATTAATTATATGTTTTAATTAAAAAGGTTATAGCGAAGAATGCAGTAAATCGCTCTAAAGCCGTCTTTCCAGTTGATTTTTTTGCCTTCGTCAAAGGTACGTCCGTAATAACTTATCCCTACTTCGTAGATCCTGATTTTGGGTACCCGCGCTATCTTAGCGGTTACTTCGGGCTCAAAACCAAATCTCTTTTCTTTCAAGGTTAACGACTGAATGATATCTGTACGGAATAACTTGTAGCAGGTTTCCATATCAGTAAGATTCAGGTTGGTAAACATATTGGAGAGAAAAGTGAGGAACTTGTTACCTATTGAATGCCAGAAAAAGAGAATACGATGAGGATTGCCTCCCATAAAGCGCGAACCGTAAACCACATCAGCATCATCACTTAGTATAGGTTTAAGCAGAATATTGTATTCCTGGGGATCGTATTCAAGATCGGCATCCTGGATAATTAAGAACTCACCGTTCGCCTTGCTGATACCGGTATGCAGGGCAGCTCCTTTTCCCCGATTTACTTCGTGTTTGTAATACTGGATATTTAATTCGGGATTTTCCTTCTGATAATTTAGTATGGAGTCTTCTGTATTATCGGTGGAGCAGTCGTTTACGATAATTAATTCTTTTTCGATATTATCGGTAAGCTCAACGTGTTTTATCCTGTTCAGGATATTATGAATAGTAGGGCCCTCATTATAAGCAGGGATTACTATCGACAGTTTAGTTATCTTCATTTTAAAACCAGGGACTTGGTTATGAGAGGGCGCAAAAATAAAAGGTTTTTATTTAAGGCTGAGGGGTAACGGATATCATTTCGTCATTTTGCCAAATACCCTCAACTATAGTTCCGTTGGGGTAAATCATTTTTCCAGGACCTTCTTTTTTATCGTCAACCCAATTGCCTTCAAAAACCCTACCGTCAGGGTATACAAACCTCCCAGTACCTTCTTTAACGGATTTACCCATTTCCGTTTTTTCATCAGGGGGCAATTGCTTCCAAGAACCTTGATAGCCCAGGTCCGGATTAAATTCCAATATATAGGTGTTAGTAGTACTGTATTGTTTTAATACCCTGAATTTTTCCGGATTAGCTAAAATCACCGGAACCAGATACCGGGATTCATCTTTATAGCCCAGTTGGTCTAAAACTACGTGGGTGATGCCATCATCAATTAATCGTTCCAGCAGCCTGTTAAAGTCGTAAGTATTTAAAAATTTGCCTGCCTTACGATGGGCATACAGGTATAAAAGCCCGGGTTTTCGGGCGCATACAATCGAATTTTCGGGCGTATTTTTATTGACCCAGCTGCCTGCATCAAAATAATCTTTATACTGCTGATAATATCTTGTTGATGATTGAGAATGAAGTTTTTTGATATTCGGTATAAACAGGAATGCAAAACAAATTATCAACAGCGGATTGATCTTCTTAGCAATTCGCAATCTGCTTAGGATTAGCTCTACAAGTTTAAAAGCACCATAGGAAATAAGAAATAGAAGAAAAGGAATTAACGAGATCATAAACCTTATACCAAACCAAACCTGAGGCCATAACATAAGGATGGCAAAAGTTCCCAGCAAATACCAAATGAATAAATCCCGGTGCTTGGGTAGCTTTATAATGCCGTAACAAATAAGCGCTAGTAATAACACACCTGTAATTATATTAGTCGCAGTAATGTCCAGGTCACCATAAGAAATAGTTTTGTAGGGCAATATGGCATTAGGGATTTCTATTCCAACGTATCGTTCTAAATTTTCCCCCACTCTTTTTAAAAGATCACTGAAGTTAGCCTGACCTTCTTCAGGGCGATACGGGTTTTTCATTGTCAACTGATCAAGGTAACTGCTCTTAACTTCCAAGGATCGGCCTCTTAAGAACCAGGGCAGGCTTAATGCAATAAACCCGAACAACAGAGAAAAAAAGTATTTGAATTTTTTACGGAATAATAGGTACAGCAATAAACCTCCCAATAATGCTATTCCAATAGACCGGATATAATAAGAGTACGCAGTTAGTAGAATAACCAAATATATTTCGTGACTCTTAAACGGATTTTCCTTTTCTGTTGATAGAATAAAGAATAAAATCGCAAGCATCGAGAAAAAAATGAATGGGATCTCACTCATCATAATGGTTGAGTAAGACAGCAGATGATAATTAAACAGCATTAGCAGGGAAAGTGCAAAGGCAAGTTTCTGATTGCTTAAAATCCTGTTGAGAATGTTATAAAGCAACAAACAAGATCCCAGTAAAAGTACACCGTTAATTATTTTAAGAAATATGATGTTGCTGGAAAATAAATAAATAAAGAAAGCCAGAAAAGCAGGATATCCCGGTGGAAAATGAGAGTGTGGTTTGGGCTTGGGTTCGTGAATGAAAGCATATCCTTCACCTTGAGCTAAAGAAACCCCCAGGCTGTAGTAGCCAATATTATCACCTCCTAAGTTTACTTTTTTATCAAAAATCTGATTGTAAACTACTAAAAAGACTAAAATCAGCGCTAAAGGATAGAGCAGTTTTAAAATTTTTGTCTTTTTGGCTTTTTTTACAGGTTTCTGCTTATTAGCCATATTATGCTTATATATAGGTTAGCACACAAATATGCTAAAATTAAGCTTTATGGCTAATAGCATTTTTTACAGATAAGGAAATTTGTTGGTTACCGCAGAACGAGCTTTATAGCTTCCCGGTTTGCCCGTACAATATAAATACCTGCTTCAAGGTGATCAAGGTCTATGGTTAGCTGTTGTTTTACACTCCCAGGACCTAGTTCCTTAGCAAAAACTTCTTTACCAACCAGATTGAATATGGTTATTTTAACACTTTTCTGATGTTCATCAAGCGTTAAAGTAAAAACTCCGTTACTGGGATTGGGGTATGCTCTCAGGTTTAATAGTTCCTGTGTTTCTTCAAGCCCGATCTGCCCGTTTGGTGGAGGGGGTAAAAGAGTTATATCTACATAACCCCAGTCAGGTCTGGAATCCGAATTGGTATGGCCAGCTTCTGGATTGATCTCGTTGTTTTGCTGGGCGTAAACAGAGGTAGATATCCCCCATATTACGGCCACAATAGCGCTTAGAAAAGTCAGCTTTTTCATAATGGATAGTTTTTAGTTTTCGTTATTACAATTTACTTATTAGACAATCTAAAAAGTGTTAACAGTTGTCTCACAGCTGTTAAAGAGTCGTTAAAGTTGTAATACAGCATCTTTACACTATTAAATTTGCGTTTGATTATGAGTATGGTAAAGATCAGCGGAAGGAAAAGGATCAGTTGGCTTATTGCCCTGATGACACTTTCACTACTGGGGATTTCGGGTATCCAGGCCTACTGGATTACGAATGCCTATAATATAAAAGAAGAAAAATTTGACCAGGAGGTAGCAGAAGCGCTGAGTCATGTTTCCCAGCGCTTAGAGACACTGGAGTCTGTCAATTTTCTTTTTGAGAGTTTTGAGATCAAGCCTTTTTTCAGCTCCAGGGTCAACCCATTTATAGAATTAAAAGGAGGGAACGACTCTTCTCTTATCGTTATGCGAAAGCAACAGAAAAGTAAGTTTAACTTCAGCATGCAAATAGATGGTGATACCGTAGTGAAGTTGCTATCAGACCCCAGGGGATCCTCAGTACAAACTTATATTAAAAAGAAAAAGAGGTTGAATGGTACTGTTTTGGAAAGGAAAGAAAATATTGTTTATCAGGACGGTTCTGATCTCATTGCCAAAAAAGCAGAACAACTGGACGGTATACTGCAAAAAATGATCTTACATGAAGTGAGAAGCCAGGTAAATATAGAAAAACGCCTGTCTGAAGAAAACCTTGATTCCATACTCGACTTTGAGCTAAAACAAAAGGGCATTAATATTCCCTTTGAGTTTGTGGTTTTGGATAATGATGTTCCGATACTCAGCAGTGAGAACTGGACCTCTTCTGGAGAAAAGCACATAGCTACTCTTTTTCCCAACGATTTTTTTAGTAATCGCCTCTTAATGGTAAGCTTTCCCGGTAAGGCCAATTACCTGCTTAGTTCCCTGTGGCTTACTCTTTTTGCCAGTATTTTACTTACCTCGGCTATGGGTTATACGTTTTATCGCACAGTTAATTATTTCTTGCGTCAAAAGCGCATCAGTGAAATAAAAACAGACTTCATTAACAATATGACGCACGAGTTTAAAACCCCCATAGCTACTATAAACCTGGCGATTGATGCTCTTAAAAACCCCAAAGTCATTTCAGACCAGTCCAAGATACAACACTACAGTGAGGTTATCCGCCAGGAAAACCAACGTATGAATATGCAAGTTGAAAGTGTTTTGCGCATGGCCCTGATGGAGAAAAAGGAATTAGAGCTCAATATGGAAAAAGAGGATGTGCGAGGTTTGATAGAAGAAGCCATAAGTCACATCAGACTCAATCTTGAAAGCAAAGGGGGGAGGTTACAAACTTTTTACAATGATCAAAGGAGCCAGTTGTGGATGGATAAAAATCACTTCATAAACACCATTATTAATATCCTTGACAATGCAATTAAATACTCTAATGGTGCCCCGGAGGTTAAGATAGTAACAGAAACCAGTACAGATTACTTCATTATAGTAATAAGTGATAAAGGTGTAGGTATGAGCAAAGAGGAACAGAAACATATTTTTGACCGTTTTTACAGAGTAAGCTCAGGTAATATTCACAACATCAAGGGACATGGACTGGGATTGAGCTATGCCAAGGGTATAATTGAAGCCCATAAGGGACGGATCGAAGTGGAAAGTGAAAAAGGTATGGGCAGTAAATTCTACATCTATTTACCCATAGAAAAACTGTAATATGCAAGACAAAACCCGACAAATACTCCTGGTAGAGGACGATTCCAATTTCGGATCAGTTTTACGAGATTACCTTCAACTACATGATTATGAAGTTATTCTGGCTAAAGATGGTGTGGAAGGACTCCGGGCCTTTAAAAGTTTTGAACCCGACATCTGTATACTGGATGTTATGATGCCCAACAAGGATGGTTTTACTCTGGCCACAGAAATAAGGGAACTTGACCTGGAAGTGCCATTGATTTTTTTGACGGCAAGGTCAATGAAAGATGACGTTTTAAAAGGCTATCAGTTGGGAGCAGATGATTATCTCACCAAACCTTTTGACTCTGAGGTTTTACTGTATAAGATCAAAGCTATTTTGAGCCGCAAGGAGCAGGATGAAGAAGAGGAAAAAAAGGTTTTTCAGATTGGGAAGTATACCTATGACGCTGAAATACGCAGGCTCAACTTTATGGGCAAAGAGATAAAATTAAGCCCTAAAGAGGGAGCCTTACTTAAACTTATGGTTCAGAATAAAAATAAACTGATCAGTCGTTCTGAAGCATTAAAAAGGATTTGGAAAGACGATAACTATTTTACAGGTAGGAGTATGGATGTATATATTGCAAAATTGCGTAAACACCTTTCTTCAGATGAAAATGTGGCTATTATAAATGTCCACAGTGAAGGGTTTCGCCTGGTAGATGGGATCAACTGAGCTATTCCTCTATTTGCCAGGTGTGGTCGGCCAGTAGTTTTACCGTATATATAAATTTTTCATACTTGGAACTGCCATTCCATTCGTCAGGACCTATCATAGACAGCACAAAATCTTCATTGCCCTTATCGTATAAATGATATACGTGATTGATCTCCGGCTTAAAACTGATCTTAGCCTGATAGATCATAACGGAGAGTTCCTTTCTTTGCTGTATTTCTTTAGCTTGACGGGCCAGTAGATCTATTTGTTCTTTTATCTGGCGAAGCTGTATATCGGTTTGCTCTTCCATAGCAGAAAGAGCTTTACTCTTGATCATCCCCTGATGGGTAGGTTTGACCTGAGCACTACCAACGGTATGTGCATAAGGCAGGGTACCAGGGTTTTCTGTTATTTTATCTTTATCAATGGGATTTATAAAATCCTTTTCTTCCTTATCCATACAGCCAAAATATTCAGATATAGATCTCGCCTTCATTGGGATCCCCAAAAATGTCATGGTTACCTGAACAAAAATTTATTGCTGACATCAGGGCCAGAAGGGAATCGAAATAATGCCAGTTTTTAATGTCATCTACATCCAGGTCTATATTTTGAGGCAGGTGCTTAACAATCTCTTTTTTACAGTCTTTTAAACCCAGCCGGCTGCCTTTATAACCGTTGCTTTTAAGGTTTAGTCGACTGGCAATTATACGGGGATAAGTTTCATGCACCTTAACACCTCTCCGGATCAGCTTTTCTTTTAACTCAATAGCCCTGGCTGCCAGGCCTCCTAAAAACATGGGCGACATGGCTTTTAGCTGCAGGTCAGCTTTGCGAAAATGATAATTGTTACAATCGGGTAGTTTGGCGTATATTCCTGGCAGGGACAAAGGAGCATCAATAAATATAACCGAGGGTTTGAAATGCTCTGATGCATGAAGAATAAACTGATCGGCATCCACTCCCTTTTTTACATCCAGAAACAGGATTTCACCCTGCGCACAAACAGCTATAACTGTATTGCCAGATAGCTTGCTTCCGTAATCAATTCCAAAAATCTTCTCCATTGTAAATTTAATCTCTGCTACCAAATAGCTCCCGGGCTTTTTGATATCGATATTCAAACATATCCTTTACCCTTCTTTCTACAAATAAAGGATGAAATAGTTTTCCAATAAAACCTAGGGGAAGTTCATAGTGAACAAGGTCAGTGACCTCTGTTCCACTATCAGTTTCCCTGAAATGATGCTGGTGATGCCAGATTTTAAAAGGGCCTTTAAGCTGCTGGTCAATGAAATACTTTTTTGCCTCAATTTTAGTGATCTCCGAATACCAACTGAGCTTAATTCCGGCCAAGGGAGCTAATGTATACCCCAGCACAATACCTTCATACATTTCATCGATGCTTTCATTCATTAGCTCAAATTTCATTCCGGCAGGAGTTAGCAGCTTTAAATTGGCCGGATTGGAAAAGAAATCCCAAGTCTGCTCTATTGGTCTGGGAATAATTTGTCTGTATAAAATTGAATACAATTTGTTATGCTTTTTAAATAGTTGTTGAACAAAATACTATCAAGTATAGTTACGGTAGTCCTAACCCATTAAATCTAAAACAATGAAAAAAGTTCTATCACTGTCAATTTTGTTTTTGAGTTCTTCTTTGATGTTTGCTCAAAATGCCAGAGTACAAATTATTCACAATTGCGCTGACCCTGTAGCTGATACAGTTAATATTTACCTTGATAACGCGCCTTTACTAACAGATTTTGCTTTCAGATCGGCTACTGCCTTCACAAATGTTCAGGCAGGTGCCCCCATTACTCTTAGTGTATTACCAAAAGGAGAAACCGATACTGCAAATGCCGTCTTCTCTACTTCATTGACCCTTACTCCTAATGAAGCTTATGTAATTGTTGCAAGTGGTATAGTAGATACGGCTTCTTTTGCCAGTAAAGAGTTTTTTAGTCTCGAAGTTTATGCAGGTGCATTAGAAACTTCACAAAATCCCGGTTCTACCAGTATTCTGATCCACCACGGCAGTCCGGACGCTCCCGGTGTAGACGTAGAAGAAGTAGGAGTAATGGCTGGAACAACGGCTAACAACCTGAGCTATCCGGATTTCCAGCCCTATATTCCGTTTATTACTCTAGACTATATCTTAAGGGTTTATGATAGTACTCAAACGGTGAGTGTAGGGGAATACCTAGCCCCTTTACAGACACTCAACCTGGCTGATTCAGCGGCAGTAGTACTGGCCAGTGGCTTTCTCAATACCCTGGCTAATCCGGGGCCATCATTTGTAGTACTGGCAATATTACCCAACGGTCAGATATTAGAGCTTCCTCAAACTACAGCCAATGTTCAAATAATTCATAACAGTCCCGATATATTGGCAGGTCAGGTAGATATATGGGTAAATACCCAGAAGGCTCTTTCCAATGTAGCTTTCCGTACAGCTACATCTTACCTTCCGCTTCCCGCCAATGCCGATTTTACTGTGAGTATTCTGCCTGGCGGAAGTAGTGATACAGCAGGTGCTGTATATAAAGAATCGTATAATTTGATGAGAGACAGTGCTTATCTTATTGTAGCAACCGGTTTGATAGATCCTTCAAACTACAGTGTAAATGAGCCTTTTGAACTGGTTGAGTTTCCTGCCCGTCAGTCGGCCCGTGTTGCCGGTAATACTGATGTTCTGGTTTATCATGGTGCGCCCGATGCCCCGGCTGTAGATGTAAATGAACGTACCGTTCCTGTTACTGGGTTAATAGATTCTCTTGTTTATGGAGATTTTGTTGGTTATTTGCCTTTGGTTACTGCTGATTATGAGTTGGAAATAGCAGCAAATTCAGATCAAAGCGTAGTGGCTGTTTATTCAGCTCCACTCTCTACCTTAAACTTACAGGATTCTTCCTTGGTAGTATTGGCTTCCGGTTTTTTAGATACTGTTCAGGGAGGTACTGGTAACCCGATTAATGCTCCTGAGTTTGGACTTTGGGTAGCCCTGCCCGGTGGAGGTAACCTTATTCCATTACCGGTTATTTCTGGTTTGGGTGATCAAGAAGGAGAAAAATTAGAAGATATAGCCGTTTATCCCAACCCTGCTTCGGGATTCCTGAATATCATTAATCCGACCTCTGATGCCGGAGTTTTGGAAATAGAAGTTATGAGTATGAACGGAGTTTCTTTTATTAGTGAAAGGTGGCAGGCTGAGTCCGGCAGTACTTATACCCTTCAAATAGATACCCTGCCTCAAGGTTTGTATCTGGTTCGCTTAACAGATGAAAATCAGAATCAATACTTGGAAAAAGTGTTAGTTAGATAAAATTAAGCTCAATAGAGATGCTCCAATAAAAAACCCCGGAATTTCCGGGGTTTTTTATAAGCGGTTTTAAACCTAAAAACTTTCCCATATAGCCCCCCATTTCACCTTGGAAGGTGTGATGCTCATTACGGGTATTTCTGAATGATAGATCATAGATTGAACATCTGAGCCCAAAATGAAGTCGGTAATATCCCTTTCCTTATTATCTTCTGTAATAATAATTAGATCACCGTCATTTTCGTAAGCGTAATTCAGTGTATTGCGTACAATTCCTTTGTTTTCCGGATTTTCGATAAGTTCAGAAGTGCATTCCACTTTGTGATCTCTGATAAAGGTCTCAACTTGCTTAAGATGGGCCCTTAATATAGGAGCTTCATCTTCTTCCTCAGCTATTGAAACGATTTTGATATTAGCCATGAACATGCGGGCGTATTTAAGGGCAGGTCCTACTTTTTCTTTAGAACGCCTGTCTAGTACCAGAGGGAAGATGATAGTAGATATTTTATGAATATTACGCACTCCCTTGATCGTGATAACCGGGGGCTGCACCAGAGTAGCTACGCGATAAGCATTACTGCCGATAAATCTCTTCTGAAAGTTCTGGGGCTTGCCATTTGTTCCCAAAATCACAAGGTCGGCCTCGATCAATTCACTTACTCTTGCTATTTCTTCGTAAACTACTCCTTTAGCTACCATAGTATTGATCTCAATACCTGATTTTTCTGCGTATTCTTTTGCTAATTCTTTGAGTTTGTCAGTAACTTCATTTTTTAACTCGCTTTCATCGGTTTTAGCAGAAAATACTCGCTTAAAAAAACTACTCTCTTCAATTACCGATAAAAGAGTGATTTTTGCCGGCATGGCTTTGGCAAAAATTAAAGCCTGATCCAAAGCAAGAATTGATTGCTCTGAAAAGCCGATTGGAACTAAGATACTGGAAGTGGATTGAGCCATATTTGTTTAATTTGGCACAAAAGTAATACAAAGAGGTTTTATTCCAGTTACGTGACACAGTCAGAACTTATTCTCAACCCGGATGGAAGTATTTACCATCTGAAACTGAAGCCGGGGGAGCTCAAAAAAACTATTATCACGGTAGGCGATCCGGAACGGGTAAGGATGATCTCAGCTTTACTGGACGAGGTATATTTCACCAGAGTAAATCGTGAGTTTGTGAGCTGTAGCGGGAGGATTGGCAATAAAGAATTGAGCATTATTTCCACAGGTATAGGAACGGATAATGTGGACGTTGTTTTTAATGAGATTCATGCGCTTTTCAATATCGACTTCGATACGCTGAAGCCGAGAGAGAGAAAAGTACAGCTCCAGTTTATTCGCTTGGGTACCAGCGGGGCCATACAATCAGATATAGAATTGGATACTATTTTACTTTCTGAAGTAGCTTTGGGTTATGACGGTTTATTGAACTTTTATGAAGATCACCAAAATGATTCTTTGCCTGACGAGTTATGGAACAGTCAGCCGGAATTGAAAAAATTGCCCAAACCGTATTTCTCGCAAGCGAATGCGGATTTCTTAAAAACGTTTGGTTCCGTTTTTCATCATAGTGGCATAACCGTAACAGCCCCCGGTTTTTATGCACCTCAAGGGCGTTCTGTACATCTTAAACCCAAGATTCCGGACTTCATAAAACTATTAGCTGAGGTAAAATTTAAAGAAGGAGGCAGAATAACTAATTTGGAAATGGAGACGGCTGGCATCTATGGTCTTAGCGCCTTACTGGGCCATAAAGCAATTTCTGTTTCGGCCATCCTTGCCAATCGTATGAACGGTAAATTTTCTAAACAACCGGAAAAAACAGTAAAAAACATGATCAATAAAACCCTGGAACTACTTAGCGGGCAATATTAACTGCTCTGGTTTCACGGATAACAGTAATTTTTACCTGTCCCGGGTAAGTCATTTCATTTTGGATCTTTTGGCTTATGTCAAAAGACAGCTTGGCTGCTTCGGCATCATTTACTTTTTCACAATCAACCATTATCCTTAGCTCCCGGCCAGCCTGTACGGCATATGCCTTAAGAACACCACTATGGCCTATGGCAAGGTCTTCCAGTTCTTTGAGTCTTTGGATATAAGATTCGGCTATTTGCCTTCTCGCTCCGGGCCGGGCACCTGAGATACCATCACAAACCTGTATAATGGGGGAAATGAGGTTATTCATTTCAATTTCGTCATGATGAGCGCCAATGGCGTTACACACTTCAGCTTTTTCCCCGTATTTTTCAGCCATTTGCATTCCCAGTATAGCGTGGGGTAATTCACTTTCTTCACTAGGTACTTTGCCTATATCGTGCAGAAGTCCTGCCCTTTTGGCCAGTTTGGGGTTCAGTCCCAGTTCCGAAGCCATTATTCCACAGAGATTAGCTACTTCCCTGGAGTGTTGTAACAGGTTTTGTCCGTAAGAAGAACGGTATTTCATCCGTCCTACCATTTTTACCAGTTCGGGATGTAAACCGTGAATTCCCAGGTCAATAGTAGTGCGTTTACCAACTTCAAAAATTTCGTCTTCAATTTGTTTTGAGGTTTTGGAAACCACTTCCTCAATGCGGGCCGGGTGTATTCTGCCATCAGTTACCAGTCGATGGAGTGATAGGCGGGCGATTTCCCGTCTTACCGGGTCAAAGCAGGATAGAATAATAGCTTCAGGAGTATCATCAACTATGATCTCAACCCCGGTTGCTGCTTCCAATGCCCTTATATTGCGTCCTTCCCGGCCAATGATCCGGCCTTTGATGTCATCATTTTCAATATTGAATACCGAAACGCTGTTTTCAATAGCCTGTTCTGTAGCTACCCGTTGTATGGTTTGAATTACCACTTTGCGCGCTTCGTTATTGGCTGTGAGCTTAGCCTCTTCCATAGTAGCTTGTATGTAAGCGGCTGCATCAGTTTTGGCCTCATCCTTCAAGGCTCTCAAGAGCTGTTCTTTGGCATCTTCAGGTGTGAGACCGGTTATAACCTCCAGTTGTTCTACCTGCTTGCGATGCATTTTTTCCAGTTCGTCAGTTTTGCGCTCATTGATCTCCAATTGCCTCTTGAGATCCTGTTTTAGCTGATTGAGGTCTTTTTCTTTTCTTTTGCTTTCTTCAATACTCTTATTAAGCCGCGATTCTTTTTCCTTTAACCTGTTTTGCTGCTCATTGAGCTTATTCTCTCGTTTGTTTATGACTTTCTCGTGCTCAGCCTTAAGTTCCAGGAATTTTTCTTTGGCCTGCAGTATCTTATCCTTTTTGATGGTTTCGGCTTCTTTTTCAGCCTCTTTTATGATGCTATTCCCCTTTTGCCTGTCAATGATCCGGTAGGCGGCAAAACCTAATCCTCCCCCTATTATAAAGGTTACAAGAGGTATTATGATTGTATCCATAGTTTATGTCATTGTAAATAAAAAAACCCGCACCTATTCAAGTTTTGTCTAAACTCCGTTCAGACAGGATCGGAGTTTACCGGACAATTTCAGTCTTCCACTGACATGGTGGCCTGACTTAGAAAGCCCGAGCTAAACCCCTATAATTGTTAGCGTTGAGTTTAGCAAATTCGTTGAATCGATGCGGGAAAAAATATATTTAAGAACGTTTATTTTATTGCGTTAGTCAGCATCTCTTCCAAAGAAGTCAATTGCCGGCTGATGTCATTGCCATCTACCAGTTGCCTGTCTTTGTTTTTTTCCAATCTGGAGGCTAATTGCAAGGCACACATGGCTAAAAGGTCTTGCTTATCCCTAACGGCATAATCTTCTTCATATTTTTTAAGAATGCCGTCAATCTTTTTTGCTGCGAGACGGATTTTTTCTTCCTCATCACGTTTAATGGTTAGAGGGTAAACCCGGTCGGCAATAGATACTTTTATTTTTAAATAATCCTTCAATCTAAATCGGATCATTCGTTCAACAACGCAATACAGCGATCAATTTCCCGCACTAAAGCACTGATTTGTGCCCTGGCTGCTCCGGTATGTTCGCTGTCGTGCAGCATACCCTGAGCCACCCTGGCATTTTTGAGCTCCGTTTCCAAAAATTCATGCTCTTTGTTTTTCTGACGGAGTTCATTCTCCAGCAGTTGCAATTTTTGCTGCAGCGCATCATTCTCAGTCACTGCCTGTTCGTATTGATCTATTAAGCTTTTCACCAATACATCAAGCCGCTCTAACTGCAGGTGAATGTCTGCCATTCAAACAAAATTATAGCCAACAAATGTAGAAAGCTGTGCAATTAATTCAAATTATTTTCTCCCTAATTTAAACTGCTGTGCCCCTATGCTTGTAATTATATTAGTATTATTGACCCTGCTAATAGGGTAGATCGCTATGATAAAGATCAATCTTACGTGGTTTGTAAACCTTTTCTTGGGGGGAACTCTTATTGCCCAGGTTAATACCTATCCCCAGAATTATTTCAACCCACCGCTGGAAATCCCCATGTATCTTTCAGGAACCTTCGGAGAGTTGCGGTCTAACCACTTTCACTCCGGTATTGATATTAAAACTCAGGGCAAAGAAGGGCTTAATGTTTTAGCGACAGCCGATGGAGTAGTGTCGCGTATTAAAGTGTCACCCTACGGGTTTGGCAAAGCCATTTATATCGTTCACCCTAATGGATTCACCACTGTATATGCCCATTTGCAGAAGTTTAGCGATAAAATTGAAGAATATATAAGAAAGGAACAGTACCGGCAGCAAACTTTTGCTATCGAATTATTTCCTTCATCTTCAGCTTTTCCTGTAAAACAGGGAGAGGTTATCGGCTATTCGGGAAATACAGGTGGTAGCGGTGGGCCACATCTTCACTTTGAGATCAGGGATACCCGCACGGAAAAGATCATTAATCCGCTATTGTTTGGTTTTGACGTAAAAGATGACAGAACCCCTGATCTGTATAGCCTCGAAGTATATAATTTTTCCAATGGAGAATTAACCGGAACACAATCATTGCGTTTGCTGGAAACATCTCCAGGGGTTTATCGACTGGCCGGAAACGATGTGATTGAAGTAAGCGGAAAACCGGCCTTTGGTTTGCAGGCCTTCGACAGGTTAAATGGGGCTAACAATAAGAATGGTGTTTACCATATACAGATGAGGATAAAAGGAGAGCCGCATTATAGTTTTAAAATGGAGACTTTCGCCTTTCACGAAACCCGGTTTATCAATTCCCATATTGATTACGGCCAACGCGTTTGCTGCCGTAAAAACATCAATAAACTGTATATAGAACCGGGCAATAGGTTGTCAACTTATCAAGATGCCAAACCCATGAGGTTGCCTGAATTGCAAAGCGACAGTATATACGATGTAAAAATTGAGGTTAGTGATGTAGCAGGTAATGTTTCGGAGTTGGTTTTTAATATCAAACACTCCGGGCATCAGCTCCGGGATATAGAGAGTGCCACACCATTACTTCCGGTTTTCAAACACAATCAGTCTAATTTTTTCAAGGAAGCAAAAATCGAACTTATCTTACCTGAAAATGCCCTCTACCGCGATGTTTATTTTGAGTACCGGGAACTGGAACCCTGTAGCAGTTGCCTTTCAGCCATTCACCAGGTAGGCGCTGAAGAAATACCGGTACACCGGTATTACACCCTTAGGATCAAGCCGCATTCGATCTATGAGGGGGATTATTCAAAACTTGCTATTGCCAGCTTAGTAGACCGTAAAATTGTAGATTATGAAGGGGGTACCTACGAAAATGGCTACGTAACTACCCGTACCCGGCAGTTTGGTCAATTTGCAGTAGTGGCAGATACCCTGCCTCCGGTAATAAAACCGCTGAATTTTTCCAATAAAGGCAATGTCTCATCTTTAAGTTCTCTTAAGATAAAAGTAACTGATGATTTTAGCGGGGTAGATGAATACACTCCAACTGTGGACGGAAATTGGGTTTTAATGGAATACGATGCTAAAAATGACTTACTTATTCTGGATACATCAATACTTGATATAGTATCTGGAGAGCACACCTTAAAACTGCGGGTAAAAGACGAAAAGGATAATATTAGCTCTACAGCATATACTTTGAAGTGGTAAAGTATGCTATTTTTGGCGGCTGAGCGTTTGTACACTGAATGAAAAACTTTTTGAGCTTTATTATAATCTGTGGCTGCCTTTTGACAAAGGCACAGCAAGACCAGCCACTTCAGATATCAGGTGTTGTAATAACCAATGACAGTATTCCGCAGTACGTGCCTTTTGCCCATGTAGTGGTAAAGCACAGGCAGAGAGGTACTATGACCAATGCTGAAGGTTTTTTCTCTTTTGCAACTTTACCCGGAGATACGATTCACTTTACCAGCATCGGTTTTAAAAAGGAAATGCTGGTAGTTCCCGATACCCTGAGTGAAAAAGAATACCTGGCCAGAATAGTAATGAAGCGCGATACTACCATGCTGGAAGAAGTAACCTTGTATCCCTGGCCTACCCCAGAGCGTTTTAAAGAAGCTTTTTTAGCAACTAATGTTGCCACTACCGATGAAGACATTGCCATGCGAAACCTCGCCATACAAGAGTTAAAGGAAAGAGCAGAAGCAATGGGTTATAGTCCGGAGGAAATCCAGGATTTTGCCATTATGTCGCGGCAGTCTGATATATATAATTATGGCCGATATCAGGGCTTTGATAACGGTGGTACCGCCATATTAGGAGCCTTGTCCAATCCTTTAGCCTGGGCTGAATTTTTTGAATCCTTAAAACGGGGAAAATCTGATTAAACACAGCCGGTAAAAAATCCTGTAAATAAATGTCTTTATTATACCGATCATTTTTCCTGTTTGCTTTTTCCTTATTTTGTTTAGGGGGGCTGGCTCAAAAGGCTACTGCTATTAAAGGAAAAGTAACCGATGATGAAGGGGTACCCCTGGAAGGGGTAAAAGTTACCGTAAGTAGTTTCTTTACCCTGACGGATGAAAATGGTGAATACTACCTGAAAATTACCAAAGGAAAAGGTTACACGGTATTTTTTACCAGCTATGGTTACGAACCCGATACTTCGCAGTTTTCTATTAAGGAAGGCAAAACTAAAATATTTGATAAAAAACTGATTTTGCTACCCAACTTTCTGGCGGATGTAGAGATTGTTGACAAGAAAGCCCGTTTTGATAATCTGGTGGGTATTAAACGCAAAGACCTGGAAGCTTTTGTAGGTCCCAATTCCGGAGTGGAAGGTATTATCAAAACGCTGCCCGGTGTAAGCAGTTACAGCGAACTGAGCTCCCAATACAATGTCAGGGGAGGGAATTTTGATGAAAATCTCGTTTATGTTAACGGTATCGAAGTGTACCGTTCTTTTCTGGTGCGAAACGGCCAACAAGAGGGGTTGAGTTTTATCAATTCAGCCATGGTCAATAATATTCGCTTTTCGGCCGGGGGATTTGAGGCTCGCTACGGAGATAAAATGTCATCAGTACTGGATATCACCTACCGTCAGCCTAAAGAATTCGGTTTGACCGTAGAAGGTAGCCTGCTCGGTGGAAATGTAGTTTACGAAGATAAATATGGAAAGAAATTGTCTGCTATAGTGGGGGCGCGTTATCGCGTTAACCAGCTCTTGTTGGGTTCACTGGATACTGAGGCTGATTTTCGACCTCAGTTTACCGATGTTCAGGCCTATCTCACTTATTATCTCAACGATGAGTGGGAAATTAGTTTTTTAGGAAATTATGCCCGCAACATTTACGAAGTGATACCCAGCGTCAGAACTACTGATTTCGGGACTTTTTCGGAAGCCTTACGCCTCACAGTATTTTTTGACGGGCGGGAAGATTATGATTTTACGACCCGTTTCGGGGCTTTGAGCACTACTTACACTCCCAGTAAAAATTTGCAGTTGAAATTCAGTGCTTCCGCTTTCCAAACCACAGAACAGGAATACTTTGATGTGATCGGGGCTTATCGCCTGGGAGAGTTGAATACTAACCTCGGTTCAGATGATTTCGGTGAGATCAGTTTTGTCAGGGGAGTAGGTGGCTTCCAGAATTTTGCCCGCAACGAACTGGACGCGATAGTGACCAATTTTTCTCACAGCGGTATTTACGATGATGATGACCTTACCTGGCGTTGGGGGGTTACCTTGCAGTACGAAGATATTGTTGACCGCTACAAAGAATGGGAGCGGATAGACAGTGCCGGTTACAGTATCCCCCACGATCCCAGTTTTAATATAGATTCCGCAGTTATAACATCAATAGATACTAATGGTATTCCACGGGGAGGTGTATTGTACACTTCTCTTTCTACTGCTGATGAGTTGGAACTTTTCGAATCCTTTGACAGTGAAGCCTTCGTAAGCTCGGCCCGGGTAATGGCTTACCTGGAGCGATCCCAGTTATTTGAAGTAGGAGAAGATGATCTTTTTCTTAACCTGGGTATCCGAACGCATTACTGGACCTTTAATAATCAGAATGTAATAAGCCCCAGGGCTACCCTGAGTTGGAAGCCCAACTGGAAAGAGGATATGGTATTCCGCTTTTCTTCTGGCTTTTATTACCAGCCACCTTTTTACCGTGAGATGCGCGATCTGGAAGGGGGAATTAACGAAGACATTGTAGCTCAACAGTCTATTCATTTTGTTTTAGGGCACGACTATCAACTTAAAATTTGGGACCGTCCTTTTAAAATGGTTACCGAACTGTACTATAAGCATATGGATAATCTGATCCCCTATGATCTGGATAATGTAAGGCTGCGCTACCGGGCGGTAAATAACGCCCGCGGTTTTGCTACGGGCCTTGATTACCGTATAAACGGTGAGTTTGTAAAGGGAGTGGATAGCTGGGCCAGCCTGTCGCTGCTCACCATACAGGAAGATATTGAAGGCGATGGAGCAGGTTATTTGCCCCGGCCCACTGATCAGCTTTTCAATTTTAAGATATTTTTCCAGGATTATTTGCCCCGTGATCCCACGTTCAGGGTGAGTTTAACCTTGGTAGTAGGGACTGGCCTTCCCTTTGGACCGCCCCAGGCCGAGCCTGAAGACCGGGTCTTTCGACTGCCTCCTTATCGCAGGGTCGATATCGGCTTTATCAAAGTGTTGAAGCAGGAAGGCAAAACCTATGATTATAAATTGCTGAATAGCTTTAAAAGCCTTTGGGTGAGCCTGGAAGTATTTAATTTGTTGCAAACCAACAATACCGTCAGCTATCTCTGGGTAAAAGATATCAGTACCGCTAGACAATATGCTGTACCTAACTTTCTTACAGGCCGCTTGCTCAATGTAAAACTGGTGGCTAAGTTTTGAACCGCTTCATTGATATTTCCTCATAGAGAATATCTTACTATTCTATCCGACCCGACTTTGAAATACGTAAATTTGCGCCCTTAAAAATGGTACGATGTTAAATAAGATCATAAGACTGGGTTTAACGCTTGCTATACTGGTATTTGCTGTTTTACAATTTATTGAAGGTAATATTGGCAATGGCATCATGCTGGTTCTGCTATCAGGCCTGGTCCTCTTTACCTACTTCAGGAACGAGAACATTCTCTTAGCCCTTTGGCATCTCCGCAAGAACAATATGGGCAAAGCCGAAAATTCCCTGAAGCGCATTAAAAATCCTGAAGCCTCACTTGTAAAAGGCCAACTGGCTTATTACTACATGTTAATGGGTATGGTAGAATCCCAAAGGGGTATCGGCAAGGCAGAAACCCTTTTACGCAAAGCTCTCAGCACGGGTTTGCGAATGAAGCATGACCAGGCCATGGCCAAATTACAATTGGCTGGCATAGCCATAGCCAAGAGACGCAAAAGAGAAGCTATGGTTCTATTAGGAGATGTTAAAAAGCTAGATACCCGCGGCATGCTTACCGATCAGGTAAAAATGATTAAAGCTCAAATGAAACGTATTTGATTCACAATCGTTAATACTCTTTAACCTTAAGTAAACTGTAATGTCCCGCAAAAAGAAGAAAAAGTCTTTGCGGAAAAGAATTTTTGTATTCCTGTTCAGTCTTCTTTTATTGCTGGTTTTAGGAGGTATTTCCTTTTTTTACCTGGTCAAATGGGGCGCATTTGGGTCAGTTCCAGGTACAGAAGAACTCAAAGATATCAGAAATGCCAACGCCAGTTTGGTCTATTCCGCTGACCAGGTTTTAATAGGGCAGTTTTTCACAGAAAACCGAACGAATATAGAGTATGAGGATTTGCCACAACATTTGATCAATGCACTGGTCGCTACCGAAGATGCCCGTTTTTTTGAGCATGAAGGCGTAGATCAACGCAGCCTTTTTAGGGTACTCATAAAAAGTATATTGCTGGGCGACCGTTCTTCAGGAGGGGGAAGTACTTTAACCCAGCAATTGGCAAAAAATTTATACGGAAGGAAAAATTTTAGCTTTTTGACCCTACCGGTTAACAAGCTGAAGGAAATGATACTTGCTTCCCGCATTGAGAAGCTTTACACCAAGAAACAGATTATTAAGTTATACCTCAATACTGTTTCTTTTTCAGAGAACACCTATGGTATAGAAGCAGGCAGCCGGAGGTTTTTCAGTAAACATCCAGCCCGGCTCAAAGTGGAAGAATCAGCTGTTCTGGTAGGAATTTTAAAAGCTAATACGTATTATAATCCGCGTATTCACCCTGATCATGCCCTCAAAAGAAGAAATGTGGTACTAAACCAAATGGAGCGCTATGGTTATTTGGGATCTGGAAAAGCAGATTCACTTAAAAAATTGCCTCTACAGATCCAATATCAAAACCTGGCGGATAATTCCCTGGCCCCTTATTTTTTACAACAGCTGAAGCTTAAGGCAAAAGAAGCCCTGGGTGGAATGAAAAAGCCAAATGGAAAGGAGTATAGTTTACTGACAGACGGACTCAAAGTATATACTACTTTGAACTATCAAATGCAGAAAGCTGCTGAAAAGGCTTTAGAGACCCATTTGAATTACCTGCAAAATCAGTTTGAAAAGCACTGGACAGGAAGACAACCCTGGGATGACAATCCCGAGATATTTGAACAGGAATTGCAAAAGTCAGAGCAATATCAAGCCCTGATAAATAGAGGCCTGAGTGATAATGAATTAGAAGCAGCACTGAACAAGTTGAGGAAAATGCTGGTTTTTTACCAGGGAAAAGACAGTGTTTTAGAACTGTCGATAAAAGATTCTGTAGCTCATTACCTCAAATTGTTGCACAGCAGCTTTCTTGCTATGGATCCCAATAGCGGTGCTGTTTTAAGTTGGATCGGAGGGAGAAATTATCATTTCATGCCTTATGATCATGTTTTGGCTAAAAGACAAGCAGCTTCAACTTTTAAACCGTTGGTTTATGCTACTGCTCTCAGTCAGGGTATTGACCCCTGTGATTATATCGATAACGAGAGGAGGGTTTATGAAGAGTACGAAGACTGGACACCCCGCAATTACGACAACCAATACGGGGGCTTTTACAGTATGAAAGGGGCTCTTAAAAAATCGGTGAACGTTGCAGCAGTTCAAACGATCTTTAATACCGGTATAGAAAACGTTATTGTTACGGCCCGTAAGATGGGAATTGACAGTAAGTTACCCGAAAATCCTTCTATAGCTTTAGGCACGGGCAGTGTCAGTCTTTACGAAATGGTACAGGCTTATTCCGTTTTTGCCGCGGGCAGGTATTTTCACCAACCTTATTTGTTGGAAAAGATCATTGATGCTGATGGCAATGTTTTATTCAAAAGGGAAGAACCGGAGCCAGAAGAAGTATTATCTGAAGAAACAACTCGCTTAATGACAGCAATGCTACAAGAGGTGGTAAATGAGGGTACGGCTCAAAGTCTGCGAACAATTTATGGACTGCAAAATGAACTGGCCGGAAAAACCGGTACAGCCCAAAACTACACTGATGGCTGGTTTATCGGCTATAACCCAAGTTTAGTGGCCGGGGTTTGGGTAGGGTCATCCTATCCTCAAATTCACTTCAGGAGTGGAACTTATGGTTCAGGAGCAGCTACGGCCTTGCCCGTTTTTGCTGGCTTTTTCCAGGAACTAAACCGTACCTCTTCATTAAAAAATTACAGTAATGCCGGTTTTGAGGAACTACCTCCCGAATTGCAGTCGAAGCTTGATTGCCCTGATTACCGAGATAAAAACCTTATGGATAAGGTATTGGGTGTCTTTAAAAAGAAAGAAGGTAAAAAAGCTGAAGATAAGCCGGGTTTTTTTCAACGCCTTTTTGGCAAGGAGAAGAAAAAAGACAATTAATTACCTACCTATTATAGCCAAATACTTTCCTCAGAATTTCACTGACACGGGCTACTGGGTCTTCCCTGATCTTGGCTTCTTCCTGGGCAATAACGAGAAATAAGCCATCCAGGGTTTCCGTCAAAACATATTCGTCCAGATTGGGATTGACTTTGTCTACCAGGGGTATTTTGTTGTAAGTTGATACTACCGGGTTCCAATAGCGGGTTAGTTCCACCTTGTCGAGCGCTTCCTTTATTACCGGGCGAAATTCCCTTTTCAGCCTTCTCTCCGTGGTATTTCTCAAATAGCGGGTAGCAGCATTGTTTTCACCTTGCCAAATGTCATAAACATCTCTCAAGGTCATCTGCTTAATAGCAGAAATAAATATGGGGGTGGCCTTTTTAGAAGCTTCCTCTGCTCCCCGGTTGAGTGTTTTTACAAATTGGTCTACCTGCTTGTCCAGCCCGAGTGAACGTACCGTTTGCTCTGCTTTTTGAGCCTCAGGAGGAAAAGGGATCCTTATCAAGGGGTTGTTGTAGAAACCGTTAAGCTGAGAAGTTTTCTCAACAGTATTCTGCGTTCCTACTATCAAAGCCTCCCTGATGCCCCGACTTATTTCATCTTTAGTGGGAGCGCCAACAGGGATGGAAGAAGCTGAATCGGCTATTTGCAATAATGCATCACAGGAACAAAATAGGATAAGCAAACCGAAAATTAAGCTGAGCCGAAATGTCATCATAAAAATTGAAAATCTTTTTGTTTGATAAACAATATGTTACAGGCAAAAATATATCTTTTAAAGATATTTATTTCTTTTGCAATGTAAATTAAACTTTAACCCAATATGAAGAAAGTATTATTATTAGCCGCTTTTGCAGGCTTACTAATCACTGCCTGTGAAAAAGACGAAGACGATGACAACAACAATGGAAACACCAACAGTATTATTGGTTCCTGGGTAACTCATAGCCTTTCTCTAGAGACCAAATTAAATGGAATTACTGTATTTGACAGTACAGAGAATTACAATGGCCTAGTCTTTACTTTTAATTCAGACGGCTCTGTTTATCTTAATGTCGATGAAACAGTTCCTACGGCATTCGACTTTTATGAAGATGATACCAGCTATTACAATAAACAGGGGAATACACTTTACGTTCTGGATGCGGCCAATGAACCTATTGATAGTGCCGAAGCAGTTCTTACCATCCAAACCCTTACTAGTACTGAGTTGGTGTTGTCTCAGAGCGAAACAGATACCATTGGTGGAATGACAGGAACAACGGAAGTCACGGTTAATTGTATTAAGCAATAAGCTTTGAAACTGCTGAAAACCGCGCCAAGCGCGGTTTTTTTGTTTTAGACCATCCAATTACCTTTGAGCGAGAATCTGAAAAATTAATGCAGGCAGAAATAATAGCCATTGGCGATGAAATACTGATAGGGCAAACAGTAGATACCAATTCGGCTTTCATTGCTACTAGATTGAATTCTATAGGCATTAAAGTAGCCCAAAAAAGAGTAATAGCCGATGAGGCTGGGGCTATTGAAAGAGCTCTGGATGATGTTTTGTCCGATACGGTTCTTGTTTTTACCACCGGTGGCCTCGGACCAACTAAAGACGATATCACCAAAAAAACACTTAACGGTTATTTTGGCGGTGAACTGGTATTTAATGAAAAGGTTTACCAGAATATTGTAAAGCTTTTCCGTTCCTTCAACCGTACTCCATCCGAAATTAATCGCAGCCAGGCTTTTCTTCCCAGCAGTTGTAAACCAGTACTCAACAAAATAGGTACGGCTTCTGGTATGCATTTTAAACAAGGTAAACGTCACTATTTTTCACTGCCGGGAGTTCCTTATGAGACTGAATACCTGGTGGAAAACAAAATCATTCCCTGGATCAGCGAAAACCTGCAGAAGGGCAATGTGGTACACCGAACCCTTCTAACCCAGGGTGTTCCCGAGAGCGAATTGGCCGAAAAAATTGCTGACTGGGAAAACAGTTTACCCCTTGGTATCAGTCTGGCTTATTTGCCATCCCCAGGTTTGGTGAGGCTCAGGCTTTCTTCCTATGAGGAAGATAGTAAAGAAGCCCTAAAGAAGATCAACCGTAAGGCCAAAGAACTACGGGAAATCCTGGGCGATATCATCTTTGGTGAAAATGCCCAGACCCTGGAAGAAGTGATCGGTATATCCCTTAAACAAAAAAAAGCCACTCTTTCCACAGCAGAGAGCTGTACAGGCGGTTACATAGCTCATCTTATTACATCAGTGCCTGGGAGTTCTGAGTATTTTATGGGTAGTATAGTGTCCTATTCTAACCGTGCCAAGAAAGAACTGTTAGAGGTTAACATGGAAAATATTGTTGCTCATGGAGCCGTATCGCAGGAAGTAATTGAGCAAATGGCTGAAGGTGCTCGCCAGAAATTCCATACCGATTTTGCGATTGCTACCAGTGGTATAGCCGGCCCTACCGGGGGAACAGATGAAAAGCCAGTGGGTACCGTTTGGATTGCCGTTGCCGGCCCTCAGCGTATAATAGCCAGGCAATTCCGCTTCGGTAAAAATCGCGAACGCAATATCAGAAAATCGGCATTAATGGCTTTGGATATGTTGCGCAGGGAGATTCAAAAATTCCAAAGTTGAGGTTGTGCAACTTAAAAAGATTGTCTAATTTTGCAAACCAATTTTTAACGAGTAGTTACTATGTCCAGAGTTTGTGAATTAACGGGAAAAAAAGCAATTACAGGAAATAACGTTTCCTTTTCTAACAAGAAAAATAAAAGGAAATTTAACGTTAATCTTACTAAAAAGCGCTTTTATCTTCCCGAAGAAGATAAATGGATTACTCTGAAAGTATCTACTTCGGCTCTGAAGAACATCAACAAAAAGGGAATTTCTGCGGTGATCAAAGAAGCCCGCGAAAAGGGTTTCCTTACCAAATAAACCTGAAAAGAAGGAACAATGGCTAAGAAAGGTAACAGAGTACAGGTAATTTTAGAGTGTACCGAACATAAGGAAAGCGGACAGCCCGGTACTTCCCGTTATATTACCACTAAGAATAAAAAGAATACTCCGGACAGGATGGAACTTAAAAAGTATAATCCTATCCTGAAAAAGTATACCGTTCACAAAGAGATCAAATAAAGAAAGACATAAACTATGGCTAAGAAGGTTGTTGCAACGCTTAAAAAAGGAGACTCTGCCCAGTACACTAAGGTAGTACGCATGGTAAAAAGTGAAAAGTCAGGTGCCTATATATTTGAAGAAAAAGTAGTGAATAAAGAACACACCAAAGATTTTTTCAACTCCTGATATTACACTGAATAAAGATATTATGAAGCCACCTTCACCAAGGTGGCTTTTGTGTTTTAACAAATTTTAGTTCAGATATTTACATCTTCTTTAAGACTCCTGCGTTATGGGTATATTTGGTAAGATATTCTCAAAAGACAAAAAAGAAAAACTGAATGAAGGTTTGGAAAAAACCAAAGAAAGTGTTTTTTCCAAGCTAAGCCGGGCTATTGTCGGTAAAAGCAAGGTAGATGATGAGGTACTCGACAATCTGGAAGAAGTGTTGATCAGCTCAGATGTAGGGGTACAGACCACGGTTAAAATCATTGAACGTATAGAAGAGCGGGTAGCCCGCGACAAATATCTCGGAACAGAAGAACTCAACCGTATACTGAGGGAAGAGATAGCAGGACTGCTGTCAGAAAACGGAACGGAAGACCAGGAAGACTTCACTACACCGGACAAAAAGCCTTATGTAATTATGGTGGTAGGGGTTAATGGAGTAGGAAAAACCACTACCATTGGAAAGTTGGCTGCTCAGTTTAAGAAAAAAGATAAAAAAGTGGTATTAGGCGCTGCTGATACTTTTAGAGCGGCAGCCGTAGATCAGCTCACCATCTGGAGCGAAAGGGTAGGGGTAACTATTGTAAAACAAGCTATGGGTTCTGATCCGGCTTCAGTCGCTTTCGACACTTTACAGTCGGCTAAAAGCCAGGATGCCGATGTGGTATTAATTGATACAGCCGGACGTTTGCATAATAAGGTGAATCTGATGAACGAACTGAGTAAGATCAGACGGGTGATGCAGAAAGTAATACCGGATGCACCCCATGAAGTACTGCTGGTTTTAGATGCTTCTACCGGTCAAAATGCTATTGAGCAGGCCCGCCAGTTCACCAAAGCTACCGAAGTAAGCGCCCTGGCTTTGACCAAGCTCGATGGTACTGCCAAAGGCGGAGTAGTAATAGGGGTGTCTGATCAGTTTAACATACCTGTTAAATACATTGGGGTAGGTGAGGGCATAGAAGATCTGCAGGTATTTAATAAACTCGAATTTGTAGACAGCTTTTTTAAAGCTTAAGGGAAATCATGCGTACTAAAACCCGTAAAAAGAATAAGATCAATGTTGTAACCCTGGGCTGCTCTAAGAATATCTACGACAGCGAGGTGTTGATGAGTCAATTGAAGGCCAACGGCAAGGAGGTGGTTCACGAAGAGGAGGGAAATATCGTAGTGATCAATACCTGTGGTTTTATTGATAATGCCAAGCAAGAATCCATTGATACGATACTCGATTTTGTAGACCGGAAAGAGAAGGGTGAGGTAGACCGGGTTTTTGTTACCGGCTGCCTTTCCGAGCGCTATAAGCCCGACCTGGAAAGGGAAATACCGGACGTGGATCAGTATTTTGGCACCCGCGATCTGCCTCACTTATTAAAAACTTTAGGAGCCGACTATAAAAAAGAGTTAGTAGGGGAACGCCTGACCACAACACCTAAACACTATGCTTACCTGAAGATCTCCGAAGGCTGCGACCGCCCCTGTTCCTTTTGTGCCATTCCCCTGATGAGAGGAGGGCACCGTTCTACCCCTATAGAAGAATTGGTAAAAGAAGCGGAAAAACTGGCGGCTAAAGGGGTAAAGGAACTGATCCTCATCGCCCAGGACCTGACTTATTATGGCCTCGATCTTTATAAAAAGCGGGCTTTGGCCGATCTGCTGCGGGAGTTAGTTAAGGTGGAGGGCATAGAGTGGATTCGCCTGCATTACCTTTTTCCCACCGGTTTTCCTGAAGATGTTCTGGATGTGATAAGGGAAGAACCCAAAGTGTGTAACTACATCGATATACCCCTGCAGCATATAGCCGACCCTGTTTTGAAATCTATGCGCAGGGGTACTACGAAGGTCAAGACAGATCGCTTATTACAGGTGATGCGTGAAAAGGTGCCGGGTATTGCCATCAGAACGACTCTGATAGTAGGCTACCCGGGTGAGACGGAAGAAGATTTTGAGATATTGAAGCAATGGGTTGAACAAACCCATTTTGACCGTTTGGGCTGTTTTGCCTACAGCCACGAGGAAAATACTCATGCCTACCAATTGGAAGATGATGTGCCACCAGAAGTGAGGCAACAGAGAGCTGACGAGATCATGGCGGTACAGTTAAAAATTTCAGCTGAGTTCAATCGCAAGAAAGTAGGACAGGTTTTTAAGGTATTGATCGACAGAGTGGAAGGCGATTATTTCGTTGGCCGGACGGAGTTTGATTCGCCCGATGTAGACAACGAGGTGCTGGTTAAAGCTGATTATTTAAGAATTGGCGAATTTGTCAAGGTGAAAATAACAGGTTCCAGCGACTATGATCTTTATGGAGAGCCTGTAGAAGAGGAAATCAGCTATTCATAAAGCCCTCTCTTTTCAGCATAATCTATTTCAAATTCATATAAAAAATTGAGAAGATCAAAAGTAAAATCTTCGCCTATATATACTTGTTGCAACTGTGTTGTTTTGAGAAAACCTCCTGTGCTCGCCTTTTTGGTGATCGTAGCAGGATTCTTGGAATTATCGATGTCTTCACTGAGATAAATATTGTAAGCCGTATAAGCTCTGGGGAGGTACCAGAAAAAAACGAAAAAAGGCAGGTCAGAGGCTAACATAGCAGTCGGCAGGGCTACCAGACCAATAAGATTGATCCCAGCTATTGCCAGTTGAGACTGGTTTATCAATCTGTATTTAGTAAACTGGATGTAAGCAGTGGATCTATCTGATCGATCACATCTTTTAGCTTTGATGAATTCACTTTCCCTGTTGAATTCTGAAATAGCCGTATCCAAGCTTTGAACTAACAATTGATGTTGTTCAACTGGCATATTGATAACTGGCCCACTTAAGCAGATAGATAAAGTATCGATCTTAATATCGGATTTTGCTAAAGGGTACCTGGAGCTGGTTACACAGGAAGAAACCAATAATACCAACTGTACTACGAGAAGATTCCCATAAAGAAACCTGATCATCTCAAAATAACTTTCTTCTTTAAAGCTCCCATTTTAATGGCAGCCACGGCACATTCCACTCCTTTATTCCCGTGTTTACCACCGCTGCGGGCTCTTGATTGTTCTATGTTTTTATCAGTAAGCACACAAAAAATTACAGGGGTATCATATTTTACATTCAGGTACTGTATACCCTGGGTTACCCCCTGGCACACAAAGTCAAAGTGGCGCGTCTCTCCCTGTATCACACAGCCTATGGCTATTATGGCATCAAAGGCATTTTGTTCACAGAGCTTCTTAGCTCCGTAAACCAACTCAAAAGTGCCGGGAACTTCAATTTTAGTGATTTGGGCTGCCGGGGTTCCGTTGTCGGTTAGCGTTTGGAAGGCCCCCTGGTAGAGGTTGCCGGTTATCTCGGTATTCCATTCCGATACTACCAGGCCAAAACGCATTCCGGAACTGTCGGGCAGGGATGCCTTATCGAAGGAAGAGAGATTGGTTCCTGCAGTAGCCATCAAGAGTTCATTTTGGCCTCGGCACTGGCAATGTATTTGTCAATATCACCAGCCTCACGGCTACTTTTGAACTCACTCTTTATGCGGGTATAATATTTAACGGCTTTCTCCAATTCATCCATTTGCTCAGCTATTACTCCGGCTTTTTTCAGATAGAAAGGAACCACGTAAGCATTTTCCTCACCGCTTACTGCCTTTTCGTAATATTCCAAGGCTTCTTTGGGTTGTTCCAATTCCCAAAAAGCATCACCTATGGAACCAGTGGCAATAACTGATAAAACAGGATCATCAGAGTCGAATCTGTCCAAATACTCAATGGCATTTTCAAATTCTCCCAGGTTGAGATAACATATACCAGCGTAGTAATTAGCGAGGTTACCTGCTTTTGTGGCACTGTATTCATCTGCAATATCCACAAAGCCCAGAAATTGACCTGAGCCGTTTACAGCTAGTTGTAAGGAGTCTTTTTCAAAGAATTGCTGAGCCCTGAATATATCTTCCTGAGCCCTTTTCTCCAGAGGTTTAATATAAAAGTTTTGATAAGCAAAATAACCACCAACTAAGAGGACGAGTACCCCTACTATCAGGGTTAAACTCTGTCGGTTCTCTTCGACAAATTTTTCGGCATTGGTAAGTTTTTGAGTAACATCTACCAGTACTTCTTCCTCTTGTTTTTTCTTTTTAGCCATTAGAAATCAGCATTTTTGTAAGAGGCGCAAAATTAACCTTTTTTTCCTTTGACCAAAGCCATTATTCGGGCCATTAAAGCTTTAATTTTGAAGCTATGTTTCTAAAGCGCCTTCATCTGCTCAATTTCAAGAACTGGGAAGAAGCGGAATTTATTTTTTTGGATAATATCAATTGCCTGGTGGGTAACAATGGTTCTGGTAAAACCAATATATTGGATGCCATTCATTATCTGTCGGTTTGCAAAAGCTATTTAAACCCGGCAGATAGCCAGAATATTAAAGATAATACCTCCTTTATGCTAGTAGAAGGAGATTTCAATAGGAACGATTCTGACTATCACATTTACTGTGGATTAAAAAGGGGACAGAAAAAAAAATTCAAAAAGAACAAAAAGGAATACGACAGGCTGGCGGAACATATTGGTCAGTTTCCATCTGTTGTGATTTCACCATACGACCGCGACTTGATCACAGAAGGATCTGATGTAAGGAGAAAATTTATGGATTCCGTTATCAGTCAGTCTGATCCACTTTATCTCGATAACTTGATCCGCTACAATAAAGCTTTACAGCAGAGGAATGCCCTGCTTAAATATTTTGCCGCCAACCATCGTTTTGATGCAGAAAATCTTTCTATTTACGATCAGCAATTAGTGGAAAAAGGTTATCCGATTTTTTTAAAACGGAAGGAATTTGCTGAATTACTGAAGCCCCGCCTTCTTTATTACTACAGCTCAATATCGAACAGTAAAGAGGAAACGGATATGCTTTATACCTCTCAGTTGCACCATGAGAAGCTGGAACAGCTTTTAAAAGCTAATCTGGAAAAAGACAGGGTAAACCAGTATACGGGTGTCGGAATTCACAAGGATGATCTCGATTTCAGGATAGAGGAAAGAAGTGTTAAAAAATTCGGCTCACAGGGGCAGCAGAAATCCTTTTTGATTGCCCTTAAACTTGCGCAATACGAGTTCTTGAAAGAGAAACAAGGGGTAAAACCCCTACTATTGCTCGATGATATTTTTGACAAGCTGGACGAAGAGCGGGTAAAACAATTGGTTACCCTGGTGGATGAAGAGGAATTTGGCCAGATATTTATTACTGATACCCATGCCAAGAGAACTTTTGAGCTGGTAAAGAGCATCAGCGATAAAGCCAAGGTCTTTACGGTAGAAAAAGGAGAGATTCTCAATGAAGAAGAGCAATGAATTGAGCCTTAAAGAGGCTATTCAGCATTTTTTAAAAGCCCACGAGTTAGACGAAAAACTACTCGAAAAAGAGATCTATGCCCGATGGGAAGAGTTAGCCGGGAAGTCAGTTAATGATAAAACCAAGCAGATAAAACTCAATGATGGGGTATTAACGGTTTACCTCCTGTCTTCTACCTTGCGCAAAGAACTATCTATGCGTAAAACAGCATTGATAACACATCTCAACCATAGGTTAAAGGGGGAGCCGGTAAAAGATGTGGTTTTCAGATAAAAAAAGCTCCCGGAAGGGAGCATGATGAGTTTTAGAAGCGATCGCGCTGACTGAAGAAGAAGTTTCCTTCTATGACAGCATTTTCATCTGAGTCGCTACCGTGGATAGCATTGGCTGCTATTGAAGTAGCATATAACTTGCGGATGGTACCTTCCTCAGCTTTTTGAGGATCGGTAGCTCCGATTAATGTTCTGAAGTCTTCTACGGCATTATCTTTTTCCAGTATAGCTGCGACAATAGGGCCGGAAGTCATGTAATTTACCAACTCGCCAAAGAAAGGTCTTTCGCGGTGCACCTCGTAAAACTTACCAGCTTGCTTAACAGAAAGTTGGGTCATGGTCATGGCTACAATGCGAAAACCCGCTGCGTTGATCTTTTCTAAAATAGCACCGATGTGGCCGTTTTCAACTGCATCGGGCTTAATCATGGTAAATGTTTTGTTACCTGCCATTTTTATGTTTTAAATGGTTTTAATTTTGAAGCGGCAAAAATATCAAATATTGGCAACCGTCAGGCCACTACACCATTAAAATTGAGAGATAGTATAAATATTTTATTTTTGCGAGACTTTTGGGCATTTGAACCAACCTGTGACATTTTTTTTGCGTCATAGGATTTAGTACTAATCAAAAACTACCATTAACGATTATGAAAAAAATGAAATTATTTGCGCTGGGATTAATCGGTGCTACAGCTCTTACTTTTACTGCTTGTTCTGATGATGACGACCCAGATAACCCTAACAGACCCATATTAACTGTAACAGAATCCACTATAGGTATTGATGGAGGACTTATTGAAGCTACAGTAGGTACAGTTCTGGAATTTGAATGGGAAGCCAGAAAAGGTGATGTTGATCTTGATCTGTTTGAAATAGCCGTTGATGATGTATCCATTTCTGAAACTACCGATGGAGGAAATACCCTTCCTTATGAAATAGCAAATGCCGATGATGAGATATACACAGATGGAATATCCTTAAATGTAGGCAACAGTGTAGGGGCCAAGATTTACACTTTTAAAGTAACTGACAGAGATGGTCTTGATGATGAAGTTATTGTTACTGTAAATGTTATGGCTGCTACTACACCATTAGCCACGGAAGTTAACGGTGCTTTTTTCCACATTGGCGGTAGCCTGGAAGGCGCTTACGACCTGGTAAATGAAGGTGTAGTTCCCGCCAGTGACCCTGATGCTAATAAGGATATGGAAAATACTGACATGGCTGGTAGCACCTTTACTGGTAGCTGGGAAGCTGCCAATACAACCATGTTTGTAAAAGCTCCTACTTCTTTCGACTACGATAATGCTACTGTAGAAAGCGCGACTGCTACCTATACAGCCGGTACACCTGCTGCTGCTGTAAGTAACCCTGCCGCCAACGACATTTATGTAGCTAATCTGAGAGGTACTAACGACTATGCTGTTATAAAGATCACCAATGTAGATCCCAACGATAATACCTGTAACTGTGCTAATACGGGTAAAATCTCTTTCGACTTTAAAAAAGAATAACCATATTCTATTGTGATATAATACTAAGCCTCGCTGATGCGGGGCTTTTTTTATGATTTTTGCACCAAACTTTTATTATGAAGTTAGACATATTGGCCTTTGGGGCTCATCCGGATGATGTGGAATTGAGTTGTGCCGGCACCCTGGCAATGCAGGTTTCAAAAGGGTATAAGTGCGGCATTGTAGATTTAACCAGGGGGGAGATGGGTACCAGAGGTACACCTGAAATAAGGGCCCAGGAAGCTCTAAAAGCGGCTGAAATACTTGGTATTGGTATA
>JANQHO010000170.1 GCA_028277105.1 Owenweeksia sp. | reverse complement strand
CTGGCTTAAGAACCTTGAGTCGATGGAACATTTTGATTGGGTTGGTGCTTACTTGAATTCCATTACTAATGTTTATGACCCTCATACCCAGTATTTCCCACCTGAAAAACAGGAAAATTTTGAAATAAGCATGACAGGCCAACTGGAAGGTATTGGGGCTCAACTGCAACCCAAGGGAGATTACGTTACCGTGGCTAAAATAATTACCGGTAGTGCCTGCTGGAAACAAGGCGATCTGGAAGTAGGTGATAAAATATTAAAAGTAGCGGAAGGCGATGGCGAAGCGGTTGACCTGGTTGGTATGAATGTAAACAAAGCAGTTAAGTACATCAGGGGGCCTAAAGGAACGGAGGTGAGACTTACGGTTCAGAAAATGGACGGTACCAGGATGGTTATCCCTATAATTCGCGATGTAGTGGAGTTGGAAGCTACCTTTGCCAAATCTGCTGTATTGGGAGAAGGAGCAGACAAGGTAGGCTATATTAAACTGCCTAAGTTTTACGTGGACTTTTACAATGAGAATAACCACAATTGTGCAGACGATGTAAGAAAGGAACTGGAAAAGCTGAAGGCTGAAAAGGTAAACGGTATTATTCTCGATTTACGCAATAATGGTGGAGGTTCTCTACAAGGAGTGATTGATATTGTAGGTTTATTTATAGAAGAGGGCCCCGTTGTTCAGGTAAAAGCTCCGGGAATTTCTCCCAAAGTGCTCAAAGACAAGGATAAGGATATTGTTTACGATGGTCCCTTAGTGGTAATGGTAAACCAGTTCAGCGCCAGTGCCTCAGAGATCTTTGCCGCTGCCATACAGGATTATCGCAGAGGAATAATCATCGGTAGTAAATCGACTTTTGGTAAAGGAACCGTACAAAATGTGTTGGATATGGACAGGGCTGTAAGTTTTACCTATAATGATGTAAAACCCCTGGGAGCACTTAAGCTCACCATTCAAAAGTATTATCGCATCAATGGTGGTACTCCTCAACTCAGAGGCGTTCAGCCCGATATCATTCTGCCTGATAATTACAATTACATCGATTTTGGCGAGAAAGAGCAGGAATATGCCTTGCCTTATGATGAAATAGGTTCAGCTCAATATACGGCCTGGGAAAATGGGGTTGAACAATACGATGATGCTATAAAAAACAGTAACACAAGGGTTAAGGAAAATGAGAAATTTATCCTTATTGATGAATACGCTCATTGGTTAAAAGAAGAAAGAGAGAGTACGGTAATTAGTCTTAACTATGAAGATTATCACAAGGAAAGCGAAGAATTCAGGGAGAAATCCAAAAAGTATGACGATATGAGGAAGTCAGAAGAGAAACTGTTAGTGAGTTCCAATAAAAAAGACGAAAAGGCCGCAAAAAAAAGCGAAGATCCCAAAGAAGAAAAGGAAAAGATGGAACGCTTTCATAAAAACCTCAGTAAAGACTTATATTTACACGAAGCCTTTGCTGTAGTTCAAGATCTCAACTAGTTTGAAAGAGCGGTCTTTATTGATAAAGATTTTTAAGAATCCATTAGGGGCAGGGGGAATCACAGTGATTTCCCTTGTTTTTTTTATAGCCGTTTTTGCCTATCTCATTATTCCTGACAATACACCCTATGCCAATGAGATGCACTTACCCCTGGCTGGGGAAAAACCAGGTTTTGAAATTGATATGCTGCTTGTACCAAAAGAAACTGCTACCGGTAGTCACTGGTTGAGGTCTTTGTGGTATGGCAAAAATTCTCCCTATTACACTATCCCGGTAATTGACTATCAAAAAACCAATGACAGCTTAAAGTATTTGGAATACAACAGGGGAGCAGGCATTCTAAAGAATATTGCCCTTTCTGAATTCCAGGAAGAGGGTTTTAACCCCGAAAAGAATATAGAACACCGTATTTACTGGCTGGGAACCGACCGTTATGGCCGTGATCTGTTAAGCCGTTTGTTATTGGGGGCCAGGGTTTCTTTTTTGGTGGGATTTGTTTCGGTTTTTATTTCCCTGTTAATCGGTGTTCCCCTGGGAGCTTTAGCCGGTTACTTTGGCGGATTGTTAGATAAGATCGTTATGTGGTTTATCAATGTAGTATGGAGTATCCCTACTTTATTGATGGTTATTGCCATTACCCTGGCTTTGGGGAAAGGTTTCTGGCAGGTTTTTATTGCCATTGGCTTCACCATGTGGGTAGAAGTAGCCAGGGTAGTAAGAGGGCAGATACTCAGTGTAAAGGAAAAAGAATACGTTCAGGCGGCCCGGGTACTCGGTTTCAATGATATAAGGATAATAGTAAGGCATATTCTACCTAATATTATGGCACCTGTGATCGTGATCTCTGCCGCTAATTTTGCAGCTGCCATCCTCATTGAGAGCGGGCTTAGTTTTTTGGGAATAGGGGCCCAACCACCCATGCCGTCCTGGGGAAGCATGATCAAAGACCACTACGCTTACCTGATTGTGGATAAAGCTTATTTGGCCATAGCGCCAGGCGTGGCTATAATGCTGTTAGTGCTCGCTTTTATGATGTTGGGCAATGCCTTGCGGGATACCCTGGATGTGAGGCAGGTTTAGAATTCCATTAAAAAGGAAAAACCTGCAGGAGACAAGCTGAATTGGGTATTGTTCATTATCCTGTATAGTTGGTTATTTCCATGGTTTTGATGAATGAGGTACATGACCAGGTCGAAAGCAAAAAGGAAACCTCCCTGTAGCATGATCGACTTGCCAAATCCACTGAAGCGCTCGCGGTTTTTTTCAACGTTTTTCGATCGTTCCAGGAGAAAAGCACCCCCGGCAATATAAGCGAGATCCAGGCCTGCATTAAATAAGAGTATACGTTTTATAGTTTCATGTTCCCGGATGCTTTCCATTGAAGTGAGATCAGTGAGGGCATTAAGGGACTGATAATACCCCCAGCCCGCAATGAGAAGGTTTACAGTATTCCAGCCTACATTCATTTGGTGAAATGCCTTGGCTTCTCCTTTGCTTTGAAATACCGAAACACCGGAGACAGCAATATTACCCAAAGCCCAGCTTCCTAAAACAGTCATACCTATTCGGTTGATGTCCAGACGTTTTTGGTTGAATTCCTCTGTGTCAAAATCCTGAGCACTGAGTTGCAGCGTACAGAACATGAGGATAAGAATACGGATGAAATGGAATTTTTGTTTAGCCATAAACAGTAAAGGCTAAAACAGTTTATTTGTTCGGTGGGTAGAGATCATTCCACGAACCTTTCAGAGTAGGTTGGGATACCACTTCTGCCAAATTATTTAAAAAACCCTCACGTGAAATTTTATAAGCACCCAAAGATTCCAGGTAATTATTGTGAAGCTGGCAGTCTATCAAAGAAAAATTTTGCTTTTTGAGAAAGCGGCATAAATGCATGAAAGCAATTTTGCTGGCGTTGCTGACTTTGGAAAACATGGAGTCGCCAAAAAATGCCCTGCCGATAGACAAACCGTACAATCCACCTGCTAATTCATTGTTTTTCCAACATTCTACACTGTGGGCAAAGCCCTTTTTGTGAAGAACGAGATAGGCTTCAATCATTTCATCCGTAATCCAACTACCTTCCTGATCGGTGCGTTTAATGCTTTTACAATTATTGATCACCGCTTCAAAATCCTGATCAAGAGTAATTTTAAATTCTCCCCGGTTAAGCAGGTTCCTTGTGCTTTTGGCGATGCGCTCTTCACCGGGTTTTAATACCATGCGTTGGGATGGGCACCACCACATCGTAGGTTCATTTTCATTAAACCAGGGAAAAATCCCTTTGCTGTAAGCATCTAAAATGATGAGAGGGTCCAGTGAGGAACCTATGGCTACTATCCCGCTTTCATCAGGATTTTCCGGGTAAGGAACATAAGCCTTTTGTGGTAGCAGAAGAATAGGCATTTCAAAAAATCAAAAGTATAGCAATAAAAATGAGGCTGCCAGCCAATAATAATACAAGGGTATAGGGTAAAATATCTCTCGCTTTTAAACCAGTTATTCCCAACAGAGGTAAAGCCCAAAAAGGCTGTAGCATGTTAGTCAGTTGGTCGCCATAGGCCATTGCCATAATACTCTTTGGAAGGTCAATTCCAAGCTCACGGGTTGCTTCAACAATAATAGGCCCTTGTATGCTCCATTGCCCGCCTCCGCTGGGTACAAAAATGTTGACCAGTCCGGCACTCATAAAAGTGAGAATAGGAAAAGTAGTTTCATTGGCATAAGAAGCGAAAAAAGTGCTAATATCAGTGATCAATCCGCTGGATTTCATAATGCCCATAATACCAAAATAGAGTGGAAACTGGATCAATATGCCGGCTGCTCCGCCAATAGCTTGGTCAATAGCCTTTAAAAAACTGTGGAAGTTTTTGTGTAACAGCAAGGCCAGTCCAAATAGCAAAAGGTTGAGATAGTTGGGCGAAATAAAACTAAAGCTGAAGCTGGTTTGAGAAAAAGGTATGTATAAAGAATAGCCTAAAACCAGCAAAGCAAAAAACAAACTGAACAAGCGGCTGTAATCCAGTCTTTCAGCACCGGGATGAGGCTGGTCAAAATCATCGGAATATGCAGATAACACAACGGGCAAACTGGATTTGGAATTGATGGATTGACCCAACCAGGCCATGAGCAAAGGCAGGATGAACAACAAGATCAAAGCGCTTGTCAGATTCATCGTACTGAAAATAGTATCTTCAAAAGGAATAAACTCCGGTAAGTTCAATTGAGCCGTTCGATTTACTCCTTCGGCAAGACTTTGGAGATGTCCTTTTTCTACCACTTTAATGGGAGCACTGCCGGAGATGCCTCCGTGCCATACCATTAAACCCGAATAACCGGCCGCTCCGATCAGGGCGTAATTAAGCGGCTTGTTCTCCCTGGCAAACTTTTCGCCTGTTTTACGGGCTAGTATAGCCCCGAAAATAAGGCCCAGACCCCAGTTGAAGAAAGCGGTGAGCAGGGTGAAGAGAGTAACCCAAAATGCTGCCAAAGCGGGAGTTTTACACAGCGAAATGATCAGGTTTATGAGCCTGGATACCGGAGGGGATAAAGCCAAAGCGTGACCCAAGACCAGAATCAGCATCATCTGTACGGCAAAAACCAAAAGAGGAACATTCCACAACCCTGACTCCCAGGCCTGGAAAAGAGCTACTATCTTAGTGTTGCCGTTGCTTTGCTGGAAATCACCAAAAAGCAAGGCCAAAACCATGGTGATCAGGGTGAGTATTACAGCAATAGTGAAGGGAGCCGGCAAAAGATACCGGAAAGTGTCTTCAAATTTTTTGGCAAAACTCATGCAGACTTTAAAAGTAAGCTCAAAAAAGCAAACTTGCTAAAGCCTTCAGGCTTTAGAACGGCAGATCATCGTCATCCTCAGGCATAGGAGGCATATCGGGTACGGCAGAGCTTACGGTTTCATTGGATACATCGCTACCTTTCTTTTCAATTCGCCAGCCCTGGATAGTATTGAAATATTTGATCTCTCCCTGTGGAGAATTCCATTCCCGGCCCCGCAGGTTGATACCAACGGTTACCTTATCACCTATATTATAGCTGTCTAACAAGCCGGTTTTATCCTGTACAAATTCAATCAGTAGATGTTGGGGATATTGTTCTTCAGTGGTAACCACCAGCTCTCGCTTTCTGAAGCTAGCGGTTATTTCCTGTACTTCTCCTATTTTTTTGATGCTTCCGCTTATTTCCATGTGATGTTAAGATTTATAGCTTGTTTGTGTTTTTGTTTAGTATTAAATAATGCTCTAAGATAAGGAGCAAATTAACCTTAAAAAAATGTCTTATTGTTGACTAGTTCCGGTTTAGCTTATCGCACAGCAGGACTTTCCACGCTTTTTGGACTTTATTGTCGTCCAATAACTCTTTTGCGTATTGGTGGAGTTGTTCCCGGGCTTCCAAACCGTCACTGGATGACTCGAATATTTGCTTGATACGCCAGTGTTCGGCAAATTCTTTCAACTCTTCTTCAGTGGGTAGTTTTTCCACATTGCCCAGTTTACCCAGGTCATTACCATCCAGGTAAACACTTTCTTTAATTCTCTTGGGGATCTGATCAACTCCAATCCCTAATGATGATAGGGGTTTCTCTACTTCAAACAAAGCTTCACCCTTGGCCCGGCAGTACCAGTTTCCGCCCATACGGGCTACCAGATCGATCTTTTGCTGATCGATCAGGCCATTTTCACCCAAAATGTTTTCTTTTACGTGCATCAAAAGCACTTCACAGATAATGAGGTTTCCCGCCCCTCCATTTTCACCGAGGGAAATAATGTCATTTACTCTGCATTCGAACTGTACCGGTGATTCTTTGACCCGGGGAGGCTGTACTTTTACCGATTCAACGGGTGTGAGACCGGCTTTGACAAATTCGTTGACCTCACTGGGATATTCTGTGGAGGCCAGGGATGCTTGCTGTACTATATTGTAATTTACCACGTTGATCACTACTTCTCCGGTGGCCTTGGCATTACTG
Organism: Owenweeksia sp.; assembly: GCA_028277105.1. Lineage (GTDB taxonomy): Bacteria > Bacteroidota > Bacteroidia > Flavobacteriales > Schleiferiaceae > JANQHO01. The sequence goes on along the minus strand of JANQHO010000170.1, from coordinate 18,835 downwards.
AGTGTATCCTTGGTGGTATTATTGCGTACCCTGCGGGCAGGGGAGAAAATGAGCACCGGAGGATTGGAACTGAAAACGTTGAAATAACTGAAAGGACTCAGATTGGGAGTACCGTTGGTATCAACAGTGCTAGCAAAAGCTATCGGCCTGGGGCCAACGGAGCCCAACAAGTGTGCATGGGCTGTTCTGCCATCTAAATCTTTGAGATCAAAAGTTTTTTCCATAAAGCTTAATCAAGTCGGCAAAATTAACTATCTGCCAAGAGCAAAGAAAATAAGTTAGTAAAAAAGCAAAAACAATTATCTTTGCGCCCCTTATGCGGGCGTGTTCCGAAAAAAGCAGAAATCTTTGATTTCATTCTTTTTCGAGAATCCCGGTTTTACCGGGAGTGGAATATTACCGTATTTAGATACAATATGCGGGCGTGGTGGAATTGGTAGACACGCTAGACTTAGGATCTAGTGCCGCAAGGTGTAAGAGTTCGAGTCTCTTCGCCCGCACAACAAATCCTGACTATTCAGTCAGGATTTTTTTTGGATTTAAGCTGAAGCAAGCTTTATAGCTTAAATCCTGAAATGGTTACATTTGTGTGTATACCTTGTCAAGTACCTGCCATTTCATTGATGTTGATAGAAAGAATTATGCTGTACTCAGTTGAGATACCTTTCCAGCCTTTCAACACGTTTTAAAAGCGTCTTCATCAAATTTGATGGTTCATTTAGCACTGATACCTCATAATTGATAGAGGCCCGAACCCTCCATATTTCTAAAAGGGAGGGTGAATGTACGTATTTTAGTAAATCTACGATATTAACAAGTTCGATACCTTTTGCTCTGTGAAGTATGATGTAAAGCGCTGAACTATCCTGAAGTTGTTGCTTGCTAACGGACTCTCCTATCAAAACATCTCCGTTCTTCAGGTTTGGAATGTACTGCGTCAATTGACCTCTGGTAATCTCAAAAGCCCTAAGCCTTGTACCATTTAAATAAGGTATCAAAATGTTTGGTAGTGATGATATGTAAAGAGGGTTTTGATAATTAGTTAGGTAGTTTTTGTGTTCAATTGCCGGTATATATTTACATTTTTGAGACTTTTGAATAAGTCCGGAGCCCTGAAAAGCATAACAATGTGAGTCAAACGCCTTAGGTTCCTCAACTTCATTTATGGAAATGGCTTTATTCTTATTAGTGTTGCTCTTGTTATCATTTTGATGCCCAGAGTTTAGCCCTAACAGATCATCACAAGTAGTGTCAAGAATATTGACGATGGCAGCTAATTTGTCATAGTCAGGGAAACTCTTTTCCCTTTCGTAATTGGAGATAGTGTTTCGCTTCAATTGCGTGTTGCATATTCTGTTGATCTGATCTGCAAGAGCTTGCTGGCTATATCCATGCCTCTCTCTTAGCTCTTTGATCTTAGCTCCTAAAGTCATTCTTATCTAAAAATATGTTCAATAAATTTGACTATGTTCAAAATGATGGACAAAAGTGTAACGCAATATCGTGACAAAATATGAAAAATTTTGAGCAAATAAAAAGCCAAAAAAAGGACGGGGATTATGAATTGGTGGGTGAAGCATTGAACCTCAGTAAGGACACTATCAGATCCATCGTGAATGGGAGAAGGAAGGACAAAGGGAATGTTTTATTAGCATTTAACATTCTCTTCATGCTCCGTGACATGTATCCTAAACTTGTCAGAAGCCTGATAGAAAATGGAAAAACGAATGAGACAAATATAATGGAGGTCAGCGAGTTAATTAATGTATAATCCGTTTGTTATACTGTTCGAAGTCCGATCAAACAGCAAGGGAACGCTTATTATTTTAGAAGAAATCAAAGATATCCCTTTCGAGTTTTTCGTTGCAATATGGTAATGCCCTACAACAAATTCCCCAAGGGTCCCAAATTAATGTTCAGGTCATTATCTGTGAGGTTGAAAGTTTTTTTCAACTCCTCCATTTTCATCTCAAGCCTCATCAGGGTTTCCCCGAGGCGTTCAATTTCTTCTTCCGTGAGAGAACCACCTTCCACTCGCTGGATAGCTTGCTTTTCGATCAGTTTCCGGATCAGTTCCACGAGTGTAAGTACAAGTTGGGCTAGTCCGGAGTCGGCATTAGCCGGATCGGCATTGATACGTGTAAGTGCTGCCTGCCCAATCTTTTTGATTTCTTTGTCAAATTCGTGGAGGGTGCCTCTATTCAGCAATATTTTATGGTGATTTTTGTCCTGTTCCATCATTTGGGAGTTTAACAAAGTTATAAGGTGGCCAGGGGCCAGTGAGTAGAAAATGTAAATCTGGGTAGCGATCCTGAAAACAGCTGATGGCTTGCACAACATCTTGCTGGTAACCCTTTTTGATCAACATAGTAGCATCTAAGATCAGGCGCTGTGATACCATGATTTTGAATCTAAAAGTAGGGTGGAATGATACCAACCAGTGCTCGAGCTTATTGGCCAGCTGTTCTGCATAGTCCACAAGCGCATTTTCCTGGCGATGTTTTCTGATTTTCTGTAGTAGATAGGTTTTCTGAGGTGAATCGGCCGGGAAAGGTATGGGTACCTCTTTCTTAGCTGCTCCTGGTTGTCCCCTGAAATATTGGTAGCTGCCCTCATGTTTCCAAAGCATTTTCAAGCTGAATTCTTCCCTGTTTTTTACCTCGTCCAGGTTTTGGTGTAACTGGTGTGTATGTTTTTTCAAAAGGGAGACAACTGCCTCCCTGGAGTTGGCCACAGTGCCATAGCGGACCGGTAAAAGGGTGTAAAGCCGAAACAGTTCATCAATTACCCTGGCATATGCCAGGGCGTTTTCGGTGCTCGAAATCACCTTTTGGTGATTTACTTTTCCTGTAATTGCGATCAGCTCTGCGGATGAAACGGTTTCCAATTTTGAATGGCCAATTCCATGGTTTGCTGCCAAAAGCTCAGCCAAAGGGGCAAATTGAACGGGGAAGGGCAATATGGCATATACCAGGTACTGCATATCAACGATTAATGCCTGCATTGGGACCATGCATATGTTCGTTTTCTTTCTGCTTGTCACTTTGAATTCTTTCCAGCGTTTCTACTGAGCTTAAAAGCACTCTTACGCCTACATAAACCAGGTCTATGTCTGCTACTGAAATAACGAGGTCACCTGCCAAAACTACCCCCTTATTTAATACCCGGTCGAGTATTTCGTGCAGTGTCACCTCCTGTGACCGGTCTACTACATTGTTTTCCATGTCCTGATGAGTCGGTATTTTGTTTGGGCGGCTTTCCATTTTTTTAGCTCTGTAAGCGGCTATCATTCATCTCCACAAAGTTGAATGGTGGCCAGGGGCCGGTTACATCAATACTGAACCCTAAAGGCTGGTATTCTTCTCGCTGAAGATTTGTTATATGCAGAAAGTTGGAGACATTCTTTCTGTCGATAAAACAGGCAACATTGAGTATCATATCATCTTGCCGTTCTGTCAACTCTCGCGGCAACAGGTTATTCATGCGAATAGATTCACTTATGTTTTTATATTGCTCATAGCATTCTTGACCATGAGTTTTCATCAGTTCTCTTGTCTTTTGTTCCACCAGGGCGGTTTTTTTTCTTTTCATAAGAAATGCTTTTCCCGGAGAGCTTTCCCTTACTTGTTTTTCCAGTTCCCGCAGTTCATTGCTCAATTCGACAATTTTGTCCCTGATTACCTTCTTATCACAATAGATCTTTACAGACCATTCTTCTTTGCCTTCCAGGGCACGTAAATGGTCTTTTATGTAAGAGGAATGTTCTTCGATGAACTTTTCCAGGTTTTCTTCTGATTTAAACACCGTCCCAAATTTGAACGGTAGCACAGCTTGGTTAACCATGAGGGAAGAGATCACTTCTACATGATTTCTGGTGTGGGTTTCAATCCATTCCGGATCAGCAAAATTCTTTTTGAGACTTTCTTCTGAAAACTCGTTGGACGAAACATGTTTTATGGCGGCATAGTACTCTTTTACGGGCAATACTTCAAAGGAACTGGCAAGTGATTGGTCTTCCAGTAAAGGCCGGTGGTCTAAGATGCAATAAACATAGATGAAGTCACTATCCATTTCTACTTTTGTGTTTTAGCAACCGTGCATCATGAATCATTGTCGCCCATACGTTTGTATCCTGTCACTTCCAGTTCGGAGTCAAGCCTTATTTCATAAAATACCCTGGTTTTCTTTGGCGGCAGATTCATCGATTTTAGAAATGAATCATCCTCGTATACCTCTGCCGTAATTTCCCACCGGTCTCCGGATTTTTCAAGCTTGATGATGGTAGTTTCACGGCTTTTCACATGTTCTTTCAAAAAAGCGATTACAGCATTTTTTGCTTCGGTTAGTTTACTCATGATATGTTGCTCTTTCAGATTTTACGATTGATTCTCCAGTGGTTTTTAGTTGTTTTCTTCTTCCCGGTTTTGCTCCCCGGAACGCAACTGCTCAAGCCGATCGAGCAATTCGCCTTCCCTGCGATCGTATTCTTTTTCATCGATCTCATCCATTTCAAATTTCAGTTGCAGTTCCATTAACTGCTCTTTGATGCTCCCTTCATCCGATAGCTCTTGCTCTGCAACTTCACTGATCTTTTTGCCTAAAAACATCAGTCCTTTGATTGGGGCAAATACAATATCATCTATGATCAGCATCTCAATCAATGTCAATGGTCATGTTCACAAAATTGTATGGAGGCAGCGTACCCACGTACTTGAAAATCAGTAAACTTCCCAACTGATCGCCCAGCTCATTAACGGCCTCGTCAAAAGTTGCTTCGGTATCATTTTCAACCAGAAAGGCGGCATTAAGTACCATGCGTTCACCATAATTGTCATTTACCTTTACTTCGGTAGCCAGGGGTTGCAGCGTGGTAATTATCTGCCTTTTAAAACGCTCCTTTTCTTTTTCAAGGGCTTTTTCGACCATCCTGCCAATTTCTAAGAGTTGATAATGTGCCTGGTCCGGGGGCATATGTTTTAGTTTTTCTTTGAACAATCTGATGTCATCATACTCTTTGATAATGTGATTATAAATCACTTTGTCAATGGCTATGACCTTCAGGCCCAGTTCCTTCTTATTTTTGAGTTTATCGAGTGCAGTTATGAATTGCTCATAGTCGCGTTCGAGTATGGCCTGGATACCGGAGTCATTATCCGTATCGGCTATGGTTGAAAAACGCAAGGGAAGAACAGACGAAAGTTTCATTACCTCCTCCAATACCAGTTGATGGGCTTTGAGGTAGACTCTGCGGGTCTGGTACTGCATTACAGGGGTATTGCTTACAACCGCACAGATACCTTTATGACTGACACCGTACACGCGGTCTTTTCGACCCCCAATGCCGATAGATCCCAAATCCAGGTTTCCGGAATGTCTGATAATCCCGTATATATATTTTCCTTCGCTTGTTTTTACACTTCCCATTTTTTAGGAAATATTTTAAGGTCAACAAAATTGAAAATCGGCAGAGGTGCGGTATAGGTAAAATCCACCCTGTCTTTGTACAGATCACCAAGATCAGTCATGATGTTGTCGATTTCTTTTTCCCTCCCACTGTTTACCAGGAAAGTGGCATTGAGAAAAAGGGCATCCCTATTCGTCTTGTTCTGCTTCAGATCAAATACCATTTCCCTGAACCATTTAAGGACATATTCTGCTTCTGATGCCTTTTTCTCTTCCAGTGCCTTTCTTATTAGTCCCCCTGCTGAGGACATCTTTTCTTTCTTGATTTTAGGGTCTTTCTCCTGTTCTATCTCCTCACGGATAGCCTGTACTTGCAGATTCTCCGAATCCAGCTCTTTAAAGATAGCCTCCATGTTTTTCCAATTGGCTTTCACATTGAACTCGACCATATTTTCGAAGGACCAGAGCAGTTCTGCGAACTCTCCATAACGATATTGTAAAAGGTTGCGGATCTCATCGGGTGTAGCGGCAATAGTGCCAAACCGTACGGGTATGACACTACTGAACTCTTTCATAACTTCTTCGATTACTTTTTGGTGGGTCAGTATGTTTTCCGGGTTTACTGTAAACCTCTGGAGGGGGTGGTTGCTTACCACCATGCATAGACCATCAAAACCGATGGTAGTTACCTGGTTTGCCTGATCGCCAATGCCAATTGGTCCGAAGTCATGGTCCTGGGCGGAGGCAATGATGCAATAAATATATTTCCCGTCTTTCTGCATATTTATTTTTTTATTCTTACCAGTGGTGAGTGCCGGCTCACGTGTTCTTTCGTGAAATGCAATAGGTCGTTGTCCGAAGACTGTTTTACACTATTCAGGTAATCTGTTAATGTGTGGTATGCTTTGGTAATGTTATTAAACTCAGCCCGTTCTTCTTTTTGCGAATTAAGATCCGGATGCACAGTCTTTGCTTTCCTTACATAAGCTTGCCGTACTTCCTTAGCCGAGGCTTTTGCCAGAAGTTCGAGTTGGTTTTTGGCTTGTTCAATCTGCTGAAAGTCAAGAGGTATGATTTCCAGAGTATGGAAGCTGTAACACGGCAATGGGCCAACAAACCTGAAGTTCAGTTCTCCATTTAATTTACGGTCGAGTTGATTGAGGCTCTCTTCCAGCAAGGTCACTTTTTCCTTGCTTACCAAAAATGCCATGTTAGCCACCATTTGGTCATCGAGAAGCGCATGTCGTTTTCCCTCCAGGCAATAAGCCATGAGGTATTCCAGTATTTGCTCTCTGGTTCGCCCGGCTCTTTGGTCGAGTTTTTCTTTGACCAGCTTCCCCATTTGTATGTAATCCTCCTTAGACAGCTTAGGGGCTTTGACCTTCATGGCCTGGTTCAATGCAACCACTTCCGGATCTTTCAGCATTATCGATTGCAACACTTCATCAAAATTGCTCCAGTTGGCCACGATATCTACTTCAACCAGGTCGCCAGATGAGTTCAGGATATGGGTACAGAGTTCACGCCCTTTTTCCAGGATCTGCTGAATACATGACCTGTCTTTTAAAAAAGTGCCCAGCTTTACAGGGATGGGCATTGGGAGCCCTTGTTCTACTAGTTTTTCAAGTACTCGTTGATGCTGAACAAGCATCTTCGCCAAGGTTTCTCTTCCTGCTTTTGCCAGGTTTATGTACTTTTTCTCCGATACTATTGCCAGCAGTTCACCATCTTCAACAAATTGCACCCCCATGTTGTCCAATTGGTACGACAATTCTTCCGGATAACGGTTATATGTAATTCCATAGAGATATAATTGCTTTTTTTCCATGGCATTAATGGGTAGTTGGGTTCATTTCATTTTGCTTTTTACAAGTTTGATGGCTTCCTGGAAAAAGCGAGGTTCAACGATTATTTCTTCCAGTGCAGTATTATTTTGACTGTGCTCAGAGGTAATCGCTTTATGAACAGCAAGCATAGCGGCTTTCCGGCATATGAACTCTATATCAGCACCTACCATTCCGGTAGTTTCAGCGGCCAACGCTTTCAGGTCTATATCAGCAGCAAGTGTTTTGTTCCGTGTATGTATCCTGAATATCTGTTCTCTTACTTCAATATCGGGCTCCGGTAATTCAAAAATGAGGTCAAAACGGCCACTCCGCAGCAAAGCAGTGTCGACCAGATCGATCCTGTTAGTAGCCGCCAAGACGACTACACCTTTGAGCTCTTCAATGCCGTCCATCTCAGTAAGGAACTGGCTAATGACCCGTTCAGTAACCGCTGAGGCACCGCTGTTTCCCGCACTGCGATGTGGTGTGAGGCTGTCAATCTCGTCTAAAAAGAGTATTGAAGGCGCTGCCTGCCTCAGTTTCTTAAAGAGTTCGCGTACGGTTCTTTCCGATTCACCGATGTACTTATTCAATATCTGAGGGCCTTTTACAGAGATGAAATTGACTCCGCTCTCATTTGCCAGGGCTTTGGCAAGGTAGGTTTTACCTGTGCCGGGCTTGCCGTGCAGCATGATGCCTTTGGGAGGAGTAGCTCCCGCTTTGGTATATAGACCGGCATATTTCAAGGGCCATTCCACGGCTTCCTTCAGGGCTTGTTTTATATACAAATGCCCTCCTACATCCTCCCACTTCACATCGGGAATTTCTACAAATACCTCTTTGATGGCAGAGGGCTCTACTTCTTTCATGGCATCGCGGAAATTATCCATGGTTACCTCAAGATCTTTTAGCAACCCACAGGGAATCTCCAAAAGCTCAAAATCTATCTTAGGTAAGATTTTCCTGAGAGCTGTCATAGCAGCTTCACGTGCCAGGGCCTCGAGGTCAGCCCCTACAAAACCGTGGGTTATTTCGGCCAATTTCTTCAGACTGACATCGGCTGCCAAAGGGACGCCAAGCGTGTGAATTTCCAGTATCTCAAGCCTGCCCTTCACGTCAGGGATGGACACCGATATCTCACGATCAAAACGGCCAGGCCTTCGCAGGGCCGGATCAATGGTGTTAGGAATATTGGTTGCTCCTATCACAATTATTTTACCCCTTGATTCCAGTCCGTCCATGAGTGAAAGCAATTGGGCCACAATCCGCTTTTCTACCTGCTTCTCACCGCCCATATCTTCGCGTTTAGGGGCAATGGCATCTATTTCATCAATGAAGATGATGGCTGGTGCGTGGGTTTGTGCTTCATTGAAAACCTTGCGCAGCCGTTCTTCACTTTCGCCATAGAACTTGCCCATGATCTCAGGTCCTGAGAGGTGTATGAAATGTGCGTCCGTTTCATTGGCCACGGCCCTGACTATAAGTGTTTTACCTGTCCCCGGTGGACCATAGAAGAAAACTCCTTTTGGAGGTTCAATGCCCAGTCTTTCAAAGACTTCGGGATACTTTAAGGGGAGTTCTACCATTTCACGTATACGCTGCACTTGCATTGATAACCCCCCTATGTCTTCGTAAGAAACTTTGGATGAGCGTTTTTGAGAGAGGCTGGACAACTCAAGTTGTACTTTGGTACCGGGATGGATGAGCACTACACCGGAAGGTGTGCTTTCTACAATATCATAGTCTACCGAACGGGTTCCAAATGGTGTAGCACGTACTTTGTCGCCTTTGGAAACCGGTACCCCTGTCATCAGTGAACCAATGTACCTCGAGTCATTGGATTTGAAAGGTGAACCTGATGAGGGCCTTAATTTGATTTTCTGGGCAGGTTTGTGCTTGGTTTTGCTTAACCTCACTTTCTCATCTATCCCCGCTTTGACATTGCCTCTGGTAATGCCATCAATTTCGATGATCCGCTTACCACGACCTTCAGGGTAGCAGGGCATAACCTTTACGGGTGTCTTACGCTTACCTTCTATGAGAATAATGTCACCTGGAGTGAGCCCTGACTTTTTCATATCGGCCGGATCAATGCGGGCAATGGCCCTTCCGGCATCCTTTACCAAGGCCTCTTTTACTTTTAATGTCAGGTTGTTTATTTGAGCTGTTCTGGTGTCCTCCATCTGGTATTTCGGTTTTTGTTGTTGTCCCCTTTCAGTCTAGTCGGTTTTGTTTTCAAAAAAGGGCATTCCTGAAATTGTTCAATGGGCCTAATCCTTTAATTTCTTCAGCGAACTCGGGAACTTCAACCAGGTTGTGTTGGCCACTGTAGGTCTTATAAAGCTGGTTGAGATACTTCTCCTGCTTTTTTCTGCGCTGAACACAGAAAGCGCTTCCATTGGACTCCATCACATGATTCACAATAATCTGCCGAACGGTGATTTGGGATTTTTTAAGATTGGCTAACAGTCGCGAGGTTTCTTGGATAACCATTGACTCCGGTGTGCATACCACAATGAATTCACAGCGGTTTTTATCTTTTAACAGGCCTTCAATTCGTTTGACCGTTTTTTTTAGATCTAGTAATAGGTTGTCTGTTTCATCGGCCTGATAATGCCCGGAGAAGGACTTTATCATATAACGGTACTTCCAGCGCATTTGGGCTGCCATTTTTATCCATTCGTCCAGAAGCCTGGGCGAAGACAATAAGCGTAAGACGTGGCCGGTAGGCGCTGTATCAACTACATACTTATCAAAGTTTCCCTCCTCGATAAGATCGATTATAGTTTTGAAACTCATTATCTCATCAATACCCGGAATAGTCAGGTTCATGATCTGACCGATATCTTCGTTGTCCAGGTTAGTGGAGGTATCAAAAAACTTCATGAGCTCGGCTTGATACTTATGTTTGAAAGCCATGAATGCCTCGTCAGCCGATATTTCAATGGCCTTGAGGTTGGCGACCTTCTTTACTGCCTGAAGCCGGTAACCTATGGGCTGTTCCAGGCAGTCAGAAACTGAATGTGCCGGATCGGTAGAAATAAGCATTGTGCTCTGTCGAGAGGCTAATTCCATGGCAGTAGCCGAGGCACAAACCGTCTTGCCCACTCCTCCTTTACCACCGAAGAGGATGAGTTTCAGTTCAGCACTATGTAGGCCAGTCAAAAGCATCGGCTTATTTCTTTATTCTGATTTCCAATATTCCATTGTTATAGGATAAGTTGAGGTTTTGCCTGGCTGCCTTGGCCGGTAGCAATAGTTCTTTCCTGTATTTCCTGTTTTTGCCGGTAGCAGAGATTTCCAGTATATCGGCTTTCAGTTCGACTGAGATATCATCTTCTGCGACCCCCGGCATTTCGGCAATAATGACCATCTCTTCGGGCTCATCAAAAAGGTCCGTAATGGGTTCTCTTTCTTGTTCTACTTTGGGCCCTTGAGGTGTTTTTTTGATATTGCCGAAAGTTTCTACCCTGGAGCCTCCTCCTACAGCCGATTTAACAGTAAATCCATATACACCTTTCATACCTTTTTTAAGGTGTTCCAGGTCAATGTTTCCTTCTTTGTGTATGTCAGTTTCTTTCAGTTCACCGGCAAGATCTACCAGTTTTTCGATGCTTTTGAACAAGCCGCCCAGTTTGAAAAGCTCAAAATCTGACTCTCTGTTCTTATCTTTTTCTTCACTCATTTTTTGATTTTTAATCTCTGACTGCTCTATCTTTTGATTTCCGGTAAACGCCAAATAAAATGCTGGCATTTACCCGAACTTGTCTATCAAGTCTGCTCACCCGACCCTTGCCGGGAGGATAGTGCTGCTTCCAGTGTGGTAATCCGCTGCTTTAACTCTTCCTGTTCCTGCATTATTTGCTTTTCTTTGGCCTTTGAAGACAGATAAGATTCTTCCTGCCACCAGTTTATGCCCATTTCCATGGCACGGTCTACAGAAGCGATCAGTAGTCTTATCTTGATTGTTAACAGGTCGATGTCTGCAATCTGTACCTTGATGTCGCCCGCTACGACTACTCCCTTGTCCAACACCCTTTCCAGTATATCGGAGAGGTTCGAAGAATGAACTGAATGTGAAATGTTGTTTGCCATGAAGGTTGTTGTTCGTTTAAAAGGTTATCTCAAGGTTTGACTTACATTTCCCTAATACTTCATTGGTTTTATGTTCCAGTCATTTTCGCTTTTCTGCTCTTTTTCCTGTGATTCTTTGACGTCATCTGGCTGCTTGCTGATTTGTACCTTAGCCCGGAAGCTCTCAATGTCCAATAAGCGGGTATTGATAGCCTCCAACCGCATTTCGATCCTCTTTTTCTCTTCGAGCAAGCGTTTTTCCTCTTTGTTAAGCATATAGAGGTCTATGTAAATGGTATTGTGCGGATCGTTAGAGCTTCCTCTTCTCAGGCTGGAAATCGTCCTGATGTCATGCATGCCTCTGATGGAGTTCTTGTTTTTCATGAATGGTTGGAGTTTTGTGAGCTATTCAACTTGTTTAGGATTATGCATATGCCTCAGGTTTTGTAATGAGTTGGTGGTCAACCAGTTCATTGACTAATTGGCGTACCCGTTCCTGGTTAGTTTTTGATCCTATGCGGCTTGTTTCTGAAACCAGAATGTCCTGACACAATGTTCTGAATACCTCACCCGATTCAGTGGGACTTGTATTCAGTACACTGAGGGTTTTGGCGATCATGATGCCCCCCCTTACTGTAGGGTCAAACTCAGTTTTTCCTGATTCCCGGAGACTTCTGACCACTCTCACGATCTTTTCTGCTTCCTCTTGTTTTTGCCCAGACTTCGCCATGGTGATTTGTAGTTCGGTATCGAAGTCGAAATGGTCTACATCTAGTGTCACCATGCGGTCTCTCAGTGCATCCTGGGTGCGGTTTACTCCGGCATATTCTTCTGGGTTAGAAGTGAAAATAGCGCAAAAATCAGGGTGGACGGACAGATAAGATTCTTCTGAAGAGGTAGAAGACGTACTCAGCATGCGTTCCTGCAGAATGGGCAGCAGTACATTGTTTGCTTCCGGACGGGATCGGGTAAACTCATCGTATACCAGGGTAAAGCCATGTTTTACTGCGAGTGCGAGCCGGTTATTTACCCATTGCTTGGTCATATTTTCTTCGTACTTGTGCACGGTATGAATGAAACGGTCGTCAATTTTCCGATAGCTGTAGCCTTGCTCACCCCCTATGAGGTCAGAGGTTTTAAACTCTGCATCACCATGAATGATTACTACTGGTCGGCCAATTTTACTGGCCAGGTGCATGGCAACAGTAGTTTTGCCAGTTCCGGAAGGTCCCCTGAAATGCACCGGAAAGCCGGCTTTGATATAGGTCCGGGCTCGCTCGGTGAGATCTTTCACGTAGTCCGTTTCTACAAAATCGGGTAGTGGTGCGGGTTCTAATACAGTGTTGAGTTCGGACATTGTTTTTATGGTTTTTGGATATCTGTCTTTTTATATATAATTATCAATATTCAACTTCGGAGCTTGTTTTTCATGTGCTCTATCTTTCTACAAATCCTTTTCCCTGGCAAGCTGTACAAGGCAAATGGTCAAGAGAGGCACCGCTGCCCTTACACTTTGTGCATACTTCACCTCTAGGGCCTTGTACCATACCTTTTCCTTTGCACACAATACAGGGTACCCGGGAACCTAAAGGATTTTTCCCCGAACCACGACAGTAGATGCAGGGTAGAGAAGGCTCTTCTACATTCACGATGCCGGTACCGAGACAGACTAAACAATCTGAGGGATTGGCCAGCAAGCCGAAGTAGTCTTTGCCTGTACCTTCACAAAATGCACATTGTACTGTGGTGGTCATGAGTAGAGATTAAATTTGATATTGGCTTAGCTTCTGAATGGGCGAACACGTTCAGACCATTTCCGAAGCTCTCCTATACAGTATTTTCCTTCTTATCGCTGTGAACTTTGGGGAAATAAGCTTTTTCGAGCTTGGTAAGCTTCCCTTCATCAAGGAGCTTCTTGCAGACGTATCCTATACGCATGCGCTGTTCTCCTAAAGATCTTTCCATTTCTGATACCCTTACGCCTTGCGGGTGAGCGTTTACATAGGCAATTACCTTTTCGTCAAGACTCATATCAGAGCTGGCATAAGGTTCTTTTTTTTCAGCCGTAGCGGGCTTTTTTCTTTTGTCCCTGGCAGAAGCCTCTTCTGGTTTAGGAGCCTTTTCGGCTTTGGGAGTTGGCTCTTTGCTTTCAGCCACAGGCTCCTTTTTTACGAGAGGCTCTTTTGATGTCTTTTTGCCCTCTTCCCCTTTTGCTATTTTGTCGGCAGCCTGGGAGGCCGGGGTTTCAACGGCTTCCTCTGAATGCCCGTTACTCATCTGCTTAATTTTTCGGGATAACTTCTCCCATTCGGTAGCCGCCAATTCACGTTCTTTTGACCAGTTATTTAAGGTGTCACTTATTGTGGTTTGCATGGCCTTTACCCAGTGACGAATGTTTCCTATTGTCTTGTCAAATGCCTTGATGCGCTCTGCATCACCAGACGACAATTCATTGCGGGATTGAAGCAATAAATTTCGTACTGTTTTTCCCATTTGTTGGTTTTCATGGCTGATCTCAACCAACTGGTCATGGAAACTTTTCAGCAACTCTCTGGTATACTCCGCCCTTTCATCCAGATTGGCACTCAACTTCTCTCTAAGAGCATTACTCATTTGGGAGCGTTCCTGATCATATTTTTCCAGCAGTTCCCGGGCGGCACTAATGATCTTGTTTACATCTGCTTGTGACTGCTTCAATTCGTCTCTGATGCCTTTCATCAGGCCCTCAAAATCTGTTAAACGATCTTCATTCTGTTCTTCGAGCTGGGCGCGTTGTTGCGCCCGGTTAGTCTGTTCCTGAGCAAACTGTTCTTTCAACGCTCTGGCCATGTTTTCACGGCTTTTCGAAAAAGAAGCCAGCATGCCGGAAGTAGATTGCTGAATGTCTTCCACTTCATTTTGAATCTTCGAGATAGATTGCCTGATGCCGTCCATTAAGTCATTTAAGCTGCTTAGGCGAAGGTTGTCTTCTTTCTTCAGGCCGGTTTTTAAGGTAGCGCTCTTTTCGCGCAGGTTAGCAGCCATTTCAAGGTGGTCTTTCCTGAAACCTTCCAGGGTCTTTTGCACTTCTGCTACCAGGTTTTCATTTTCTTTGAGCCGTTGCTGATAGGCTTGTGCCCTTGCCCTGTAGGAGGTCAGTATCTCTTCACTCAGGTTTTTCATATCTTCTGATAATCCCATTTGTTATAAGTTTTTTATTCCTGAAAAAGTGTATTTACAATTCTGATATTGTCGGCCATTGCTCCTTGTGCTTAGACCATAAGAGCAATGGCATCTTTATTACTGTGCTAGTTAGTTTTTGTATAAGTCAGTTGCCGGGTTCAGGTCATCTGACTCAATAAGCTTTTCTTCATAGCTTTCACATCGTCTGCCAATACTTCATCTTCTTTTATAAGAAGGGTCTTCAATGTTGAAGTCAGTTTGAAGTGCAGGTGCTGATACTCCCGGAAAAGACGGAACGCAGTTTCCTTCTTCGATTCCAGTTCGGCAGAAATACTATTGAGTTTCTGACGGAAAACCTGAATACTTTCGGCATTCTGATATAGGATACTGCCTTTGATCTGGAAAATTCCCTTTTTAAGGAATTGTGTCATTAGTTTTTGGTTTTGAATGAACTGATAAAGGACACTTTCTGATTCACACTCTTTTTCATCGAGTCTGGACAAGATGATGGCCATCATTTGATCGTAGTCTTTTTTGCGAAGTGAGCCATTTTTAGCAAGGCTTTCTTTTAACTGTGAATTGAGCTTTTGTCTTTCAGCTTGGTATTCTTTCAAGGCATTACTGAAGTCCCTGAATAGGTCAAAAGATGACACCATAATGGCCTCGGATCTGTCAGAAATAGTCTCAATACTTTTTATCCATGACTCGTACGAATTGATCAAGCTCTCAATAAAATCATCTGTAAGCTCTGGTGAAGATATTTCCATTGATCAGTTGCCTTGCTTTTTTTATTTTGATAAAAAATACTGAAAGCCCTTGGCAAATCAGGCCCGACCACAATTCAGGTCAGGGATGCTTTGACAAGAAACTCTTCAGGCTTAAACTACATGGCTTATGCAGCTTTGGCCGTTAATCCTATGGCTTCTGCGTATTTGAGGTAAGTCTCAACGGAAGCAACTACTACTCTTGCTTCAAGAGCAAGCAACTCGATACCCACAAGGGATACCCGGACCCAGGCGTCAACCACTACCCCTTTGTCCAGGATGCGATCAACAACTTCAACAAGGCTTGATGAGCCAATGGTTTTTTCTACTGCCATTAGTATAAAAGTTTAAATATTCCCGCACTTTGATAGGAGGGGCGGGCTTTGCCTCAATAGGTTTAAGCCAAAGAGCGTGCCATGGCTCAGCTGTAGCAGTATTATAAAATATAAGTATCTGATTACCAGATTTCTTTTAAAGAAATAGATTCATATATCTAATTAAGTAATTGTGTGAAATAGTTTTGTGTTAATAGAAAAAAACGCACAATTGTGCGTTTTTTTATTGACTAAATTTCTATTTACTGATCAACAGGGCTGTTCACTTTTTTTGATGGTGATATCGTACTTTCTCATTCTGCGAATAAGCGCATCCCGGGTGATGCCAAGTGCCTTGGCAGTAGAAGTCTGATTGTAGTCAAAATCCCTCAATGCGGCATGGATGATATTTATCTCGGTTTCTCTCAGGTTGTAGGAAACGGGCCTTGCCTGTGATAAGCCGGTTTCTGTGGTGTTGACGGGAAAATCCTTTTCTTTTAGACAGTTTTCTTTGCATAGAATAACCGCGCGTTCAACCATATTTTTTAATTCTCTGACATTTCCCGGGAAACTGTATTTTTTGAGTGCTTTGACTGCTTTTTCACTGATCATCGGAATGGGTTTATTGAGTCTTGTGGAAAAATCAACGGCAAAATGATATAGCAGTGGGGCAATGTCTTCGGGGCGTTCACGCAGGGGGGGTACATGAATATGGAGCGTGTTGAGCCTGTGGAGCAGATCGAGTCTGAATTTTCCTTCCTGGATCAATTGTTCCACATTGCGGTTGGTAGCCGAGATAATCCGAAAATCGGTAGTGATTTCCCCGGTATCTCCTACACGAGTGATCTTTTTTTCCTCTATGGCCCTCAGTATCTTCGCCTGAAGGTTCATGGGCATGTCGGCAATCTCATCGAGGAACAAGGTGCCGTTGTTGCACACCTCAAAAAATCCTTTTTTATCTGTGAGAGCCCCGGTGAATGCCCCCTTCTTGTGCCCGAAGAATTCACTTTCCATCAGTGAATCTGTTATAGCGCTGCTATTGACCGCGTAAAAGATATTATCTTTTCGTTCGCTGGCATAGTGAATAATGCGTGCTATGTTTTCTTTACCTGTTCCACTTTCACCAGTAACCAATACATTGGTGAGAGGATAACGAGATGCTGTCAAAGCCATATCCAGTACTTCCCGTAACTGGCAGCTTTCACCTATCAGGTGTCTTTCTATTCTGTCTTCCAGATTTTTTGATATGAGAGAGGCCTTCTCTTCAATTTGAACGATCTTCCTCTGAAGTTTGAGAAATTTCTGGGTCCGTTCAATCGCGATTTGTATATCTATATGTCGAAAAGGTTTTCTCAAATAGTCAATGGCTCCCAGTCTCATGGCGCTGATTACGGTATCCATATCACCATGAGCCGAAACAATAATGACCTCTATATTGGGATATTTAGCCTTTACTTCTTTCAAGACATCAAGGCCGTTGACTCGTGGTAAACGTACATCAAGTACAAGCAGGTCTATTTCCTGGGTTTCTAAAACTTCCAATCCGTGTTCGGGTGTATTGGATTCGAAAGCCTCAAACCCTGATTTTTGAAGTAACTCCTGCAATTCTTCGGTAAAATGCTTTTCATCGTCAATGATGAGCACTTTTATTCTGGGTTTATGGTGAAACATTGGTTTTTCCAATTTTGGTTAGATGGTTTTGATTAGGGCTTTATTACTTTTTAATTCCTGAGTGTTATGATGTCCCGGTTGGCAGGGTAATCTGTATAGTAGTACCTCCATGGCCTTTGCTGAGAATAGCTATATTACCTTTCATTTTTTTAATGATCCCAAATGAAATGGACAGTCCCATTCCTGTTCCTTGTTCTTTAGTCGAATAGAAAGGAAGCAGGATATTGTCGATGTCTTCTTTCTTTATGCCAATGCCATTATCGCTTACTTCAACATAGATAGTATGGTCGTCCTGTCGGGTGGATATCTTGATTTCTTTATCAAACTCTTCGTGTAGTTCTCTTTCTTCGAGGGCATCCTTTGCGTTGATAATGAGATTGAGAATTACCTGCTCAAAACGAAAAGTATTTCCGATGATCATGGATAAGTGGTCACTCAAATCGGTAATGAGGTCTATGTCCCTGTGTTTATATTGCACTGTAACCATAGAAAGTGCATTTCTGATACTTTCATTAATGTCAAAAGCCGTTGGGATGTAGTCGTCTTGATCTCTTGAAAAGGTGCGGATATGATCAATGATCTTATCGATCCGGTGTATATTCTCAAATATCTTTTGGATTTTTCCCACAAAGTATTGGCTGCTTTCAGTTTTAGAAATTTCCTGAAGCATGTTCTCCAGGCTTATGGAAATAGTGTTCAATGGCTGGTTGATCTCATGGGCAATACCGGTAGCCATTTCACCTAAGCCCGCCATTTGTTCAGTATGTATCAGTTGTTTTTCCATTTCTTTCCGGTGGGAAACATCCCTGACTATGGTCATAAAAGAACCGGGCATTCCACTGCTGTCTTGGATAAGGGTTGTGGAAATTTCACCGATGAACTGCTTTTGATCTATTTTGGTGAGTATGAACTCTACATGTTGCTCAAATCCTTCTGATATAGTTCTTTCGATTACTTTCCTGACTTTTTTCCTGGATTCCTTGTGAATGAAGCGGAGAAAATGCCTGTTGAGCAGATCGTGCTTGTTTTCTGTGCCAAAAATTTCAAGCGCTATACTGGATGCTTCCATTATATGGCCGCTTAAATCAATGACCAGGATACCTTCCGGGGAAGAGTCCAGCAGGGTTTTGAACATGTTATCTGATTCAATTAGCATGGCTTTCAAAACTAAAAAGTACTTCAAGTAGTACAGCCTTATAATGGGGGATTATTTAATATCTAATTGACTTATAGCGTCTTACTGGGTAATCGCTATGACATATGACAAAGAAGGAAAAAGAACTTCGTTTAGAATACTGATCTTAAGAAGCCCAACCCCCCCATGTTGGGCTTCAAAAGCTGACTGTTTGCGGATTAAATAACCCACTTCAGTGGGATCATACGAAACATAATCCGATAGTTATATGCAAGTCAATTGTGAATTTATAAATGTAACGCAATATCGTTACAAATCAAAATATTTATTCTTGCTCATACAATTTGCAAGTCAATCGTTGTGGTTAACGAGGTTACACTTTAGAAAGTATGCCTACGAGCAACTACATCTTGCCGATACATTGAATAAAGTTATAGGGTAGTAGTTGGTATAGTTTATTGGCTTTGTGTTCAGGAATAATGGTTA
>JANQHO010000121.1 GCA_028277105.1 Owenweeksia sp. | reverse complement strand
TACCTATATAAGGCTGCCTGGGCAACTTACTTACACGGCCACAACTCGGCTTCCATTGATGATGCACGTTTCTTTGCTACCCGGCCAATACCTGCCGGCAACAACGTTTGGGAATGGCCCATCCATAAAAACTACAACAAGGCGGCACTTAGCGACCGCCTTAGAACTGAATTGGAAAACAGTAAAAGTGTGGCTTTCCTGGTGGTGAAAAATGATAGTATACTACATGAATATTATTGGGATGGTTTTTCCGACAGTTCTCATTCCAATTCCTTTTCAGCAGCAAAATCGGTAGTAACCATGCTGGCACAAATTGCTATACAAAAAGGCATCTTTTCCGGCTGGGATCAAAAAGTAAAAGACTTTCTGCCGAAACTTAAAGGCGAATATGCCGATGAACTGGAGCTGTGGCACCTTTCCACCATGTCTTCAGGGCTTAACTGGGATGAGCATTATAAAAACCCGTTTTCGGTAACCGCTAAAGCCTATTACGGAAGTGATATTAAAGGGTTGATGATGTCTTTGGCCATTAAAGACAAACCCGGTCGGGCTTTTCATTACCAAAGTGGTTCTACCCAACTGCTGGGTATGTGCCTGATGGAAGCCACAGGAATGTCCTTAGCCGATGTGGCTTCGGATTGGTTGTGGAGACCCTTGCAGGCCAGGCACACCGCAAAATGGCATCTGGACAGCCACAACGGTACTGAACTGGCTTATTGCTGTTTCAATACCAACGCCCGCGATTTTGCCCGTTTCGGTAAACTAATGAGCAACCACGGCAACTGGAACGGCACCCAGATTATCGACTCATCATTCTACCCGCTGGCTGCCACCGGAGCGCTCGACCCGAATTACAGCTACGCCTTTTGGGTAGACCCTAATCAACCAACACCTGTATTTTACCAGCGTGGTATCCTGGGGCAATACATCATTAATATTCCTGAAAAGGACATTGTCATCGTTCGCCTGGGCCACAAACGCGGAGCACTGGAAAACTCGCACGCTTCCGAGTTCCGGGTGATGATAGAGGAGGTTTTGAAGGCGCACTAAACCAAAGTACCAGGACTACAAAACAGGCCTCTGTTTTGGATGGAATGAAGCCTAAAACAGCTCGTTAATCGGGAAGATAAACTGTAGATAGAGGTAAAAGAAGATCAATGAAATGGCCAGAATGATGAGGCCGATTAAGGGAGACCTGATTCTTAATCCTCTTGCGGATACTTCTAATTCTGAAACTTCTGACTGTAAAGCCACTCTTGAGGGAGTATCAACTCTTTTAAACTGAATCCAGGCAAAATAGATACCTGACAGTACCAGAAAAATTACTACGAAGAAAATTATTTTAGAAGAAAACAACTGCCACTGAAATACATTCCGCCTGTGCCTGAATTGCTTAACGTAGTAGTCAAAATAACCTGTCATCGCTAGCTGGTAGGTCGCCTTCGTGGTAGAATCCATTAAGTGCATCTTATCCAGGTGCGAAAATAAATAGCACAAATCTGATATATCTTGAGACGATTGTGTTGCTTCCTCCGTTTTTTCAGCAGACTCCACAGTTGCACCGGCCTCCCGGGCTCTTTGTTGTAAGTCATCAAACACATTTGAGTAAGACAGTGATAACCCGTCACCAACAGCTAAAACACTCGTGTCGAAATTCGAACCCAATGCACTGGAAACCAGGGCAGTGGCCAGACATATCCATAAAACATATCTCGCTATCTGCATAAACCATTGCTTAAGTAGAGAATCAGGAAATGGTTTACCAAAAAATGATTTTCAGAGATAACACCTTCCTCTTCCAAAGACGACAAAACTTGGTCTACAGTTTCCTTTACCTCGACTGATTGTATTGGGCATTTAAAGTCAATCAAACTGTTTGTATTCTCAAAAAGCGTTTTGTTCTGCCCCTTAAGATACTTGAAGTAATCCGCCATAACCGCATTGGCATTGGAAACAGTTGAAAACCCGTTGAATCCGCTAAGAAGCTGTTCGGGAGGAGGATTGATAGGAATTACTGATGTACCGGTACTACTATTAAACGAATATGAGATAAGTCGCACCGTATCCGGAGAATCTGAAATTGCCATCTGCCGAATACCTTCTTTTGAAAGAAGAGCAGATTTGTTAAGGGTGGTGTATTCCGTAAAAATGTTGCCATTTTTATCGATCATCCCTATCCTGCTTTCCACCTGATTGTATTCAAGCTTGTAGTCTTTTTCATCTTTTACCAAGATACTTACTTTACCATGTTTATCTGTTCGCAAGGTGTCAATCAGGCTTTTATCACTCCACAATGTCATCTCTTGAAAGCTGAATGGTTGTAATCCATCCATAATAATTAGCTCCAGCTTTCCCGATTGCGTGCCCGTAGGGCTAGTCACTACATCTATTGGTTCAAACTGCCATTTAACAGGATTTCCGGTCAAGGGTTTTTTCCGCATTTTTATAAACTGCCCCTCGTTAAGTTGAAGACCTGCCAGCTTCGCACTCCTCGGGACATATCCCTTCTTTTCTATCAACAATTCCTGCTCTTTTAAGGTATGCTTAGATGGGCCAATATCAAAAAGGAAAAAGCCATTCACCCCGGAAACCAAACTGGACTTCGTTCTTTTTGTGGAAATACTATTCCTTAAAGACACTTTTACATTTTCAATAGGTTCACCGGATTCAGCATCAACTACAGTGCCCATTAAAAAAAAGTTATTTCGGGGCTGTCCCAAAACGGAAATAGAAAGGAAAACAAAGGCAATAATGATATAACTTCTCATAAGTAATATTGATACACATTGTAATTATAATAAATTAATTATAAGTAATCAATATAATTCGAACATTTCCCTACACATTCCACATCCATCCCCATCTTTTCGGCCAATTAAAAAAAAACGTACCACCGAGTTCCGGGTGATGATAGAAGAAGTTTTGAAAGATCTGTAACGCTGCTGCCCTAG
>JANQHO010000113.1 GCA_028277105.1 Owenweeksia sp. | reverse complement strand
AACTGAGCAAACTACTGTAGATCATCAATTCAACTCGAAGATTTTATTGTTCGGGGAATATGGCATCATCCAAAACTCCATGGGGCTTTCCATACCTTATGGTCCGTTTAAAGGCGCCTTGAAATTTACCCCCGAAGATTACAGCGAAGAAAGAGCTAAGGAAAGTAACAAATCGCTGAAGCGTTTTGCCAATTACCTGTGTGAACTTCAAAAAAATGGTGAACTGCTTTGTACATTGGATGTCAGGCAATTCAAAAAAGATATAAAAGCAGGTTTGTTTTTTGAGTCTTCCATCCCCCAGGGTTTTGGTGTGGGTAGTTCAGGCGCTTTGGTAGCAGCCTTGTACGATGCTTATGCCGAAGATAAAATTGACCGGGAGAAGATCAATAAAACGAAGCTGCGCGAGCTAAAAAAGATTTTCGGCCAGATGGAATCTTATTTCCATGGCAAAAGTTCGGGCATTGATCCGTTGATTTGTTATGTCGGGCTGCCGGTGCTGATTAAAAGTCGTTCCAATATCGGTACGGTAGATTTACCTCCTGAAAAAGGGGAAGGTAAAGGTGCTATCTTCCTGTTGGATACAGGCACACCGGGACGTACGCAACCTTTGGTACAATATTTCCTGGATAAGCTGAAAGAAAAAGACTTCAAGCAGGTAGTGAATGAAAAATTCATTCCTTATAATGACGAGTGTATTAAAGACTTCCTAAAGGGAGAGACTAAATCCTTGTTTAGCAACCTGTACCACCTTTCTAAGTTTTTACTGGACCACATGACACCTATGGTGCCCAAGCTGTTTCGTGAGGTTTGGAAACAGGGGTTGGATACCAATGCTTACTACCTGAAGTTATGCGGATCTGGTGGTGGCGGTTTTATCCTGGGTTTTACAGAGGATCTTGATACCGCTCAAAAATACTTGAAAGACCACCATTTGCAGGTCATTCAGCGGTTTTAATGGGATATATAACTCCTAAAAGTTCTCTTCATTTTCCGGGAAAATAGTTAAATACGTAACTTTAGTTAATGGAGCTACTTGATCGGATAACAATTAATGCTGAAGTTCATTCAGGCCAACCAGTCATTAGAAATATGCGTTTCACGGTGAGCCAGATGTTAGAATTGTTGGCTTCTGGTATGGCGGCAGAAGATATTTTGCACGATTATCCCTTTCTTGAACCAGAGGATATAAGAGCCTGCCTGGTGTTCGCAGCCAAACTATCCGGTTCAAAGTCAATTGTGCCTCCGGAAGCTGCCTGATGGAGTTCCTTGTTGATACACAGCTACCTCCCGGGCTTACCATGTTTCTTGCGAAGGCTGGCCAAAACGCAAAACACACCATTGATTATGCTGAAGGGGCCTTGATGAAAGATCAAAAGATCATAGAAATCGCTTCTGCCGAAAACCGCATCATCATTACAAAAGACCGGGATTTCCTCGATTATTATATTTTGAAAGGTGCCCCTCCCAAAGTATTACTCATTCAATTAGGGAATGCCACTAACAAGAATTTGATAGAATCCCTTAACAAACACTTAGTATCCATTGTTACAGGTTTTTCTGAAGGACACAACCTGATAAGTTTGCAGCACAATGGTGCCAGATTTTATGATTAAGTGAAACAAAGTATTGGGCGAGTATATTAGTTTATTTAGTGGTTTTAGTTACTGTTTCTTCACTGTGGCTGGCCTATATAAAAGCGTGCCTGTAGTGTAAGCGTAAATCCTGAAGAGAGAAGTAATTGATTGCTCCGGTTAAGTAATGCATTGCCGCTTATAGCAATATTGGCAGCATTACCGGCATTAAGGCCCAGGAAGCCACCGAGGAAATGAATGTCTTCATTAACCGGAACACCGCTGCCCGTAATTTGTGCCTGATGGAAAGGGCCTATCTGTAGGGTTTCATCTGCAAGGCTAATCAGTAATCGGGTAGTAACGTCATGAAACGATAACCCAAACCCCTGGGTAAAGCCTTCCGCCCGATAGATAAGAGCCGGGGAGATGATTACATTGGGTAACTCGAAGTGATAACCTATTTCGGAGATAAAATTAACACCGGTTTTCCCAAAATCCACACCGGAAGATCTGAAGTTGGGATTACCAATATTG
>JANQHO010000099.1 GCA_028277105.1 Owenweeksia sp. | reverse complement strand
TTTTTAGCTGAAGCCGGAAAAGTAGTCACGCCCATTATAGCGAGGTTACGGCAGTGGTTTACTAATGCCCCCCATTGCTTACGCCCTTCCCACCAACGGTCGTAAGCAGTATTGGTACTGAAAACGAGTAGTATACTCAATACAATTCCCAACAGGCTGAAAACTCCGGTACTAATGCCCATTTCTGCCACTTTATCCAAAAAATGCAGCTCTATAATACACAATACCGTGGTATAAACACCAATAGCCAAAACGGCCCGCATTACTTTGGTCATGGTCCAGCTAAGGGTTAGGTAGCCAATATCCCTGAACCAGTTTTTGTTGGTTTTATAGTAAATCATCTGGATTGAATGGCTAAGGAGAAAATATTTCTTTGTAGTATATGCCAAATATACTGAACATGAATTGATAGAGTGTATTGTAATTATTAGCGGAATAAAAAAGTAGCCTGTTAGATTTGTTTTGAGGGTGTTAATTGATTAATTTACAGTCAATTATTGAAACATTAAAACCAAATCTTATGAAAAAACTACTCTATTTTTTAGTATTCACTTGTTCGTTATGTTCACTCTCAGCACAGTATAATATTACCAGTTCTATGTCTCCGGGAGTTAATGATGACATTCAACATCTCGGAGGTGATATTATAGCCAAAGGCCCTGTACATGATGCTCGAATATGGGGAGCTGTTCCCGATGGCCGTTTTGTTAGTGGAACCTCCGGGCCGGTTATCGGAACAGATAATTATCAGGCCATTCAAAACGCCATTAACAAAGGTGGTATAACCTTTCTTCCCAGGGATTCTATTAATGATACTACCGGAACAATTTATGTAATTGACAGTACGCTCGTTATCGGAAATAGGCAAAGCCTGTATATTCCTGCCAATGTAACACTAGTGTATACGGGCCAAGATTCCGCAGCAATTGAAATTGGAATTAATGGAACATTATTGGGCGAGGGCAAAATTATGTCTGATCGAACGAGAAGCCAATTAGATACCAACAATATAAGATATGGAATATTAGTTTCTGGCAACACAGGAGTAGTAGATTTTGGATTTATAGAAAATTATGAATACGGAGTCTATTTGTTAGGAGATGGTAGGGGCTGTGCCTATAATAATGTGAAGATACGATCTATTCTAAGTTGCTTACATGCTGTAGAACTAGATGCCTACAATGAAGGTTGGGTAAACCAAAACTACATTCATGTTGACCGGATAACTAATTATTCGAACCCTCCATCTCTTATTGAAAATAAGAGTTATGGTATATATATGGACAGCCATACGATTAATGAGCCTAATGCCAACCGTTTTTCAGGCAGTGTGGAACAAGTGAGAACCGGGATGCGGTTAGTAGGGTATTATAATCGACTGGACGGCCTGAGGTTTGAATTGCCATCCAGTTGGGATACTACTATTACCATTGAATTAGATTACCCCTCAGGAGATGTTAGCACAACCAAAACAAATTTCAATTATTGGTTCGGTGAGTATGGAACAATTAATTGGAGTAAAGATATTGTAAGATTAAATACTACAATATCAAGAAGGGCTTTACAACCTTTTGGAGTTAAAGGGTTTGAGCAATATATTGATGAAGGGATAAGGACCTATCAATTTGCAGATATATGGTTTCAGAATGATACCCTGAAATTAGGAGACAATTCGAGTTATACGATCAATTGGAGTCCTAATTCATCCAATTCTTCGCAAAGACTGGATGTGAGGTTCGGAAAGCATACCACAAATATGACGATCGGACAAAGGAGCAGTCATCCCTGGAATGAACCTGTAATAGGCATTGGGGCGGATCCTGTTCAGGAAGCTACATTATTATTACAAGGGGCAGACCAATCTTCTGGCCTCTTTGGTTTACGGGTAGCAGATTCATCGGGTACGGTAAATTTAGCAGTTAGAAATGATGGCAATATTGGTATTGGAACCACAGCCCCGCAAGAACCCTTACATGTTACCGGCATTATCCGTTCGGATAGTCTGGTGCCCGGTGGAAATGTAGTAGCTGACACTAATGGTAACTTAAAGCTTGGCAACATTACTTCTTATGACTGGTTTAAAAGCAAAACTACCAACTCGCCCATAAGTATAAATGATAGCATTTATACTTATGGGGCAGTGGGTATTGGTACCGATGATCCCGATGAGGATCTAACAATTTTAAGGAATGGAGCTACTTTAAAATTACAGGCTTCACAAAGCCCTTCTGATTATAAAGTATCATTGACGGCCAATTACAATTATAATAACCCTTTTACTTTATCGGCATACGGAGGTACCGTGATGAAACAAGATACCGGGAGTAATTTATCTTTTTACGCAGGTTCTGTTGAAAGGATGAGAATAGATAAAGACAACGGTTACGTTGGTATAGGTACTATCCCGACTGAACATCTTCATGTGAAAGGTTCTGATGCTACTACACTAAAGGTACAGGCTGGAACAACAGTTAATTCCTGGTCTTCAAGGGTTCTACTAGACAGGCTAGATGATTACCGGGCAGGGGGTGTATGGGTTACATCAAGCTCAGGGAGTGAGAATGACTGGTATATGGGAGTTCCTTATACTGGAAGTGGTTTTACAATTGGAACCCATTCCACACTGCCTCATTACAAGGTAAATAGTTCCATTTTTGTGGCGACAAATGGCAATGTTGGTATTAAAACAACCACTCCTGATACATTTGCGTTAGATGTTAATGGCAGTGGTAGGATAACTTATATGTGGACCCAGTCTGATAGCCGTTTCAAGAGGAACATTAGCAGCATAGAAGGCACTTATGATAAAATTAAGCTGCTAAATGGGGTTAGTTATAGTTTCAGAAGATCAGAATTTGAGGAAAAGAATTTTCCGGATGGCAGCACTTACGGCTTTATAGCTCAGGAGTTGAAAGAGGTTTTTCCAGAACTGGTAATGCAGGGAAAAGACGGGTACTTCGCTATTAATTATACAGGACTTATTCCTGTATTAATGGAAGCACTAAAGGAACAGCAAGAGAAGATAGAATTATTGGAAGGTGAGATTGGCGAAATGAAGGAGATGATTGAGAACATCTGTAGCTCAGGATGTGGTGGTACTCTAGATCAATCTGGTAAGATTGTCAATAATAAGGGCTCTGAAGCATCAGATAAGAATACATTTGATGGTATTATACTCTTTCAGAACCGTCCTAACCCTTATAATGAAAGCACTATTATTGGTTATCGTATACCAGATGATTTTATCTTCAATGATGCATTCATCGCAGTCTATCGCGTAAACGGGATTCAGCTAAAGAAATGGGATATCAATGAACCAGGCGAAGGTAATATTGAGATCTTAGGTCAGGAATTTGTAGCAGGTATATATCTCTATAGCTTATTTGTAAATGGAAAAGAGATAGATACCAAGCGAATGGTTTTAGTTGATTAATTACCCTATCCAATAATCTTGTCACCTCTGCCCAGGAAAATCCTTGAGCAGAGGTTATTAAACCTCATCCAGGTAACGATGCACCATACTGATGCTCATGGCTCCTTCGCCCACGGCAGAAGCTACCCGGTTCATAGCTCCGGAGCGAACATCCCCTGCTGCAAAAATGCCTGCTATGCTGGTTTCCAGTAAAAAGGGATCGCGGGGAAGTTTCCAGGTTTTTTTGTGGTCTTCCTTAGCCATAATATCTCTCCCTGTAAGCAGGAAGCCTTTATCGTCCTTTTTAAAATTTTCGGGAAGCCATTCGGTAAAAGGCCTGGCCCCGATAAAAATAAAGAGAGCCGCTGCCTCCACTTTGCGCTCTTCACCGCTTTGGTTATCTTTCAACATCAGTTTTTCCAGATGATCAGAGCCACGGGCCTCTACAACTTCAGTGTAAATATTTACCTCTATGTTATCCATAGCATTGATCTGGTCAATAAGGTAGGCTGACATGGTGGCACTCAGATTGTCTTTACGGATAAGGATGTGTACGTTTTTGGCAAATTGAGAAAGGTACATGGCTGCCTGGCCGGCAGAATTACCGCCCCCCACGATGTAAACGTCTTTCTCGCGGCAGGCGTTGGCTTCGGTATTAGCCGCCCCGTAATAAACCCCGGCTCCGGTAAATTGCTCCAAACCTTTGGTGGTCAGCTTTCGGTAGTCAACCCCGGTAGTTACAACCAGGCTTTTAGTGCTGATCTCGGAGCCATCGGCTAAGACTACAATTTTATATTGATCGCGGAATTTGATCTCTTTTACTTCACTGGGAGTGAGGAACTCTGCTCCCAGGCGGGTAGCCTGGGTAATGGCCCTGCGGGCCAGGTCAGAACCGCTTAAACCTTTGGGGAAGCCCAGGTAATTTTCTATTCTTGAGCTGGTACCTGCCTGTCCTCCCGGGGCACGTCTTTCTACCAAAAGCGTTTTTAAACCCTCACTGGCTCCGTAAACGGCTGCCGCTAAACCAGCTGGCCCTGCCCCGATAATGATCACATCGTACAGTTCTGCTGAAGCCTTAGGGTTCAGTCCTAGTTTACCGGCTACTTCCGGAATATCGGGATTGGTAATAAAAGAACCATCTTCAAAAAAGATAGCAGGCAGGTCCTTAGGGTCGATCGCATTGGCTTCCAGCAGTGCCTGGGCTGTTTCAGAGCTTTCTATGTCATACCAGCGGTAGGGAAAAAGGTTACCCGCCAAAAAATCTTTGATGCGATGGCTCTTGGGTGAAAATTGATAGCCTATTACCCGGAGGCCACTGAATTCAGGGATATAATTGTTTTGCCAATCTTCCAGCAGATCATCGAGAACCGGATACATTTTTTCTTCAGGTGGGTCCCAGGGCTTCATCAGGTAATAATCTAATTGAACGTCATTAATAGCCCTGATGGCTGCATCGGTATCCGAATAGGCAGTGAGTAAAGCCCTTTTGGCAGCTGGGAACACTTCTTTGGCTTTTTCCAGAAAATCCACGCCCAGCATTTCGGGCATTCTCTGGTCAGATACAAAAAGGGCTACTTCCTGCCCCTGGTTTTTGAATTCGCTGAGGGTTTCCAGGGCTTCGTTGGCCGAGTCGGTAGATACTACCCGGTAATCGCCCCGGTATCGCTTCCTGAGATCGCGGTTAACGGCTCTTATTACCTGAGGGTCATCGTCAACGGCTAATATGATAGGTGGTTTCATTTTTCTATTGGTATGGGGTGAATGTAATGTGTGAATGGGTTTATGATTGGAATAAATAGTCTTTTTCTCTATACTCTCGATTTCAAGGTATTAATAGTACCTGATAGTTTCCCAATAATTTCGTTTAATATGATCATTCTTTCCTTAATTGTATTTTCTGATAAAATTTTGTTGGATTTATAATACCAACCCTGGGTTTCTATGGCAGAACCTCTGGCTATTTTTAAAAAACGCATGTATTCTTTAGTGCTCTCCCGGCCATATCCTTCTTCAATATTAGCACTTATTGAGCCCGATGAACGTATTAATTGGTCAGCCATGGGCCAGGCTTTCCGGTCTTTCTGCAATACATCGCAATCATCCCAGGCCAGTTCAAAAATGTCGAGGGCCAGTTTATAGAAACGTAACTCCAATAACTTCTTATTTAACAATTCTCTCATAAACCTAACCCTTTCACCTTTCACTCTGACATTCACACCAAAGGAATACACACTTCAAATTCTGTATGCCCTGGAACGGAATCAAGAACTTTAATGGTACCATTGTGACGGGCAATAATATGCTTTACTACATCCAGTCCTAAGCCGGTTCCTTTGCCTATATCCTTGGTGGTGAAAAAGGGATCGAAAATCTGGCTTTTAATATCATCGGGTATCCCAGGCCCATTGTCTATAATACTTACCCTTACAAAGTCATTATCTTTACGGGTATTGATCTCAAGCCGCGCACTATCGGTTTCTTCCATGGCATCAAGCGCATTATCGATGAGATTAGTCCACACCTGGTTGAGCTCACTGACCAATATTTTAGGTTGAGGGAGACCCTCCTCGAACAGTGTTTCCACTTTTACTCCGTTTTTTTTGACTTTATGGTTCAGCATAACCAGGGTATTTAAAATCCCTTCGTGAATATCAGCCTTAACTTTATCAGGAGCGCGATCCATATGAGTGAAATTCTTGATGCTGCTTATAAGTTTGGCAATGCGGGTGGAAGCTTCCTCTATATCGCGAACCATTTTTTCGGTGGTAAGATTTTGGTTGACCCAATGGATGACCGGAGGAAAATGCTCATCCGAAGTACGTTGATGGATCATTTCAATATCGTCACAGGTAAAACCGAACTCCACCAGATTCTCAGCCACTTCATAGGCATCATCAACATCTTTATCCTCCAGGCAATCCGCCAGGTCGTCTTCCAATGTCTGTTTTTTCATTAAACTTAGCTTTTCAACCGGGGGATTATTGAGGCGGCTGAAAAGAACATTATTGACCTCATCTACTTCTGCCGGGGTCATTTTAATGTTCATAACACGCTTAAATTTTTCCGGCAGTTGTTTCATATGGCTTTTTAACTCTTTACTGCTCCTTACGATGGCCGAAGCAGGATTATTCAATTCATGAGCCAGCCCGGCTGATAACTTGCCCAGGGCCATCATTTTTTCATTTTGTTGCTGGTAAGTGGTAAACTCCCTGATACGGGTACTCATAAACTGCACCAGGGCCTCTGTCAGTTCGTAGTTTTTCCTGATCAGATCGGGCATATCATTGCGGTGGAAGCTTAAAATTTCCATTTCTTCCAGTACCAGACCATACCCCCCTGCTGTTTTTAGGCGGGAGTAGGGTAACAGGCCTGTTATATCACCTTTTTCGGCAACCAGGAGTTCGCGCGTTTGATTGTTCTGCAAGGCGTAAATGCGTAGCTTTCCGTCTAGTATCAGGTGCATTTCATCTGAAGCATTTCCCTTTTTGAAGAGGAATTCGTCTTCTTTAAGATTGTAATGCTTTCCGTTATCAATCAGGTAGTTAAGCTGTTCTTCTGGGATATCGGCCAGTATTTCAAAGTTTTCGCGCAGGCGCTGGGGAGTGAGTGAATTCATAGCTGTGGAATTGCACTCCTAATGTCAAAAATTTTTCCAGAATAATGAAGCGTGACAGAGTGTCAATATTCCAGCTTACTGAAAATTTGTATTATGAAAAGGAAAAAGCCCCCTAAAGAGAGCTTTAACAGGGTGATGAAATGTGAGAAACTCAATTTTCAGCGGTTAATATTTTATAGCAGTGAAGCTGAAAAGGAGTTCCCGGCCAACGTTCGTAGGGATATATCTCTTTAATGTTACCAGAAATTTCTATCGCAAGTCCGTTCACTTTTAGGGTAGAGGGCAAAAAACAGGGATAAATGTGATCGGTTTTGCTGATAGCAATGGTCCACATATCATTTCCTTTGTATAAGATATTTCCCTGCACCTGGTTAAGGGTTCCTGTAGTGCTTCTGCTGGTAAGACAGGAATCGGTAACAGGGATACAATGCGGAGGGCAACGGGGAATGTGGTTTTGAGCTGACTCAAAAGTAGTTTTATCTGGGTAGTCTGCTATTTCAGTTTCTTTTTCGCAGCTTAAGAAGGCCAGCATCATCGCTAAGAGGAGAAATATATTTTTCATGGTACAGGTATTGGATACACAAACATACCTGTCCTAACCGCGGTTAATTTGTAAATTATTGCTAAAAACAAAAAGCCTTCCTGCTTACATAGCGGAAGGCTTTTACATAAGGTAATAATATTATTTCTTTACATACTTTGTTCTTCTGCGGCATCATCATCCTGTGCCATAGCTACAGGGTAGTACACTTCCGTGATCCATTTACTGGTGTCGGGCTCACTGGAAGGGTCTGTAATATATACTTCCCAAGGGCCACCTACAATGCTAATTCCATTATTTTTAGCGTAATCGTCTATGGCATAATGAACTTCTCCTAAACCTTCATAAGGTCCCATATAAACAGCCTTGAGTGCTTTTCCTTCGTAGCTGTTACCTTTTTTAACACGGTCACTGCCGGGCTTATCACTTTGAGCAGGTATGGATACCTCTATTTTGGTTATATCGTTTTCAGGATCCCATTTGTGATAGATAACAAAAGGAGCACCTGTCATATTTTGCGGATAACCGTCACCCAGGTAGGTACCAATTTCCTCATAGCATTGACCAAAAAACTTTGAATCGAGTTTTGAGATGGCAATTTCATCAGTGGTGCTATAATACTCCATTGGTTCAGCATCTACCATTACTACTTCAACATCTTGTTTTTTAGGCATGCTTTCGATCATTTCTTTCAGATTTGCCAGTCCGCCTTCAAAGTCAGGGCCTACAGCTGCATCCATGCCGGCTGCCATAAAGCGCATCAAGAAGGGGAAGCTACCGGTAAAGCCCCAGGTAACTTTGGTTTTACCACCTTCAACCTCTTCAAATTTCCAGTAACCATCGGATTCACCCATTCCATCAAAAGAAATATGGGTTTCTAACTCCTGGTTTGCTTCGGCATCAGTAATACTTTGGGTTCCGCTGCCTGAGTTTTCACTGGTCCAGGAATAGCTAGCTCCCACACCTTGAGTTTTATCCCCCCAGGTAGTTTTCATGGTACTGTCCTTTTCAAACCAAATGCTCCACTGGGGCCAGGTTTTAAAATCGCTAACGTTAGAGTAAACTACTTCGGGCTTAGCATCTATAACTTCTGAGCGGCTTACCTCATAATCACCGGATAGGGTTGCCATCCAGATACAAAAAGCGCCAAATAAAACAACTATTACAATTAAGAGTCCTTTTAAAAATTTCATATGGGTTGGGTTTGAGATTAATACGTTCAAAAGTAAAATATTTTTTTAGTAATTGAATATGTTAGTAACCAATGTTTTGCAATATGACCTTAGTAGCTTGAAAGAATTTAACTTTGCGCCATGCAAGAAATGATAGTTATACTGGACTGCGGTTCTCAATATACCCAGCTGATTGCCCGCAGGGTAAGAGAGCTCAATGTTTACTGCGAGATACACCCTTTTAATGCTGTTCCCCATCTGGGCAAAGCTGTAAAAGGTGTCATCGTTAGTGGCAGTCCAGCCTCGGTGAGAGATAGTAAGGCCCCGCAGTTAGAATTGGGGCCGATAAAGGGTAAGTTCCCGCTTCTGGGAGTTTGCTTTGGTGCGCAATTTTTGGCGCAGCAGCATGGAGGCTCAGTGGAAGCCTCACAAACGCGTGAGTATGGACGGGCCAATTTACAATTCATCGATGACCGATCTCCACTTTTTAAGAGTGTAGGTGAAGGCTCCCAGGTTTGGATGAGCCATGGAGATACCATAGAAAAGATACCGGATAATTACAGGATTATTGCCAGTACCCGCGATGTAAAAGTGGCAGCTTATCATATAGAAGGGGAAAAAACCTATGGCATTCAATTTCACCCTGAAGTCTATCACACTAAGGACGGCCTTACTCTGTTGAAGAATTTTGTCGTTGGCATCTGCGGCTGTAAACAAGACTGGACACCGGCTTCTTTTGTAGAAGATACGATTACCAAACTCCGGAAAAAGCTGGGGAACGATAAGGTAGTTCTCGGTTTATCCGGTGGAGTAGATTCTACCGTAGCAGCTGTTTTGCTTTCCGAAGCTATCGGAGATCGCCTGCACTGTATTTTTGTGAACAATGGTTTATTGCGCAAAAATGAGTTTGAAAACGTTCTGGAACAATACACGGAAATGGGCCTTAATATCAAAGGGGTTGATGCTTCCGGTCGTTTCCTGGAGGCACTGCAGGGTGTGGCAGAACCCGAAACCAAGCGCAAGGCCATAGGTAGGATATTTATTGATGTATTTGACGATGAAGCTTCACAAATAGAGGAGGTAGACTGGCTTGCCCAGGGAACCATATATCCCGATGTGATAGAGTCTGTTTCAGTGAAAGGACCTTCTGCTACCATAAAATCCCACCATAATGTAGGTGGGCTACCAGATATCATGAATCTGAAAGTAGTGGAGCCACTCAATACTCTTTTTAAAGACGAGGTAAGAAGGGTAGGGCGTTCTTTGGGCATTCCCGAAGAACTGCTGAGCCGTCATCCCTTTCCCGGTCCAGGCTTAGCCATCCGTATTTTAGGAGAGATAACAGAAGAGAAGGTACGTATTTTGCAAGAAGTAGATCACATTTTTATCAGCGGGCTCAAAGAACACGACTTGTATGATCAGGTATGGCAGGCAGGAGCTATCTTATTACCAGTTCAATCGGTTGGAGTGATGGGAGATGAAAGGACGTATGAAAATGTTGTGGCCCTGCGTGCAGTGGAGTCTACGGATGGTATGACAGCCGATTGGGTTCACCTTCCTTATGAGTTTTTAGCGGAGACATCCAATAAAATTATAAACCGGATAAAAGGGGTTAACCGTGTAGTTTATGACATTAGCTCTAAACCACCGGCTACAATTGAATGGGAATGATATATCGTTTTTTCATTGCTTTATATCTTCTGCTGATAGGTTTAAGTCTTGAGGCTCAAGAGGGTGAGTTTATTTTTCACGAGGTAAAAGCCGGGGAAACTAAATATGGTATTTCCCGGCAGTATGGTGTTACCATTGAACAACTCGAAAAATTTAACCCGGAGATCAAAAGTGAATTAAAAGAAGGCGTAACTTTATTGATACCCAAAGACCAGCCGGAGGCTGAAAGTGAGCTTTCCCGAACAGACTCTGGCTATGTTTATCACCAGGTAAAAGCTGGAGATACCTTTTTTTCACTATCCCAAACCTATGGAGTCAGTATAGCAGAGATCAAAGAGGCTAACCCACAGCTGCAAGATGTTCTCCGGTTGGGAGAGAGGATAAAGATCCCCTTGCGACCGCAAGCAAGGGAGGAAGATCTCAGTAATTATTACGTACATAAGATAATAGCCGGTGAAACAGCTTATTCACTTTCTAGGAAATATCGCCTGAGTTTAGACAGTCTTTACCTCCTTAATCCGGAAGCAGAAAATGGTTTGGGGGTCGGTCAGCTTCTTAAGCTTCCCCTTTCAAGAGCTCCCCAAAAAAAGGAAAAGATTGTGGAAGTACTGCCAGACACCGCGAGTAAACCACGTGATGGTTTTGACAGTGATGAGGACGGTTTTACAGAGGAAGAGAAAGATACTGCTATAAATGAAGATGGTGATCTGGGAAACTATTTTCTCTATAAGGTAAAAACCGGAGATTCTTTTTATTCATTGAAAAATCGCTATGGGGTAAGCCAGAGTAAACTGTTGGAGTTGAATCCTGAATTAAGCCAGGGACTAACGGTAGGTCGCTATATCATTATTCCCAAAAAGAAAAAGGAAGAAAAAGAACTGAGCTGGCTTGAAAAAATCCTGAGCGGTGAGAAGAAACAAGAAGAGCGGCAAAAAACAGATACGATTTCCATTGATTCGTTGATTATCCCGCAGAAGACCCTTGAAAAACCAGTGACCCCGGCTATAATTGCAGATACTCTTAAGATAGATATCGACAAAGATTACAGGGTGGGACTTATGCTTCCTTTCTATACCTCTCTTTTTACCGATACAGTTTTTGAAAATGAAGTGGAAGAACGTTCTAAAATAGCGCTTGACTTTTACAATGGCTTCCTGATGGCTGCCGATACCCTGGGTAAGCAAGGGATGAATATTTCTTTAAATGTTTTTGATACCAGGAACGATATGTTTAGGCTTCGTGAATTGATACCCCAGGTCAGACAAAACCGTTTCGACCTTGTAGTAGGACCTTTATATTCCAGCAACGTTCAGTTTGTTGCCGATCAATTGGCCGAAGATTATGTACCGGTTATCAGCCCTTTGAGTACTAGTGTTGAAGTAAAAGGCCAGCCCAATCTCATCAAATGTATTACCGGAAAAAAGGGCAGGATCAAAAAAATAGCTGATCTGTTGAATGAAAAGTACAGTAAAGGCCGTATCATTTTTGCCCATTCCGGTAAAGATGAGGAGCTTGAGGAAATCAAACAGATCAAGGCTCGCCTACAGGCGAGGGAAAGAGGGAGCTTTATTGATAATGTAACTTCCTTTACCGATGAAATGTTGCACCACAGTGATTTAAAAGAGGCCCTGGATACCGGCCAATACAACGTAATAATATTGGTGAGCGAAGACAAGATATTCTTGAGCGATCTGGTCAATAAGTTGAGGGTTTTACGCGATACTTCCATTTTGCTGATCGGTTCCCCCCGTCTAATGCGTATCCCTACGCTGGAAGTTACCTATCTGGATTACCTGAATTTAACCATGCCCGATATGAATTATATTGATTATTCGAACAGGGAAACCATAGGTTTTATTGAGAGCTATCGCCAAAGATATGCTGATGAACCGGGACGTTTCGCTTTCCAGGGCTATGATGTTGGTTTGTACTTTCTGGAAAGGCTATGGAAAAGGGGGCTTTTCTTTACCCAGAGCCTGGAAAGCGATACAACGGAAATGTTAAGTACCGGTTTTGAAGTTCGAAAAACCCAGGAGGGAGGTTACGAGAATAATTTCCTGTACGTTACCGCTATCAGGGATATGAAACTGGTACGACTACAGTATCAGGAAGATAAGTCACCCAGTTCCCCTCCCCGCAAATAGGTGCTGAACAAATCAGAGAAGTTAAAACCGCTCACTAGTTTTTCTTTATTGAGTTTAGAATATTCTGCCAAAGCCCAAAGGATCATTTCCATGAAGAAATATTTTTGCGCCCCGGCTTTGCCTTGGTATTTGCTTATCAGCTTTTGCAGGGGTTTTATACCGTCCAGGGTATTCTGGTATTCTTTATCCGTAAATTCATTTAAAATATCTACCGATTCTCCCCGGCTGAACCAGTCGGTGAGTTCGTTATAGGGATTGTTCTTATCGCTTGATTTGAGATTGTCCAAACCGGGAAAATAATCAGCCAGAAGGGTGCGTACCGCATTGCCGATCAGGTTTTCAGCCACTATAGCTGATCCTTCCTGCTCACCTTCATATACCAGTTCCACTTTACCGGTTATCGAGGGTATTATTCCCATAAAATCACTTAGCCGTACGGTGGTTTTCTTTCCCCCGTTGATCAAAACCCTTCTTTCAGCACTGCTCAACAGGTTCTCCAGGGCTGTGATGGTAAGCCGGGCCGATACTCCGCTTTTAGCATCGATGTATTCGTTATCTCTTGCTTCAAAGGATATTTGTTCCAAGAGCTCAAGGGCCACCTCTGGTACTTCTACCAAATTGTTTTGATCTGCCGTTGTTTTAGCCTCCTGCTGGGTGATCTTTCTCGCCACCTTGCGGTCATCCGGGTAATGGGTTAATATCTGGCTTCCAATTCTGTCTTTTAGAGGAGTTACAATTGAGCCGCGATTAGTGTAATCTTCCGGGTTAGCGGTAAAAATAAATTGAATATCTAAGGGTAACCTTAATTTGAATCCTCTTATTTGGATATCCCCTTCCTGCAAAATATTAAATAATGCTACCTGTATACGGGCTTGCAGATCGGGCAATTCATTGATTACAAAAATGCTGCGGTTAGCCCGGGGGATCATACCAAAGTGAATAACCTTTTCATCGGCATAGCTCAGTCTGAGGTTAGCAGCTTTAATGGGATCTATATCGCCAATGAGATCAGCTACGGTAACATCAGGGGTAGCCAGCTTTTCGAAATAACGTTCGTCCCGGTGTATCCAGTAAATAGGGGTTTCATCACCTTTTTGACCAATAATTTCAAGAGCTGTACGGGATAATGGTGTTAGCGGGTCATCTGCCAGTTCAGCACCCTCAACCGCAGGGATATATTCATCCAGCAGCCGGGTCATCATCCGGGCCATTTTGGTTTTGGCTTGCCCCCTCAGTCCTAAGAAGTTGATATTGTGACCAGATAGTATAGCCCTTTCTACATCAGGAATAACGGTATTTTCATAACCGTGGATGCCCTTAAATACGTCAACCCCTTTTTGAAGCTTATCGATGAGGTTTTGACGTAATTCTTCTTTGATGCTGCGATGTTGATAACCCGATTTTTTAAGATCGCCTAAAGTTTTAATTTCAGTAATGCTCATTTCAGATATGATCTGCTTAAATAATTATAGTTTGATGAATATTGTTTGCTTAACGGATGGTACGCCTGCGATTTTTTTCGTAATCCTGAAAAATGAAT
Source organism: Owenweeksia sp. (assembly GCA_028277105.1). Classification (GTDB taxonomy): domain Bacteria; phylum Bacteroidota; class Bacteroidia; order Flavobacteriales; family Schleiferiaceae; genus JANQHO01. Next base: position 12,429 of record JANQHO010000099.1, on the reverse strand, counting down.
TCACCCAGGCCCTTTAAGCCGGTGAAGAATGCTTTGCCTTTGTTGGCCTCGGTAAATTCCTGAACAAATTGTTGCAGGTAATGATCCTGGGCAATCATAAAAGTTGTGATAGGTATATTCAGCCTGCGGCAGGCAGCCGCTTTATTGAGGCATTTGTTAACAATGTAGTCGTCCAGCCCGAAACTGTTCTTGTAATAAGTACCATCAGGTTCTTTAAGACAACTAGGCTTTCCATCGGTGATCATGAAGATTTGCTTATTGGCATTTTTCTTTCTGCGCAATAGATCCATAGCCAGCTCCAGGCCAGCCACTGTATTGGTATGGTAAGGGCCAACTTTGAGGTAAGGCAGTTCCTCCAGATCGATCTGCCAGGCGTCATTACCAAAGACAATGATATCGAGAGTATCTTTAGGATAACGGGTTTTGATAAGCTCAGCCAGCGCCAGGGCTACTTTTTTGGCAGGGGTAATACGGTCTTCCCCGTAAAGGATCATAGAATGGCTGATATCGATCATCAGCACTGTACTCATCTGGGCTTTGTAATGCGTTTCATTGACCACCAGATCATTCTCTGTCATGCCAAACTGCTCTATTCCCTGGTTAATAAAAGCATTTTTAATGCTTTCATTCATGGCGATCTGTTCCACACTATCACCAAAATGGTAATTGCGGGTATCAGCCGTTTGCTCATCTCCCTGGCCGCTGTATTTTGTGGTATGATTGCCAGCTGCTGATTTTTTGAGCTTGCCAAATATCTGTTCCAACGCTCCCTGGCGGATACTGCGTTCAGTTTTAGCTGTTAAGGCCAAACCGCCATTGCCATCGGGCTCGTCTATCTCCTCCCTCAAATAGCCTTTTTTCTTCAGGTCTTCCAGAAAATCTTCGAGGGTATAGTCATCAGTGGTGAGTTTGTATTCTTCATCCAGTTCTTCCAGCCAGTCCAATGCTTCTTCCACATCACCCGAAGTGTAAAGTAAGAGCTCCTTGAAAATGTCAAAGAGTTTTTCAAAAGTTGTTTTTCCTTTGCCTGTATATTGAGAAAATCGAAATCCTAGCATAATTATCAAACGTTAATATCGAAAGTAAGTTTTCCTTTTGAATAGTGTTATAGTTTTGAGTTAATCTATCAATAAGGATAACTATATTGTAAGCCATGGGTAAAATATCGAGTGTAGTATATAAAGGAGGGCTCAGAACAGAAGCTACTCATTTGAGATCAGGAAGAACTATTTTAACGGATGCTCCGGTAGATAACAATGGCAAGGGAGAGGCTTTTTCACCTACTGATCTGGTAGCTACTGCCCTGGCTAATTGTATGATTACTGTAATGGGTATCAGGGCCAGAAAAGAAGGCTTTGATCTGGAAGGGACATCTGGTGAGGTGGTAAAGGTCATGACGTCTTCACCCAGAAAGATTGGAGGGATTTCCATAGCGATCAGGCTTAAAAGTAATTGCAGTGAACAAATGAAGAAGATATTGGAAGAAGTAGGGCAGAACTGCCCGGTAGCCTTGAGTCTGCATCCTGATCTAGAACAAAATATAAGCTTTGATTGGTACTAGATAGTTTTTCAAGTCCATCCTAATTGCCGGGAATTTTATACATGCTTGACTTAAAAAAGCACCACTCTCTTCATGCTTTGGAGTTCTCGGCAACTTATTACTTCATTGAATTTTGATGGCTCTTTTGTTTATCACGGTATTATTGATAGCAAATTGTACCAGGTATATACCCCCTGATAGTTTAGAGGCATCCATGTTGACGTTGTGAGTTCCCTTCTCTCTATAGGCATTGATTAAATTGTCAACATGCTTTCCGGCAACATCATAAATATCTATTTTCAGATGAGCGTCTTTATCCAGTTCAACCTCAATATTAGATGATATGATGAATGGATTCGGGTATATATCGATATTGAAGAGGGATTCTTCATATGAGGTCTTTATCCCTTGCTTGTTATATACAGCAACTCCACCATTTGTTCCAATCCAAAGATTACCTAACTTATCAGTGTTTACAGCTAAAACAAAATTTGTAGGCAATTCAGAGTTGTAAGTGTTGAAAGTTTGCCAGTTAGATCCATCGAAATGGGCCAGTCCGCCTATATGAGTACCGATCCAGATACTATTATCTTCCCCTGTCATATCTAAAATTTTGTTTGAAGGAATTTCTGAATTTGCAGTACTATAGCTTTCCCATTTATTCTCATCAAATGTAGCTAAACCCGCGCCCCAGGTACCGATGTAGAGTTTATTATTATGGTAAAGTAAGGAGTGTATGAAGTTATGGGGTAGCCTGGAATTTGATGTATTGAAAACTTCCCAGTTTTGTCCGTCAAATTTAACCAGGCCTTCTCCTCGGGTACCTAACCATAGGTTATTCTTATCATCAACTTCAAGTGTAAAAATGAAATTAGTAGGGAGAGGGGAGTTATCTTCATCAAAAATTACTGACTGCTGCTCGTTAAAATTCAGCAATCCGCCATTTGATGTAGCTATCCATAATGCATTATTCCATTCGATGATATCGTTAATATAACCGAGTTGATCCTGGATAATTGAATTTTGATCATGGTAAAATGTCCAGTTGGTGTCGTCATATTTCAAAAGCCCCCCGGTAATAGGGATCATCCATTTTACTCCCTTAGTATCAATAAAAATTTGTTTGATATAGTCAAGTGGATTGCCTATACTGGTCCATGAATCATTGACTTTGTTTACTCCTCGTCCCGTTCCAATCCATTTATGATTGTGATCATCAATCGTAATGGATCGAACAAGATTGTGAGCTAGATCGCTGGTTTTGGTTGAATAAGTAGTCCAGTTGTAATCATCAATTTTTTGAAAGCCTTCTGTATTTCCTGCCATGTCAGAAATATATGCCACATCATTGTTGCCTACATAAACGATATTCAGCTTATCTGTTATAAGCGGGCTATTATGGGTATTGTATATTGTCCATTGTGATGGGGCACGGTTAAAATGGAATACCCCCGATCTCCGGGTACCTAGCCATAAGTTGTCTTTAGAGTCAATATCGATGGAAAGAACATAGTTTTCCCTTGTATAGGCAACTTGAGGAAAAAAGCCCACTGGGTACCATTTTAATTCCGTACCGTCAAATTGATAGAGGAAGCTTGTGCTGCCTACCCAGATGTTATTTTTGCTATCTACAGCAAGATCATATATACCATTCACGGGTCCATTTGGCCCAATATTGTTGGTTACATCATGAACTTCCCAGTTTGCTCCATCAAATTTAACCAGGCCACCGTTCCACGTACCAAACCAGACATGGTTATTGTTATCAATGGCTAAACCTCTGACGTCATTATCCGGAAGGGCTGAATTAGCAACGTCATATATTTCATAGTTTGTTCCATCAAATCTTATTACTCCCTGGCCTTTACTGACTATCCAGATAATGTCATTTGCATCAATAACTATTCTATGAATATTTATGTGGAATCCTGAATTGTCGGTGAAGTTGTGACTTATCCACGTCTTTCCGTCAAATTTAACCAATGCCCTGTCAGGCCCTTGACCATCTACTCCGAGCCATAAATTGTCATTTTGATCCAACGCCATGGTGTTTATCTGGTTAAATGGCAAGTCAGAATTTATTTTTTGATAAAGTATACGTTGCCCAGTTTGCTTATCGATCCTGAATAGCCCACCTTTTGTACCTACCCAAAGTACTTCTTCATTTTCAGCGTAACACGTAACAGATTCTGTATTGACATAGTTTAACCATTTAGGCTGTTGCGCAAAAGAGAAGAATGCCGTTAAAAGTGGAAATAGTAGGAACTTGTTCATTTCAACAATTTTTTGCATCTATGACAAAAGTTGAGCCAATATCATGTTAAAAGTGATTTAAATTACTTATAACCAGCGCTTGAGTAAGGTCTAATGTATTAAATTATCGTATGTGTATTTACCCACATACTCTACTTTGTTTAACTGAAACAAAATTCCAATGTGATTTAACCTCTCAAGGAGGAAATGGTGAATTAGAAGTACCTTTCTGGCCTAAATGGTAATTATGAATTTGTTTATAAAGGAATACCATAAGAGGTAACAGGATTTATCAGCTCTGTTTGATTAAAGTTTTATCAGAACATAAAATGTATTGGGTTTGAACGGTATTAGTAAAATGAAAAGAGAGTTTTGTATAATTCTTTTATTGTTTGCCACAGTTGGACTTGCTCAGCATGAAGAGGTGGTTTTGAAAGGAGCAGAGCAATGGGCTGCCGCCATGGAAAAGAAAAAGTGGAAAAAGGTGATTGCCCTGACTCACCCCAAAATAGTGGAAATGGCAGGAGAGGAAGAAGCCATGCTCAGGCAGGCCGAAGCCTCAGATATCAATTTTAAACGTCAGGAATTTGCTATTGAAAAAATCGAATTGTCAGAGCCGCTCAATGAGGTACAAAGCGGTGAATACCTCATGTCAGTAGTACCGGTGAGAATAACTTTTCAGGGGCCTTTGGGTAAAGTGTATTCGGAGTCCAGTTTTCTGGCTGTTTCCGGAGATGGAGGAGTGAGATGGTACTACATTTCTATGTCGCAAATTTCTATGGAGGAATTGCTAACGATTTTTCCGGATATGAGCCCTGATCTGGCGTTTCCGGTGAAGAGGGTATACCAGGAGGAATAATCTATTGTAAGGTTTGGGGATTAGCATTCGGAATACAGATTATTTATAGTCATTCTAATGTTTGACCAGGAAGCTCTATGATTAACTTGCTGTAGCAATTCTCTCCGATGAATCTCGATCATCCCAGATTAGTTGATTTACTAAAACGTGCTTATTCAGCGGAAAAAGCAGCAGCATTTGCTTATATAGGCCACGCAGGTTCAGTAAGGAATAAGGAAGAAAAGAAAGCCATTAAGCAAATTGAGATCGATGAGTGGGGGCACAGGAAAGAAGTGCTGGAGATCATGCAACAATACAATATTCCCGTATCCCGCTATTACGAGATCAAATATCACATAATCGGCAAACTGATCGCTATCAGTTGCTATCTGATAGGTTGGTTTATGCCTTTTTATTTTGCGGGGAGGCTGGAAAGTGGAAATGTGTGTGAGTACTTTGTGATGATGCATTATTTCCATGAACTGGGTATCCGGAAACACGATAAGATACTCTATGAGATGGGGATAAAGGAGAAGGAGCACGAAGTATATTTCCTGGAAAAGATCAAGACCAGCAAACTACTGCCATTTTTTGAAAAAATATTCAACTGGGGTAAAAAGAAAAGCTATAATGATGTAGACCTGGATAAAAAATACCCGGTAGAAGAATCGGATATATATTGTAAGAAGTGATCAAAACAAACTATACTGCCCTTTGGGGATACGCACAAAATCATTGAGGTTTAAGGAAGGGATCTCTTTATCAGTAAAAAACTTCTTTTTTGCCAGACTGATCATTTGGGCTATCTGCTCCGCTTCTTCTCCTTCGCCCCGCATTCGCCTGCCAAATTGAGAATCGTTCAGCTTACCAGCGTGGCAGGCCTGTATCTGGTGTTTGATCTTTTCCGACCGGTCGGGGAAATTTTTATCTACCCAATCCATGAAGATCTGGCTGATCTGCCCATTGAGGCGAACCACGGTGTATCCGATGGAAGAAGCTCCGGCCTTTTCCACCGCTTCTGAAACCTTGAAGATTTCGTGACTGTTCAGGCCCGGAATTATGGGAGCCACCATTACATTGACAGGTATGCCGTTTTCAGCTAAAAGACTTACGGTATCCAGTCTCCTTCTAACAGAAGCAGTACGCGGCTCCATTACTCTTCTGAGGGATTCGTTCAGGCTGTTAATGGACAGACTGACGTGTACCAGACCATGATTGCTCATTTCTCTCAGCAGATCGACATCACGTGAGATCAGGGCATTTTTGGTGATCATACCAACCGGGTGACGGTATTTGAGAAACACTTCCAGCAGCTTTCGCGTAATACCAAATTTTTTTTCAGCCGGTTGATAACAATCGGTATTACCTGAAAGCATAATAGGCTCTGGTTCCCAGCGCGGTTTCTGAAAGGTGGCCTCCAGCAACTCCGGAGCGTTTTTCTTTACCAGTATCACCTGCTCAAACTCAGAACCGGCACTATAGCCCCAGTATTCATGAGTATTGCGGGCGTAGCAGTAGGTACAGCCATGCTCGCAGCCCTGGTAGGGATTCATGCTCCAGGCCGGACCAATATCAGGGCTGGTAACCTTGTTCACTATGGTTTTGGGATAAACTTCAATGTATTTGGTCTTTTGTTCCAGGGATGTATCTTCCCCGTTGATACGCAAAAATTCCAGGTAATCGTCTTCCGTATGGTATTCGTACTGTAAAAATTTATTGTGCGTATTGATCTGGGCACCACGGCCCTTTTTATAGCTGGTGTCTTGTTCCATAACCTTTGAGTTTAACCGGCCCCCGCACTTTCTTCATGGCAAAAGGAAAAGCAACGCAATGGGCCGGTTTGTATTTAGAGTAGAGTGTGTTTTCTAGCTGACTATCACCAACTCATCCCAGTGGGTAGTACAGCGTTTGGAGCGTTTTTCAGATTTCATCTGCCAGGGCTGTTCCAGGCCCTCTCCGGAAAACTTCACCTTGCGGTCGCTCCAGCGGTGATTTAAATGATCCATTACTTCCATTAAGCGGTTAGACTTTTCAAAGTCTACGGAATAGAAGAGCGGTAATTGTTTGCTTTGGCGGGGTGTGAGCTCTGAAAGCAAAACCCCTGCTTTTTTATAGCGGTAACCCGCTATAAAAATTTTATCCAAAGCCCTGAGGGCATATTTGGCCAGTTCGGGATTATAATCGGTAGGGAAAGGCAGTAATATGCTTTGCGAAGCATTGTTTTGGGTGTCCTTTGCATTTTTGGGGTAGGTACGGATGTAGACACTAACTACAGAGGTCAGTTGTTCATCTTCCCGCAATTTCTCTGCACAACGGGAGAGGTAGGTGAGTATGGCTTCCTGCATTTCCCTCAGAGTGGTTACCGGTCTTCCGAAAGACCGGCTGGTCATAATATGCTTTCGCTTGTCGCGCATTACTTCCAAAGGCAAACAGGAGATACCTCTCAATTCATGAGCGATCCGCAGCCCGGTAACTCCCATTTTCTGACGTATCCAGGAGTCTTCCTTTTGCGAAAAATCCCAGGCGGTATGTATGTTATACTGGAAAAGTGTAGTCTGAAAACCCCGCCCTAAACCCCATACTTTGCCAATGGGAGTGGCCTTGAGTACTTCTTCGATTTCACTTTTGGAAATTACACAGAAAAGTTTGCCCTCCCCTTGCTTCTTGGCATAAGCAGCAGCTACTTTGGCCAGGGTCTTGGTAGGGCCGATGCCGATTTTAACCGGCAATCCTGTCCATTGCAGTATACGCTTGCGCAAAAAATCCCCGGTCTTCCACAACTGATGGTGAGGAACCGCAGAGAGATCGGCAAAGGCTTCGTCAATGGAATATACTTCTACTTGTGGGCTGATGCTTCTGATCGTTTCTATCATTCTCTCCGACATATCTCCGTAAAGGGTATAGTTGGATGACCTTACCGTCACACCCAGCCGTTTCAATTCCCTTTCTAACTTGAAATAGGGAGCGGCCATTTCCACTCCCAAAGCTTTGGCTTCAGGAGAACGGGAGATGATACAACCGTCATTGTTGGAAAGGATGACCAGGGGTTTTCCAGCCAGGCCAGGGTCGAAAACCTTCTCACAGGAAGCATAAAAGTTATTGCAATCTACCAGTGCTACCATCTTCAATCAGGCTTATGGATAACATAAGTAACCACTCCCCAGATACTGAAATTCATTTCTGCTGTAATCTCCATAGGCTCGTAATCGGGGTTTTCGGGCTGGAGCCAGGGCTGGTCGTTTTTAAACAACAGGCGTTTTACTGTAAAACTACCTTCAATAGTAGCGATCACTATACTTTTGTGATCAGCTTCAAGCGAACGGTCTACTACCAGTATATCCCCGTCAAAGATTCCTGCTCCTTCCATGGAATTGCCGGAGGCCTTCACCAGAAAAGTAGCGGTGGCGTTTTGCACTACATAATCATGGATGTTAAGCCTCCGGCTCATGTAGTCCTCGGCAGGTGAGGGGAAACCTGCCGGAACCGGGTTCTCAAAAAAGGGCACCGTCATTATTTCTCCTTCCATCATCATTCGAACAGACCTTTTTGTACTCCACTGTAAAGTTGAGGTGGATTAAGGTTAAGCTTGGTTAATTGGTTAAGCTGGTCGATCATATAGGTTGCCAGGTCAGCGCAATTGTGCTTTTCCGGCTCATGCATATAGAAATAAATGGTGTTAACCCCTTCTTCCAGCCACTTCACTATGCGCTCCACCCAGTCATTTATTCTGTTGTAGTCAGAAGGGTGGAGGTCATTGCCTGTGAAGCGGATAAAAGCTTCATTGGTAGTGAGCATTTGGTGTAAAACATCTCGTCTGCCACTTACATCGGTAATCACCAGGGGAATACCAAAATGGTGTAGCATATCTCCCAGTTCTTCTAAAACCAAAGCCTGGTTGAACCAGTCTTCGTGACGCACTTCTACCGCTATTTCAAAATCTTCCGGCAGTCCCTCAAAGAAATGATAAAGATTCTCCATCTGGTCGGGTTTGAAATAAGGAGGAAACTGTATGAATGACCTTCCCAGATTTTTGCCGAGTCCGTAAATTGTCCCCAGGAAGTGATCGATCAGTTCCCTGCGTTCAAAAAAGTCTTTGCGGTGACTGATATTCTGTGGAAACTTTGGAGAGAATTTAAAGCCGGGTACAGCTGCTTCTTTCCACTTTTTGATCACGTTGGGCTGAGGGATGTTGTAGTGGGTGGCATTTACCTCAACGGCATTAAACTGTCTGCAATAGTGGTGAAGAAATTTTTCACTCCGGGTCTTAGGAGGATAAAGCTTTCCTATGTAGCCCCTGTCGGTCCAAACAGGGCAACCAATGTAAACCTCAGGTTTTTGTGAAGGCTTAGAGTCTTTGAGGTACTTCGTATTACCGGGATGGTCTTCCGGCAGGACGAAGTCAAGCTGTTCAATATTTTCCAATCGTCCAAATTGCATAGCTAATTTTTCAGGCTTTTGATTTCATCTTTCAGTTCTTGCAGCAGGCTGAGCATTTTTTTCTGATCATTTTCCAGGTAAGCATCCTTGGCGGGTAGCTCAAAATTCAGAATACCCCTTGCTTTCCACACCTCCAGCACTTCGCTTGCTTCAATAGGATAGGGTTTGTATTCGGGGTTATCCGAATGGAGAACAAGCTCTTCTTTCTCTTTGAGATCATTGATAATCCTTTTATAGACTATTCCCTCATTGCGGGTGATGACCACGTAGCAGTTATAGCTTTTAATATCTTCCCAATTGGAGACATATTCGGCAATGATGTAAGAGCCAGGGAGTACGGGAAGCATACTGTCTCCTTCGATCTGAAAAATGCGGTGAGTCCCTTCACCCCTGAGTTCGGGAAAAGGCAGTTGAGCGGCAGGTAGTTGTTCAATGTATTCCACATCGCTGAAACCGCGGGTATAACCAGCCGCAGCTTTTTTAGGCACCAGGCTTATTTGCTCTTCGTTTTGCGCGTCAATGGCAATAGAGAGTATACGGAGCTTATTCCCTCTAATGTCGGTCTTTTTGCGCCCGGAATTTCCAGCGGAGGACAAGTCATTGTTGACCAGATCGCTGAGATCAACCTTGAAAAGCAGGCAAAGGGCTTGCAGGGTTTTTAGGCGAGGTTCGGATCGGCCTTCTTCATAGGCTCCGATGAGACTGCGGTTTACGCCAAGTTTTGCCGCAAGATCAGCCTGGGTGAGGGCCCTTTGCCTGCGTAAATGTTTTATATTTTCTCCTACATAATTCATAATGCTAATTTAATAAGAATTCTAATAAAATAAGAAATAATTGAAAATGTTTTTCAACAAAATTTCTTCTGCACATTTTTTGTTTTCTTTAAACATTGATCTTTAGAAGTATATTGATGAGAATTTTTTTAATTCTGTTGACCTTGCTTTTTAGTGGCAGCCTCCTTACGGCTCAATCGAAAAAGGCTATAAGATACTATAATCAAGCCCGGGAGGACGTAGCTGAGAACGATTACATGCAAGCGCTTCGCAAGCTGGGAAAGGCATTGGATGACAGCCCGGAGTACATTGAGGCCATGCTGTTTGCAGCTGATATTCAGGACAGGTTGGGAGAATATGAAAAGAGCCTGGAATATTATGAACAAGCTTTGCAGTACGATCCTCCTTTCTATGTTTATCTTTTTTACGGGAAAGCTCTTTTCAATGTGGGTCGTTATACCAAAGCCAGGGAAGCTTTTGCTAAATATGCCGAGAATCCCAGGGCCAGACCCAAATACCTGGATCAGGCGAAGAGCTATATGAGAAATTGCGATTTTGCGATACAGGCGCAGGGTAATCCCAAAACCTATAATCCTCAGAATCTGGGCCCTCAGGTAAATACCGATCAAATGGAATATTTTCCTTCTATTTCAGCAGACGGAAGCACTTTGGTCTTTACTCACCGCAATGTGGAAGGAGAGAACACCGATGAAGATTTTTGGGTAACAGTAAAGGATTCCGCTACAGGTAGCTGGAGTAGATCAGAACCATTAAGGGGATATTTGAATACCCGCCTGAACGAGGGGGCCCAAACTATAACGTCTGACGGACAGATCATTTATTTTGCTGCCTGTGAACGCAGGGATGGATTTGGCTCTTGCGATATATATGCCTCCTTTTACCAGGGCAGGGGAGCGTGGAGTAAGCCTGTAAATCTGGGGGATAGTGTTAATTCCAGAATATGGGACAGCCAACCTTCAATATCATCAGACGGAAGGACACTTTATTTTGTACGCGGAAAAAACAGTTTTGATAAGAACATCGACATCTACTACGCTAAACTTCGACCTGACGGAAGATGGGGGAGGGCTAAAAAATTGCCGGGTAAGGTCAATACCAAAGGGCAGGAAACCTCTCCGTTTATCCATTTTGACGATCAGAGCCTCTACTTTTCTTCTAATGGTCATCCGGGTATGGGTGATCTCGACTTTTTTGTTTCGCGCAGGCAGGGTGACGGAAGCTGGGGGGAACCGCAGAACCTGGGGTATCCTATAAATACTAATGCCCAGGAATTCAGTCTTATAGTAGCACCGGACGGCAAAACCGGTTATTTTGCCAGTGATGCCCTGGAACAAGGACAGGGAATGTTGGATATTTATTCCTTTGAACTACCGGAAGAATCAAGGGCAGTAGAAATAGCTTACATAAAAGGAAGGGTTATCAACAAAAAAACGCGCAAGCCGGTAGCAGCATCCATAGAGTTCGGTGACCTCAAAACAGGGAAGCAGGTACTGACAGAATACAGTGGTAAAGATGGGCGCTACTTTTCAGTGCTGCCGGGAAATTCAGATTATGCCCTTTCCATTCGCAAGCAAGGCTTTTTGTTTTACTCTAAAAATTTCAGCCTGGCTACTCAAACGGCTGATCGTGCTTTTGTACTTAATGTAGAGTTGATCCCTATCGAAGTAGGGGAAAGAGTAAAGTTGGAAAACGTTTTTTTTGACTATGATTCCTACCAACTGGATGACAAATCATACGTGGAATTAAATAAAGTGGCAGAATTTTTAAAAGAAAACCCCACGGTTAAGATCAGCCTGGAAGGGCATACTGATGACCAGGGGTCGGCAGGGTATAATAAAGAGTTGAGTGATAAGCGCGCCCGTTCGGTACAGGATTACCTCACAGGTAAGGGTATAGCTAAAGAACGGCTTAGCTACAAGGGCTATGGGGCGGAAGAACCTTTAACCACTAACGATACGGAAGAAGGGCGCGCCCTGAACCGCAGGACAGAGATGAAGGTCACTTCTTACTAAAGAATGTACCTCATGGAAATATAGGCAGTAGTACCGAGCCCAAGGCTGGGAATAACAATCGCAAGATTATTAATACCAGCGGCCAGTTCCCACATATTGTCGATTTTCCAGCGGTAATCAAGTCCCAGGGTCAGCTGATTAAATCCACCATAGGAGAGATCTGTATCAAATAAATGCCTTTTTGAGAGGATAAACTCACTCCCAAAACCGATTCGAGGGATATAGCCCGCCAGGTAGAGGTATCGGGCATATCCATATACATTACTCAGTAGGGAAGAATGGAGTTTTCGCTTTAACCTGGCTTGTACCGTGAAGGGCAAAAGGGCAAAATGGGTTCGGGTTTCGTTGGAGTAAAAGCTTTCTTCATAACGGGCTTCTTCCAGTGAAACTATGCTGTCGTTTATATCAAAAATATTGTCAAACTCTACTCCTTCAAAGCGAAAAGAAGAGTCTACGTCTACCACCTGCACATCCAGCCAGCTTACAAATCCCAGATCTTTTACAGTGGCTTCCAGTGAATAGCGATCGGAAAGTTTAAATTCGGTTTGTCCTGAA
>JANQHO010000054.1 GCA_028277105.1 Owenweeksia sp. | reverse complement strand
GTGGGAACCATCAATAATTGCTGGGAACGCACCCCTCTCACTAATTATTTTTGGACTCCTGGCCCACCGGCCTTTCCGACTTTTAATACCGGGCCGGATAATGACCATACTACCGGCTCTGGCCAATATATGTATGCGGAATCAGGTTTTGGCGCTCCCTTACCAACTCCACCTTTAGATGCTTTCCTGGAAACTCCTCTTATTGACCTCTCACCACTCAATGTTCCTCAGTTGACTTTCTGGTATCATATGTTTGGGATTTCTATTGGTGAACTGGAAGTAGAGATAGATAATGGTTCGGGCTACACTAATCTGACCACTATCACGGGGCAGCAGCAAACAGCCGGAAATGATCCCTGGTTGGAGAGGATTATCGATCTTTCCGCTTACGCTAATGATACCATTAAGTTGCGGTTCAGGGCAGGTAAGCCTACTTTAGGCACCCAAGCGGATGTAGCTATCGATGATATTGACATTAGTGAAGCTCCTTCCTGTCCTAAACCTCAGGGGCTAACAGTAACGGGTACTGGACCCACCTCTGTGACTTTGAGTTGGACTACCGGAGGGGCTACTGACTGGCAGATTGAATATGGTGCTCCTGGCTTCGCCCAGGGGAATGGGACACTTGTCAATGTTTCCACGAATCCCTTTACCATAACAGGCCTTACTCCTTCAATAGGCTATCAATTCTACGTACGGGATAGTTGTGGAGTAGGGGATGTCAGTGATTGGTCTTCTCCAATAACAGATACAACAGACTGTGCTACATTTACGGCACCCTTTACAGAGAATTTTGACGGTAGTACTTTTGTATATGAACCTCCTACCTTTAATCCCGGACAAATTGACCAATGCTGGACCAGAAGTACAACCAATAACTATTATTGGAAGGTAGGCCAGGGAACGACATTTTCAGTTGGCACAGGCCCCGATGCAGATCATACCACTGGTTCAGGTAAATATATTTATGCCGAATCAGCCGGAACCGCTACTATTCCATCTCCAATTTTTACCAGTCCTAATATAGATGTAAGTAGCCTTACAGTGCCCCAATTGCGTTTTTGGACACATATGTTTGGCAATAATATTACCAGTTTGAATGTGGAGGTATGGAATGGCAGCAGTTGGGCCAATGAGCTCACCTTAACCGGAGCCCAGCAATCAGCTAATAATGACCCCTGGCAAGAACAAATTGTGAATTTGGCTTCTTATGCAGGAGATACCATTAAAGTGAGGTTTATTGCTGATAAAACGACAGGTTTTGCCTCTGATATTGCTATAGATGATTTTTGGATAGGGGAAGCCCCTAATTGTCCACAACCCACACAACTGAACACGAGTAATGCCACTACCACGAGTATAGACATTGACTGGACCTCCGGGGGTGCTACCGACTGGCTGGTGAGATACAGGATATCAGGCTCTGCTGCTCCCTTTACAATAGTGGCAACCAGTACCAATCCATTTACCATATCAGGTTTACAACCTTCTACCTCCTATGAAATATATGTAAGGGATAGTTGTGGGGCAGGGAATGTAAGCTTTTGGATAGGGCCGGAGTCGGGAACTACCTTATGTGATACAGTAACTGCTCCATGGTTTGAGAGTTTTGACGGTGCTGTTTGGCAAGAAGGAACAGGATTGGTCAATGATAATGATGCCATTAGCACCTGCTGGAGCAGGAACCCAGCCACCGGAGGTAATAAATGGGGTACTGGTGCCGGTACTACGGGCACCTTCAATACCGGCCCTTCTCAGGATAACAGTGGAAGTGGAAAATATGTATACGTTGAAGCTAGCCAGGTAAATGGAACAGCAGAACTGGAGACACCTTTTGTGTTTATCCCTACAACTATGTCCAACCCTGAGTTGACCTTCTTTTATCACATGTTTGGTGGAGGAATTACCGATTTGCAAGTGAGTATTGATAGCGGTACGGGCTATAATCCCCCTGAACTAATTATCACAGGTATGCAGCAAGCTGTTGAAACTGATCCCTGGATTTCTGATACGGTGGATTTATCCGTTTACTCCGGTAAAACTATCAGGGTTAAGTTTTCAGGTACACAAACAGGTTTTTTTGGAGATATGGCTATAGATGATGTAAAGATAGACGATAACAATCCCACTCCCTGTGCTGATCCCAGCAATCTTGCTTTCAATAATATTACACTTACCTCTGCCGATGTTACCTGGGATCAACCCGGCAGTAATTTTGACATAGAAATTACTTTTGGAGGCTTTCCGCAAGGATCCGGTACTGTAATCAGCGGTGTTTCTTCTCCATACAGTTATACCGGCTTGCTTCCGGGAACCTCATACCAGGTTTATTTAAGCCAGAATTGTGGAGCTAGTCAGAGTGGCTGGATAACCAATAACTTTTCCACTTTACCCTGCCCGGTAACTACTGTAGGTTTTAATGCTGCAGCAAGCTCACTTTCCGTAACTTTTGATGGTTCGTCTTCTGTTAATGCCGATAGTTTACACTGGGATTTTGGCGATGGAAATACGAGTTCGGGAATAGCCCCTGTGGTTAATCACAATTATGCAGCAGCGGGAACCTACACAGTAACCCTTTGGGGACAAAATGTTTGCGGCTTAAACGATACTATTGTACAAGTCATTACTGTGTGCGATGTGCTTTCGGCAGGTTTTAACTACAACCAAAACTTATTGGCAGTGAGCTTTGATGGTTCCTCCTCATTAAATCCCGATAGTTTACACTGGAATTTTGGCGATGGAAATACGAGCCCGGGAATAACCCCTATAGTAAACCATAATTATGCTATAGCGGGAACCTATGATGTTACCCTCTATGCGTTTAATGATTGTGGAGAGATAGACAGTATAACCCAAAGTATTACTGTTTGCGATAGTGTTTTTGCAGACTTTACTATTACCCAGAATGGGGATACGGTAGATGTGATGGCTGATATAACCCTGGGTGCTACCTCATATTCTTGGGATTTGGACGGAGTTGCTGCTTCTGGTATTTCAGCGAGCAGGATTTTTAGTAGCGGAGGCAATAAGGTCATCACTTTAATAGCAGTAAATGATTGTGGGGACTCAGCTACGATTTCCAAAATAGTGAATTTATGCCAGCCCCCGGTAGCCAGTTGGACCTACAGCGTCATCCAAACTACTTCAAATGGTATGGAGGTTCAGTTTAATGGTAGCGCTTCCCAAAATGCTTCCGTTTATAAGTGGAATTTTGGTGATGGTACTACCCTTACCACCGGGGCATTACCGGTTCATACGTATACCGTTCCAGGGCTGTTTTACAGGGTTTGTTTAAGAGTAGAAAATTCCTGTGGCGATTTTAACGAATTGTGTTTCAAGCTGAATCAAATTGGGCTTGAAGAAAAGCTAACGGCAAATTCTGTCAATATTTATCCGAACCCCGCCCGAGACAGGGTGGTATTAAGCTGGGATAAAGCCGAAACTATTAACAGTGTCGTAATATACAGTCTTCAGGGTAAAAAGATCGGTGAGTTTTCATCCAGTTTACTGGACAATACCGAGAAAAAACTGGAGATAGAAGTTGAAAGCTGGCCACCAGGAGTATATTTATTCCAGGTAGAGACCAGCGATCAAAAGGTAAATTACCATAAGATCATTAAAGATTAAAATCATGCATGCCAAGGCCCTGCATTACATAATGCAGGGCTTTTTTATCTGATCTGCCAGGCAAAGGCCGTTGCAATACCGGCTGTTTCAGTTCTCATGGTATAATCTCCCATATTCAAAGATTGAGCTTTATACTTTAGGGCCAGTTCAATTTCCTCAGGACTGAAATCACCTTCGGGACCTATCAGGATCAAGGCTTTTTTTAATTTTTTAAAAGCTGAAAAATCGACCTTGTTTTCCTCAGCCAGATGAGCAATAAAGAGAGGAGGCTTGGCTATTTCTTTTAAGAATTGTGAATACGGTAACATTATATCTAACTTTGGTAACAGCGCCCTTTGACTTTGCTTAACGGCAGCTTTTATGATCTTTTTACCTCTTTCGGTATTGTACACCTTTCTTTCGGAACGGGAACAGAGGAGGGGAGTGATGCGTTCTACCCCGATTTCCGTGGCCTTTTCCAGAAAAAATTCAAAACGGTCGTTGCTCTTGGTAGGAGCGATTGCTATGTGTAAGCCGCTGGAAAATTCTGTTTGATGAAGTTCCAAAGTGCGGAACTTCATTTCTTTTTTAGTACAATGAGAAATAACAGCCTGCCAAACTTTGCCTTTGCCTTCTGTTACCAGGATCTCACTTCCCTCGTTCAGGCGAAGTACTTTGAGAGCGTGAAAAGCTTCATCATTTTCCAGTATACCTTCAGAGTTGGCTATTTCCCTGGCAAAAAAGAGGTACATCAGGCTCCTACTTTATCTTTTTTCAGACTGGGCTTACCTATATTTCTCTCAATGTACTCAATAACCTTTCCCGCTACATCTACATTAGTAGCCTTTTCTACGCCTTCTAATCCGGGTGATGAGTTTACTTCCAGTATCAAAGGCCCGCGATTGCTTTGCAGCATATCCACCCCGGCAATATTCAATCCCAGCGCCTTGGCGGCATTTACCGCTGCTATTTTTTCCGCTTTGGTAAGTTTGATGAGTGAGCCGTTCCCGCCCCGGTGTATATTGGAGCGGAATTCCCCTTCTTTGCCCTGGCGCTTAAAAGCAGCTACCACCTTGTTATCAATAACAATGGCTCTTACGTCAGCACCTCCGGCTTCAGAAATAAACTCCTGTACCAATATGTTGGCACTTAAGCCGTAAAAAGCTTCAATCACCGATTTGGCTGCTTTTTTGGTTTCGGCCAAAACCACACCGAGTCCCTGGGTACCTTCCAAAAGCTTAACAATCAAAGGAGCTCCACCAACTTGTTTGATAAGGTATTCTATATCCCCTGGATATTTGGCAAAAGCGGTTTTGGGGATACCTATACCATGGCGGCTTAAAATTTGGGTAGCACGCAACTTATCTCTCGATCTTACCAGGGCCAATGAACTGGTAGTGGTAAATACTTTTTGCATTTCAAACTGGCGTATAACTGAAGAACCGTAAAAGGTAACGGATGCCCCTATTCTGGGTATTATAGCATCTACATCGGTAATAGGATGGTCTTTGTAATATACTTTGGGGTCACCACTCTCAATTACCACATAACATTTGGTATGATTTATAATAGCAGCAGTATGCCCTCTTTCTTCTGCGGCCTCCTGAAGCCTCCGGGTTGAGTATAAGTTTGGGTTGGTGGAGAGAATAATTATGTTCATCTATTTGCTTTTCGCGTCATAACTGACGTTGTCAAGAGCAACGTCAACAATAAATCGTTTTTTTAAGAATTTCTTTCCCAATAATATAGGAAATCTCATTTTTTCCCTATAACTGAGCGTAAACTCTGTTTTATATTTTTTCCCGAATACAATAATTACAGTACGTATAGAATAGCGGTAATCCGTAATCCCATTACTGCTACGCACGGCTTTTTCTTTGAAGTCCAGAAAGCGGTACTGCTTACGGGTTGTGATACCGAATTTGGGATCGTAAAGCCTGAAACACAAATAGGTCTGCTCATTTTTTTCCAGCAAATACACATTTGAACAATGCATGGTAGAGGTATAGGCTCCAGTATCGATTTTACAGGCGATATTTTCGAGCCCAAATTCAGGTAAGTCGATCTTATCGGTAGAACCGATCAATTTTTTAGGTTGCTTTTTTCTGCTCATAATTTCATTCTGGCGGCAGCTGTAACGGTCATATCAGAAAAGTCTCTATGTATTAATTTGTAATAACCGGTCAGGGCAATCATGGCGCCATTATCTGTACAATACTCAAAATCCGGAATATAGATATTCCAGCCTAATTCCCTTTTTCTTTTTTCAAGTTCCGACCGCAATAAAGAATTAGCCGAAACACCACCAGCTATGGCAATATGCTGGATATTGAGATCAGAAACAGCCTTTTCTACCTTGTCAAACAGTATTTCAACAATAGTGGTTTGAATGCTGGCGCAAAGGTCATACAGGTTTTTCTGTACAAAATCAGGATCGCCTTTTACTTTATCCTGCAAAAAATACAATATACTGGTTTTTAATCCGCTAAAACTAAAGTCATAGCCAGGTAGGCGAGGCTTGGCAAATTCAAATCTTTCAGGATTACCTCGGTTTGCGTACTGGTCTATTAAAGGTCCACCTGGATAAGGCAGGCTCATAATCTTTGCTGCTTTGTCAAAAGCTTCCCCGGCAGCATCATCGAGAGTTTGCCCAATAATCTCATAATCAAAATGAGATTTGACCAACACAATTTGGGTGTGCCCGCCACTCACGGTTAAGCACAGAAACGGGAATTCTGGAGCTTGCATTCCTTCCTTTTCAATGAAATGGGCGAGGATATGGGCTTGCATGTGATTTACTTCAATAAGAGGGATATCCAGTGCCAAAGCCATTGACTTGGCAAAAGAGGTACCTACTAATAAAGACCCTAATAAGCCGGGCCCTGATGTGAAAGCAACAGCACTAAGTTGTTCGGGCTTAATTTTTGCTTTTTTTAAGGCAGTATCAACTACCGGTACAATATTTTGTTGATGTGCGCGTGAGGCTAGTTCGGGAACCACTCCTCCAAATTGCTGGTGGATTTCCTGATTTGCCGTTACATTTGCCAGGATCTGCCTGTTTAGGGCAATACCGGCTGAGGTATCGTCACAACTGGACTCTATACCGAGAATGATCTCATCCATAACGCAAAAGTACTATTAGAAGACTATTTAAAATATTCTTGTGGTTTGCGCTGGGAGTAGTGGCTTTATTACTACTTCTCACAGCGGCATTTGCCTTTCCCTCAGTACAAACAGCTACCGCCCAAAGAGCAGCTATATGGTTTAACCGCGAGTATAGCGAGTCACTTAGCCTTGAAACCTTCCGTTACATATTTCCCAATCAGTTAAAGATCAATGAGGTTTACCTGCCTGATGCCACAACTGACACTATGATCTACATAGGTGAACTGAATTTTTATTTAACTGGTTTCAACAGCTTGACCAATACTCTTGGCAGTGGGGAGGTAAAGATTGATAAATTGCGTTTTAACTGGTTAAAATACGAAGGATCGGATGAGTTTAATTTCAAAAAATTCACTCAAAAATTCTCTTCAAAGGATACTATTAAGTCAAAACCACCTTTTGGCCTGGAAATAGATCATATAGAAATTAATGACGGACTTTTTCACCATCAGGATTTTAACTGTGATAGTTGCAGAGCATTTTTGTTAAAGGATATTCAGTTGGATATTGATGAATTTGATCTGAAAGGAGAATATCTTACCGCTGAAGTACGATCACTTAGTCTATATGATGTGTACTCCCTTAACATCAGACAGCTCAGAGGGGAAGTTGCCTATATGGAGGATTATATAGCTGCGGAAAACCTTGAGCTTAAGACAGAAGGCACCTACCTCCAAGGCAATTTCAAGCTGGAATATGAAACAAAAAAAGCTTTTTCAGATTTTCTTGAGAAGGTTAACTTGGAAGCGGATATTAAAGAAGGCTCTGTAGCGGCAAATGAGATACAGGTTTTTGCTCCTGAATACCCCAAATTCAAAACTGTACAGCTAAAGGGTAAGTTCAAAGGCCCGGTTAACCGTCTTCAAATGAATGGCCTCGAACTGGAGTTAGGTGGGAATACCATTTTAAAAGGAGATCTTTTGCTGCGCGATCCCGCTAAAGCAGATAGCTTATTTATCAGTTCGAAGGATATTAGCTTTTTTACCGAAGAAGATGATGTAAACTGGCTGTACGGCTTGTTTTCAGATAGTACGCTGCCAAAATTTGTAAATACCCTGGAAAATATTGGTTTTGAAGGTGGCTTTGAAGGCTACCTAAACGATTTCGCAACCAGAGGAGAGATAAGTACTGGCTTGGGAAGTGTATTCACCGACATAAGCATGAGCAGCCTTAAAAATATAGAAAGGGCCGTTTACAAAGGCCATGTTGAACTTAAGGAGGTTGATCTGGGGCTGTTGTTGAACGATTCATCACTTGGTTTACTCAGTGGTAATTTTTCCCTGGATGGTACCGGGCTCGATCCGGCCGATATGCGATCGAGCCTACGGGCAGAAATCCCTTTATTGCAGTTTAACCAGTACAATTATTCGGGTATTGGTATAAACGGGAACATTAAAGATGGTCGTTTTGAAGGTGATCTTTTTATTAATGATCCCAATCTGGAGTTCGATTTTAGAGGAAAAGCCAGCTTTTTAAGTGATACCTCCACCTATGATTTTGTAGCAGAGGTAAAATCAGCTGACCTTTATGCTCTCAACTTATCTAAAGATACCATCTCTTACCTTACTTCTGAGTTAGATATAGATTTCAAAGCCTTGAATTATGACGAATGGGCCGGATCTTTGAAAATAGCGAACAGTACCTACGAGAATTCCCAGAATTATTATTTCTTTCAGGATGTTATACTTACGTCTGATAATATGGGTACCAGGCATAGTATAAATATTGCCTCTGCTATACTGGATGGGCAACTTGAAGGGGATTATACCCTGGCGGGGGTTGCAGATGTCTTCAAATACCATTTGGGTAAATTTTCGGCATTAACTACACCCAATAAACCTCCACCGGAGCAGCACTTTTCTTTTGATATTACAATTAAGAACACTCTTTTTTTATCGGAAATATTTATCCCTGAGCTGGATGTAGAACCTGGCTCAAAGGTTACAGGGAAGTACAATCCAGTAGATCAGAGCCTGGCTTTAAATGTAAGCTCAGAAGGGGTGAGGTACGGGAAATATTTATTTAAAGAGTCAGATCTCGGATATTATGGTGGGGAAGAAAATTCTCAGCTGTCATTTGGTATAACAAATCTCCAACTGCCTTCGGGTTTTGAGATTGATTCCATCCGCCTGGGTAATTTTTATTACCGGGATACACTTTTGTATACTTTGAAATGGATACTGCGCGACAGTATTGACAGTAAAACCCGTCTTAGCGGATATGCCATACAGGAAGACAGTACCAGCTTTTTCCTGGGGGTTGACGAGTCAAAGTTTAATATTGGGGATGAAGATTATACTATCAGTGCAGGTAATAGCATTAGGATTGACAGCGGAGGAATACACATAGATGATCTTATTATCCGCAATAGCAGCAGCAGACTTATGATCAATGGAAATATCTCCGACAATCCCAATGAGATCATGCGTATAAACCTTTCTGGTTTTAATATTGATATGGCCAATTATTTTATTGCTAATCCTCAGGCTAGGTTTAAGGGAGAACTCAATGGGGATGTTATATTGAGCCGTTTATTAGGTAGCCCTCGCTTTGGAGCAGACCTATTGGTAGACAGTATGCAAATGAACAATACTATGCTGGGAGACCTGGAGATAACCAGCGATTGGAGCCTGGAAAATGACAGTATAAAACTGGCCGTTGAAATGATCCTGGGTAATCTCAAAACAATGTCTGTTGCAGGATTTTACCAGCCTGACTCACTGGGAAGCATAGATTTTGATGTCAATTTTGACCGTTTCCGGCTGGTAGCTTTTAATCCTCTGCTAAACGGTATTGCAGAAAACCTGAGGGGATCTTTAACCGGAGATGTCAAGATAAAAGGTAATACAGGTAGTCCTGAGATAACGGGTATGCTAACCTTACCTAAAGTAGCATTTACAGTTTCTTTCCTCCAAACAGATTACAATCTTACAGGCACTCCTACAGTAGAGATATCGGAAAATAAGATATTGTTTCCCAGTCTAAGGCTTAAAGATTCCAGGTATGGAACTGAAGGCAGCCTAAGCGGTGAAATAACCCACAAGAATTTTAATAATGTTAACCTCAATCTCAAGGTAGAAGGAAACGAACTACTGGCATTAAATACTTCATCTGCTTCGGGAGACGCCTACTATGGAACTGCTTTTATCGGTGGAGCGGTTTATCTAACAGGGCCACCGGATGAATTAAAAATAAACGCTGATGTAACAACGGAAAAAGAAACGGTTTTTAATATACCAATTGGCGGAGCCACTGAGGTAAGAAAGTCCCGTTTTGTGACTTTTGTTGAAAAGAATGACGAGGATACTCTTGAGATAGAGCAGAAAAATCGCTTAAATGTGGATAAAGGTATTAGCCTTGATTTTGATATCAAAGTAGATCAGAATGCAGAAGTTAATGTAATATTAGATGACCAAACCGGGAACCGTTTATTTGCCAAAGGTGATGGAAATATAAAACTCAATATCTATCCATACAGCGATATGGAGTTATTCGGTATTTATACCGTTGCGG
The DNA here is from genome assembly GCA_028277105.1 of Owenweeksia sp. Lineage (GTDB taxonomy): Bacteria > Bacteroidota > Bacteroidia > Flavobacteriales > Schleiferiaceae > JANQHO01. The sequence goes on along the minus strand of JANQHO010000054.1, from coordinate 85,898 downwards.
AAGGAGAGTATTTATTTAGTATAGAAGGTCTTTTCAAAAAGAAATTTAAAGTGCAAAGAGGCGGAACGGTTACCTGGAATGGTGATCCCTTAAACGCCAATTTGAACCTGCAGGCACTTTATACCACAAAAGCCGATCCGGGGATCTTGGTACCAGAGTATGCCGGGGGAAATACTATCGTAGAAGTTTACCTGAATCTCACCGGCCCGCTTTCCAATCCCGATATCAGTTTTGACGTTAAAACTCCCCGTGCCAGTGCCAATACTCAAACCATTATCAGCAACCGGCTTACCGATGAACAGCAGGTCAACCAACAAGTGTTTTCACTTTTGGCCCGGAATTCATTTGCCCCGGAGAATAACTTTTTTGCGAGTAGCGATCTGGGGATCAATCAATGGGATATACTCACCAGCCAGGCTGAGGCCTGGATCAATCAACTAACGGGAGATTACAATGTCACTTTGAATTATCAAGGAGGAACTAATCAAAATGTCGAAGATCCCTCGGCTGTAGCTGCCTCACAAGAAGAAGTGGAGGTTGGGGTTTCCAAGCGCTTTTTTGACGACCGGGTAACTGTTAACGGAAGCGTGGGAGTGCCGTTGGGTGAAAACCAGAACGGGGTAGCAGGTGATTTTGAAGTAGAATACAGCATAACAAAAGACGGCCGTTTTCGCACCAAGGTTTTTAGCCGTACCGTGCAGGATCAATATTCTTTCAGCCAACAAAATCAACAAGGGGTAGGTTTGTTTTACCGTCTGGATTTTAATAACTGGAAGGAATTTTTCCCCAAGCTGTTCAGTATAAATAAGAAGGCCAGAAAGGAAGAAGAGCCAGATGAAGAACAGTTGCAGGAAACGGAGTAAATCACATAGTAATGTTTTCTACTATCGTTAGCCCATAACCTGTAATACCAATCCTCTTTATAGGGTTGTTGGTAAGCAGTTTTAACCTGGTAATTCCCAGGTCGTGTAATATTTGGGCTCCAATACCGTAATCGCGGGTATCTTTTGCAAAGCTTACTTTTTTACCGGCTTTATTATTTTCAAGACGGTTTTTATAGTCGCGTATGCGGTGAAGCAAATTACCGGATGATTGACCCTGATTCATATATACCACTGCACCTTTACCTTCAGCAGCTACTTTTTTTAGCGCTTTTTTCAACTGGACTGAAGTATCGGACGTGAGAATATCAAAAATATCGTGGGCTACAGCAGCTGAATGCATGCGCACCAGAACGGGTTCATTTTTTCCCCAACTGCCTTTAGTTAAAGCAATGTGGATTTGCCCGTTGGTGGTTTGCTCGTAAGCCCTGAGGGTAAAAAGGCCGTATTCTGTTTCCAGTTCAAACTCTTCTTTTTTTCTGATCAGCGATTCGTTTTCCATCCGGTAAGCTACCAGGTCTTCAATACTGATCAATTTGAGATCAAATTTGCGGGCAATTTCAAATAACTGAGGTAGGCGGGCCATGGTACCATCTTCATTCATGATCTCTACTATAACTCCGGCCGGATGTAAACCAGCAAGGCGGGCCAGGTCAATAGCAGCTTCAGTATGTCCGGTTCTGCGCAAAACGCCTCCCGGTTTGGCGATCAGGGGAAAAATATGCCCGGGCCTGGCCAGGTCTTCAGGCCTGGTATTCTGGTCTACCAGGGCCTTAACGGTAATTGCCCGGTCTTTAGCGGAAATACCGGTGGTAACTCCATCACCTATCTTGTCTACGGAAACCGTAAATTGGGTTAATAGCGGATCGGTATTGCTGCTTACCATAAGATCCAATTCCAGTTCTTGGCAGCGGCTTTCAACCAGAGGGGTGCATATTAAACCACGGCCCTCTTTGGTCATGAAATTGATCATTTCCGGTGTCACCATTTCTGCTGCGGCAACAAAGTCTCCCTCATTTTCCCGGTCTTCGTCATCTACTACAATAACCACCTTTCCCTGGCGGATATCTTCGATGGCGTCTTCTATACGGTCTAATTTATTTTTGATTTCTACGGGTTGGCTGCCAGGCATTGTTTTTTACTCCTTTTAGATATATAAAGAACCCTTTTAAAAGGGCTAGGTTCATATGCAAAAAATGTCCGGGATAGCGAAGCCATCCCGCCCATTTCTCTTGCGAAAATAAGGCTCCCAGAATCCCCAGTAAAAGAAAAAACAAATAAAATAAGATGAATAAAAAATAAAACTGTGCTGCTGGTATCAGCAGCAATCCCAAAACCAGCAGGGCGATCATGAAGAAAGGTGTTAGCCAACGCAGTATCTTATGTGATAAAAACGCAAAGCCCAAAGGAAAAAAGCGGGAGAGGATAAGCCGTTTATAATGGTTGAGGTTTTGAAAATTACCGATACTTATCCTTATTTTTCTTTTGAATTCTTCTTTGCCGTGTATACTTACATCTTCATAACAAATGGCCTTTTCTGAGAAAATCACCTTTTCCTTTAGCTTTAAAACGTGCAGGCTCACAAAAAAATCTTCCATGAAGTAAAGCGGGGGAATTTGTGGAAAAAGCTCTCGTTTAATGATATAACAACCACCTTCCAGCCCCATCACATTCTTAAAAACCATGGATTCTGCCAGCTTCAAACGGTTTTCCATGTTGAGGTAGGTATTTTCCTGTCGGGCAATACCTTTTTGAGGTAACTGACCGTATATGATGGTTCCTCCACAAGCTCCGGCTTTGTCAGCCATTAGCTTATTGACCAACTCAGGGATAGTATCAGATGTAAAAATGATATTGGCATCAGTAAGTATCAGCAGGTCTGCAGAGCTTTTTTTTATGAGTTTATTGATGATACCTGATTTGCCGGTTCTTTTTTCAAAAACCTCAAAATGAAGTGCAGGGTATTGCGATTCCAGTTTTGTGATAATATCGTTGGTACTATCGGAGCTATTGTCAGAGCCAACCCTTAAGCTCAATTTTTCTGCCGGATAATCTGAATTAAAAGAACTCTCAATTTTTTGCCGGATAACGGCCTCTTCGTTGTAGGCAGCAAAAATGATTTCCACCGTAGGAAGATCTTCCCGGGGAATTTGTACGGTAGGGGTTTCTTTTGAAAAGAGGCTCAGCAGGCGCATGAACAGAGGGTAAAACAGATAGGTGTGGACTATTCCCCCCAAAGCGATAAAAAAGAAGATCTCTAATACCATAATCAGGTTAATTTATGGTAAAAATCAATCAATTCCCTGCCCAGTGCCTGGTTGTTGTAGTGCTGCTGTACCGTTAGCAAAGCTTTTTTTTCCAGCAAGGCTCTTTTACCATCGTTGTCCAGAAGATTTGTTACGGCCCTGGCAAAATCTTCCGGCTGATCGGCCAGTATAATATTTTTACCAGATTCTACTACAATGCCTTCTGCGCCAACGGTAGTACTCACCATGGCTTTGCCCAATGCCATATTTTCAATGATCTTAATACGCATTCCACTGCCGGCTTGCAGGGGAATGATCACAATTTTGCCTTTGGAGATGAAATCTTTCATTTCCGGGATATGCTCATGGAGTAAAATACCTTTCTGTGCAGCCATCTTCTCAAGCTTAGAAGGCATTTTTCTACCTCCCAGGGCAAAGGTAGTTTGAGGTCTTTTTTGAATGATCAAAGGCCAAACTTCCTCGAGAAACCACAATACCCCTTGTACATTGGGTAACCAGTCGAAGCTGGCAAGGTAGCATACATCAAATTCAGCAACAGGATTGGTATTTTTATAATCAGCGGGATTTAGCCCACAGGGTATACTTACAGATTGCCGGATCGTAATTTGGTTCTCAAATATTTTTTGATCGTGCGATGTAATAGAAACTAAAGCATCTGCTTCCCTTACTGTTTCCAGTTCAAACTTTTTTAACCGGGCCGATTGTATTTTTAAGTAGGCTTTGCGTATGGGGTTCTTTTCATAGAGAGCCAACCTTTGCCAAATCAGATACTCAACATTATGAGAACGGAAAGATAGCTTGGCGGAAGAATATTTTTTGACAGTATCGAAATAGAGGGTCATGGGTAGTCCCTCGGTCTGCACTATGTCAAATTCATTCTCCTGGAGGATTTGAATAAGCATGTTTTCAAAACCCTCAATTTTAAAGCGGGAAACGTGGTAAGGAAGTTCAGATAACAGGTTTAACAAGGCACCGGATAGAGAAGGGGTGGTATCGGCATTAAAATACTTCAGCTCGAGGGAAACCGGCTTATGGGCTTCAATTTCCTGTGGACTTTTATAGTGCTTTACAGTATTTACAGCCAATAAACTCACGTCAACCTGATTGAGTAGCAGGCTGTCAATCATGTTTTTCATGGCTATACTGCTGCCATCTTTAGCGGGATAGGGAACTTTATTGCTGAGAAGAAGTATTTTCAACTGACTTTTTCTTTGCGCCTGCAAAGATGCCCCAAATTTTCTGAAAAGGTTTCAGGTAAACTTCAATATTGAACAAGGCGCTATCGGTAGCCGATTTATAAGTGAGGAAAATACCAATGGGAAGGAGTATAAAGTTAGCGGTCCACATAGCCTGAAAAGCCGTCCAAACCAATTCACGTCCCAGCTTTTCAAAAGAGTAACTCGTTACGTGATACACAATGAAAATAAAAACGGAAACCACAACCGGCATTCCCATACCGCCTTTGCGGATAATGGCACCCAGCGGAGCCCCGATAAAAAACAGAACAAGGCAGGAAAAGGAAACAGAAAACTTCCGGTTCCACTCCAGCAAATGCCGGGCGATAATTTTATGGCGCCAATCGTATTCTTTAGCAGCATTGGTATAATAGGCCCGGTTGCTGCGGGCAATGCGCAGGGCGTTTTGTACGATACGCTTTCTCTCAACTTCTTTTACATTGGTCAGTATAGCATTGTCCATCTTTTTGATGGTAGAATCCTTTTTTTGATCGTTTTTTATAGTTTTAAAAGTGTAGCGGGCCGATATTTCCTCGGAAAATTCTTTTTTGCGAATATCAAAGCTATTGTACAGAGAGTCCACTGATACGTTGAGCTGAGCTACATTGAGCATAGTATAGCTCTTGCGGTTGGCTTTTCGCAAATCACCACTTTCAAAATCAGAAAGATTAAAGCGGATCAGGGATTCTTTGAAGGAAGAACTTACAAAGGGGTAATTATCCCTGTCTTTGGGCTTAGAAGCAAAAAGGTCTTCATAAGAATTGCCGTCATAAAGAGTGATATTCAGATATCTTTTGTCATCTGTTACCTCCATTTTACCCTTTTCAGCCACTATCACCTTCATATTACCCATTTTTTTGGTGTGATCGTAGATAAAAACATTGCGAAGCAGATTTTTATCGGGTCCGTATTTTTCACCCACTTTAATGGAGTAGCCTTCTATACCGTTATAAAAAACACCCTGTCTGATATTGAGAGCTGGTTTTTTATGGGTGATGTTCCGCAAAAGGGTATCGCTCTTGAGGTTAGCTACGGGAATTACATAGTTGGAAAACAGAAAGGCTCCGAAGGCAATAAAAACCAATAAAATGATCAAGGGCCGCATAACCCGTATCAGCGAATTACCGGAAGCTTTGAGGGCGGCCATTTCGTTGTGCTCCCCCAGTGTTCCGAAAGTCATAATAGAAGATAATAGAACGGCTAAAGGCAGAGCCATAGGAACCACAGTAGCTGAGGTGTAAAACAAAAGCTCAGCTATGTAATACCATTCCACCCCGCGGCCTACCAGGTCATCAATATACTTCCATACAAACTGCATTAAAAGAAAAAGCACCATCACAATAAAGGTGATGATGAAGGGCCTGATAAAGGATTTTAAAACAAAGCGATCGAGAATTTTTATCATTCAGCTATGTAGTAACCGGGATAGTCTGCCCTGTCAAAGCTAAAGTGACTGGCGGGCAACTTCTTATTAGGCTCAAAATTAGTGATCAAAAAGGTAGTAAGGGTTCCGTTATTTCCCCACTGCCGGAGGCTGTACAGTTTTTTGGTATCTTTTTCAACCCCTATCATTATCTTATCGATATCTTCCGAAGCATTGGGTTTAAGGATAACATACTGAATGGTTTTTCCATCTACTTTTTCGGTACCACCTAATTTATAGCTGTAGCCCTTTTGGTAGAGCCTCAAGATACTGGAAGGGGTTAAGCCCTGATCTTCCTCGGCTTCATCGTATTCGGTGACTTGAACTTCTTCATCTTCCTTTAAGATAGTATAGAGCTTATTGCCATTACGGATCTGCTCAGCTCCCATAAAGTTGAGATGATAGGACTCTCCTTTTACAGCTATACTGCCTTTTTCAGATTGGGTAATGGGGGGATCAACCCGGTTGTTTTCAAAATTGTAAGTGAATTCCAGATAAAGATTATTGTAAGAGGCTATTTTGTCAGAGGCATCGGTAAGGAGCTGTTTGGCTTCCTGGTGTGTTTGTGCTATTGCCATATAAACCAGGGATATACAAAGAGCAGTAAAAACCTTTCTCATAAGTGCTATAAATTTTCTTTCTCGTTTTTCAATAACTGTTCCAAAGCCATTTCGTCCGGTATCAATACCTGGCGGGCTTTGCTACCTTCAAAAGGGCCGATAATTCCGGCTGCTTCTAACTGATCAATAATCCTGCCCGCCCGGTTGTAACCGAGTTTGAGTTTGCGCTGTAGCAGGGAAGCCGAACCCTGCTGGTGAATAACAACCACTTTGGCCGCCTCTTCAAAAAGGGTATCTCTTTCTGAAGGATCAGTGAGGTCTAAGCTACCGCTTTCATCTTCCCCTTTGTACTCGGGTAATTTATACGCTTCGGGATAAGCCTGTTGATTTCCTATATAATCGGTTATTTCTTCTACTTCGGGAGTATCTACAAAGGCACATTGTATACGGATCAGATCCTGCCCGGAGGAGAACAGCATGTCTCCTTTACCTATGAGTTGCTCCGCTCCACCGGCATCCAGTATAGTACGTGAATCAATTTTAGATGTTACCCGGAATGCTGCCCTGGCCGGGAAATTGGCTTTGATGATACCGGTAGTGACATTTACCGAAGGCCTCTGGGTGGCAATGATCAGATGGATACCGATGGCTCTGGCTAACTGGGCCAGACGGGCAATAGGAGTTTCCACTTCCTTACCGGCCGTCATGATCAGGTCGGCAAATTCATCTATTACCAATACAATGTAAGGCAGGTAGCGGTGACCTTCCTCGGGATTGAGTTTGCGTTTGACAAATTTGGCGTTGTACTCCTTGATATTGCGGCACATAGCATTTTTGAGGAGTTCATAGCGGTCGTCCATCTCAATACAAAGAGAATTGAGGGTGTTGATCACTTTTTTAGTATCGGTAATGATGGCTTCCTCAGAATCGGGTAGCTTGGCCAGGTAGTGCCTTTCAATTTTGTTGAAAAGGGTGAGTTCAACCTTTTTGGGGTCGACTAGCACAAATTTTACCTGTGCCGGGTGCTTTTTATAAAGTATGGAGGTAAGGATAACATTTAAACCAACGGACTTACCCTGGCCGGTGGCCCCAGCCATCAGCAGGTGGGGCATTTTGGTAAGATCGGCCATCAGAGTTTCATTGCTAATGGTCTTGCCAAAAGCAATGGGCAATTCCATATCGCTTTTCTGAAACTTTTCCCCGCTTAGCAAATTGCGCATAGGTACCATCTGCGGGTTGGTATTGGGAACTTCAATACCAATGGTACCCTTGCCAGGAATAGGTGCTATGATCCTGATACCCAGGGCAGAAAGCGAAAGAGCAATATCGTCTTCCAGGTTTTTGATCTTGCTGATGCGAACCCCGGCAGCGGGAACTATTTCATACAAGGTTACCGTAGGACCGATGGTAGCCTTTATCTTGGCGATCTCAATATTGTAATTGTTGAGGGTGTCTACAATTTTGTTTTTGTTCTCTTCCAGCTCTTCTTGGTTAATAGTGATATTGCTGCTGCCGTAATCTTTTAAAAGATCGATGGTAGGAAGCTTGAAGCGCGAAAGATCGAGTTTGGGGTCGTACTCACCAAAGTCTTTTACCTTTTTACTGAGTTCTTTTTCGCTGAGAGATTCTTCTTCTTTTAGGGCCTCAATTTCCAGCTCTGAATTGTCGTGATCTTCGGTTGCCGTTTTATCTATGATCAGAGGTTCGTGTTCCACTGCTGCTGTTTCCAGTTCACTCTCTTCTTCCTTTTCAACTTCTTCCGGATCAGTATCTTTTTCAAAATCTACCTCGAGTAAAGGCTTTTCTCCTGTTTCCGGTACCTTTTCTTCGGTTTTTATTTCTTCAGCAACAGCTCCGGTCTTATTCTTAGCGGGTTTAAGACGTTTGAAAAAAGTGCTTAAGCTTTCCGGAGTCCATTTAAAACGGGCCGCCAGAAATATAAGCATAGAAAAAGAAAGAATGACTATTGTACCGAAAGAACCGGCCAGAGAGCTCATCCATTTTTCAGTGAAAAAGCCGGTGGCTCCGGCATAAACACTGGCTGCAGGCAAAATAAAGGCTACGGTAGCGGGGGCCCAGATCAAAAGAAATACTATTCCACCCAGTGACCTGCGGATAGGGGCAAGGTTAACCCTCAAAGCAATTCTCAAGCCGCTGATGAGCAAAAACCAGGGGATCAAAAAAGCGGCAATGCCAAACCAACGGTAAATAAACTGATGCCCCAGGGCAGCACCTAATTTCCCTAAAACATTACTCACTGTATAATCTGGATTAGCAAGAAGAGAAAAGAAATCCTGGTTGAGCTGGCTTTGGTCTTTTTCCCAGCTTAAAAAGTAAGAAACAAAGGCCCCGGCAAAAAAAATGGCCAGGAATATTAAGAAAATGCCAAAAATAGAATGGTTGGTTTTGTTGCTGAGAAACCTCTTGATTTTTTGTAAACCGCTTAGTTTATTTTTTTCCTTGCTTTTCTTTTTGGCCATCAGGGCATGTCCTCTTTATGCCCCCAAAAATAAGAACAATACTTTCATGGGTTAGAGATCGATTTGAATAGTAGTTTGAGAGCCAAGTATACCAAAGCCATTTTTAATGTTACTATGAACTTGTACAGGCTCAGCAAAAGGGTTGTCACCTACAAAATCATTGATCTCTTTAGTGATCTCCCACCTGTATTGATCTTCAGAAAGTGCTGCAATCTCAAGTACAAGTGGGGCTACAACGCTTTCTATAGTACCTAAATAATCATAAATTGTTATTTTCTTGGTAGAGCCATCAAAATGCTCATCTTTTAAATAAGCTTGAATGCCTATTTTTTCACCTTCTTGTAAATCGAGAAAATCGCCTACGGAGAGGTCATAAATTTCTAAGGTAGGATCAAATGTTGATAAAAGAGTGCTTTCTAAATCTCCATCTTCATCTACTAAGAATAATCTGATTCGGTAGTAGTTTTCTTCGCCCTCGAAATCATCTTGCAAGCTAAGGGTAATTTTATTGTTGGGTATATCGTATGAAGCACTGATGATTACTGGGGGAAAGGGAACTTTAGTTCTACCTTCAATGTCATTAAACCCATCTTTATAAATCTTTATCCTGTAAGTATTACCAGGAGTAAAATTATATTGAGTTCTATACCGGTAAACGGAATCATTAGAGCCTAAATTGATAACTAGGTCAGGATTAATTTCCCGCAATAAGTTGCCATTTTCGTATAATTCAAAACCATCAGCTTGAATGCCATAAAGAGGTTCATCAGCAGAAAGAATGTATTCTGAAATGCCGGCATAAGCCTCAAACCTACCGGCTTCAATAGAAGCTACTGCAGTTAGCTTGTTTCCTTCATTGGGAATATCGTAATTAATACGTTTTTCGCAGGCAAATAAAGCCAGGGTAGGAATTAATAAAAGAATTTTTTTCATAGAGCCAGTAATTTAAAATTTGAATATGTAGGAAAAGGCTGGGATTAAAGGGAATAAACTAACTTGTCTCACTTCCTTTTCTTCTGTAATGAGATTCTCATAGATATAAAGGAAAAATGGGTTTCTGCGATTATAGGCGTTGTATATACTGAAGTTCCAGGTGCGTTTTCCCCAGCGGGTTTTCTTATGAAAATTGATGCCCAAATCTAGGCGGTGGTAAGAGGGGAATCGAAAAGCATTTCGATCACTGTAGCGGGTAACTATATTGTTTCCAAAAATATTTTGAGTACCACCTCCAATAGCATATTGAGCTAAAGGTGCAGTAAACGCTATACCTGTTCCGTATACCCAGGTGAGTCCCACGTCTAATTTTTCAGAAAACTTATGGTTCAGCACTAAACTGATATCATTCCTACGGTCGTAGCGGTAAGGGAATTCTCTACCTTCATTCAGGTTTTCAAATTGACGATTGGTCCAGGCCAGGGTGTAACCAACCCAGCCGGTAGTACGCCCTTTATTTTTTCTCAAAAGTAGTTCGAGCCCATAGGCCCTTCCCAAGCCATCCGTTTCAACAACATTTTGCCAATCAGAGCTGGTGAAAAAAGAAGCTCCTTCTTGATACTCAATTAGATTGTCCATCCACTTGTAATACACTTCACCCGATATTTCCCAGCTGTTGCCTAAAAAATGACGAGTTGTTCCAAAGGCCAATTGCTGGGAGTTAGAAGGTTTAACATTAGCTGTAGAGGAAACCCATAAGTCAGTGGGTAAACCAATACCGGTGTTGGACAAGAGGTGGATATACTGGGTCATGCTGGCATAAGAGCCTTTAACCGACCAATTTTCATTCAGTAAATAACGCACGGAAGCTCTGGGTTGCAGAGCGTTGTAAAATTGACCATCCACATGGTAGGCAGAATAGTGTAAACCATAATTTGCTCTCCATTTTTCGTTGATGTTCCAGTCATCTTCAATATAAGCATACATGTCGTGGCTGTAGATGGGATCGGAAAGATTAAATACTGAGTCTACTATACTGTTCTCTTGCTGGCCATTGAATTGAAAAACCCCTGGTCTGAAAATGTGATAGGTATATGATGCTCCATACCTGAAATTATGGTGGGTATTGTAAATATATTCATAATCTATACGAAGACCGTAGTCCCTGATACGGCTGAAATAGTCCTGTTTGGATTCTTCACCTTGAAAGGTCTCTTCGCTGCCCACCCTGAATTCGTACTCTGTAAAAGTAGCAGTAAGATTGCTGAATAGTTTATCGCTGTAAAGGCGGTTCCAGCGCAAGGAGCCGGTATTGTTTCCCCATTCTAATGATGAGGTGAGTACATCATCGCCCCCGTAATCCTCATTGTTAAAAAAACGGTCATTTCCCCCGTAATAGCTGAGGTAGATGCGGTCTTTACGGGAAAAGATGTGGTTGATTTTGGCATTAAAATCACCGAAGTAGTAACCGGCATCTACATCTGCTGGTAAAAACGGACGGATAATTAAATCGTAATAAGTTCTTCTGCCCGATACTATAAAAGAAGTGCGGTCTTTTACGATAGGGCCTTCCAGGGTAAGTTTACCTGCTATCAGCCCCAGCGAACCCGCACCGTGAAACTCTTTCATATTACCCTCTTTCATATCTATTTCCAGTACCGAACTCAGTCTTCCACCAAAACGGGCTGGAAAACCACCCTTAGTAAGCTTTACGTTTTTAATGGCATCGGCATTGAAAACCGAAAAGAAGCCAAAAAGGTGGGAAGCGTTGTATACCGGAACCCCATCCAGCAGGATAAGGTTTTGGTCGGGACTGCCACCGCGAACGTAGAAACCGGTGGTTCCTTCGCTGCCCGACTGTACTCCCGGAAGTAGTTGCAGGGACCTGATAATATCAACTTCACCTAAAAAAGCCGGGATATTTTTAATATCCTGGGGAGCGAGGTTTATAGTACTCATTTGCGCTTGTTCTGCAGGTAATTCTTCGGCAGTAATCACCACTTCTTGTAATTGTTCCACATTTTCACTGATCCGGTAATCTCTTCTTATATTCTTCCCCTGATATTTGATGGAGTCGCGTTGTGTTTTATAGCCGATGAATGAAACCTGCATGATCTGGTCTTCGGCTGGGATGGTAAGTGAATAAAAACCATAGGTATTGGTGGTAGTACCATAAGTAGTACCCGGGATAAAAACATTAACTCCAATTAATCTTTCTTTGCTTTTGGCATCTTCAATGTAACCACTGATAGTCATGTTTTGAGCAGAGCTTTGCCAATAAATACTCAAAAAACTGAGTAACAACAGGAGTTTAATGTTTTGCATTTGGTTAGTTTAAGGCTTCAATTTTCAGGTTGTATCCAGCTATAACACCAATTCCATTTTTTACATTGGAATGATATTGAACAGGGATCTTGAACGGGTTGCTGTCTGTTAGACGGTTTAAAAGCTTAGAACGTTGGTACTCGTAATAAGAAGGGCTACATTTTGTTACAAATAAGAAAAGTTTATCAACGGAAAAACCGCCACCAATAACTGTTTGAGTGAGTGAAAATTGAATAGTTTTAGAAGATCCATTGAAAAGTTCATTGGTGAAGAAGCATTTCAAACCAATAGGATCATCTATGGGCAGGTCGATCAGCTCACTACTAACGCCCAGCATTTCCAAGGTAACATCCTTGGTGGTTAGCTGTACTTCGTGTAATGATTGGCCAAAAAAATTGGTGGTCTGGGAAAATACCTCTACTATGAAATATTCTTTTTTTCGGGTGTCACTTTGAATGTCGAAATAAAGTGTGTGAGTAGCCATAAAAGGGTCACTATTTTCCAGGCGTATATTTTCAATTTGCGGGGAATCGGGTATTTGCGTACGGGCATAAAGTTCCTCAAAGCCAGGGTAATTAGCCTTTACCTCGATAATATCCCCTTCTCTTAAAGCTTGAGTGTTGCAATAGTGAGCATAGGGTTCTCCCTGGCTGCTGTCGCAAGGTGTAATGGGACCAAAGGGAGCACCATTAATACTCCACTCTATAAAGCCATCGGCCAATAAAGGCGGTCTGTTAGAGGTAAGAAAAGAATTGGTTTTACTTAAGGATATGATATTGAGACTATCCCCGGCATTCAATAAGGAGTTCAACACTAACTGATCAGGAGCATTGGGTAATTCCTCCTTAAAGGATTTAGTGCAGCTCACAAAAAGTACAGGTATGGCTAAAAGCAGCTTTCTCATTTAAAATTGGAATTGATAAGTGAAATAAGGTAAAACAGGAAACAGGCTTAGCTGAGTAGCATTGCGTGAAGCAACATTGGTAAAATACACAAAAAATGGATTTTGACGATTGTAAATATTATAAGCTCCAAAGCTTATAACACGCCTGCCCCAACTGGTTTTTTTGGGAAAGTTGAACGAAATATCTAATCTGTGATAAGAAGGGTAAACGTAAGCATTACGATCCGTAAATAGCGTAGCAACCTGACCATCGGCATCAATGAAATTACTGATAGGGATAGTGCCCCTGCGTCCTGTGCTGTAAACCCAATTAGCCCCGATATCAAATCTTGGGCTAAAGCGATATTTGAATGATATTTTTAGATCATGGCGCCTGTCGTAAGTGAAAGGATACCATTCACCATCGTTAATTTCATCAAACTGTCGGTTACTCCAGCCAAGACCATAAGCTAACCATCCTGTCAATTTCCCTGAACTTTTTCTCACTAATAGCTCCAACCCATAAGCATTGCCAATACCTCCGGTTAAAATTTGATCTTCCCAATTGCTCGCTATAGCACTACTAGCTGCTGCTTTATAGTCGATAAGGTTACTGAAGCCTTTATAATACACTTCACTTTGCAGTTCAAGCTTGTTATTGAATAGGTTTGCAGCAGTACCAAAGGCAATTTGCCAGGATTCTTGTGGAGCTACACGTTCAGAGCTGCTCACCCAAATATCGGTAGGTAAAGAAGTGCCTGGGTTTGCCAGTAAGTGAATAAATTGTTGCATACTGGCTGCACTAGTTTTTAGGGACCAGGTATCTGTTAATTGATAAAGGGCAGAAAACCGGGGCTGCAAACTGTTATAAGATGAAGCTCCAGAGAAATAGCTAGCTCCATGAAGACCCATATTTACAGAAAAGCGTTCATTCAATTGCCATTCATCTTGTAGGTAGGCAAAAATATCGTGTGAGTATATAGAAGGCGATACATCCAACACGGCATCAATATTTTCAATGCCAATAGTTTGATTGAGTATGCCGGGTTTAAAATCGTGGAAAGTATAATTCAAGCCAAACTCAATATTATGCTTACGGCTTAGGTTATACTCAAAATCATAGCGAATCCCCATATCTTGTATGCTGGAAAAATAAGTGCTTTCTTGATCAACATCTAATGCAATACCAGAGGAAAACGCAGTTTCTACTGCTAACTTGTAACGGGTGTAAAAAAAACTGAGATTGGAAAAAAGGCGATCATTAAAGAGATGGTTCCAACGTAAAACACCAGTATAATTTCCCCAGGAAAAACCAAAGCGGTTAGGATTTTCTTCATATTTTATTTTATCTCTGCCTTGATAAAAACTCAAGTATAACCGGTCTTTACGAGAGAATTTGTGATTGAGCTTTAGGTTAAGATCACCAAAGTAGTAGATGAAATCAACCCCACCACTTAAAAAAGGACGATACAGGAGGTCAGAATAAGTTCTGCGACCCGAAACCATAAAAGAGGTTTTGTTTTTTACGATGGGCCCTTCCAAAGTGAAATCGGAAGATAAAAGACCAATACCCCCGGAACCATGATATTCTTGCATATCACCTTCTTTCATATTTACCTCTAAAACGGAACTTAACCTACCACCAAAACGAGCAGGGAATCCCCCTTTGGTGAGTTCTACATTTTTAACGGCATCGCTGTTAAAAACAGAAAAGAAACCAAATAAGTGAGAGGCATTGTAAACGGGTACACCATCCAATAAGATCAAATTTTGATCGGCACTTCCTCCTCTGACTAAAAAATTGGTATTTCCTTCTGAAGCCATTTGCACACCCGGTAAAAAGTGCATGGCTTTTAAAACATCAGCTTCTCCAAAAAAGGCAGGGATATCTTCTAATTGCTGTTGATTGAGCTTTACCTGACTCATTTGGGTTTGGCGGATTACCATCTTTTCAGCACTAACAGTAGCTTCTTCTAGTTTCACGCTGATATTTTGCAAGGAAACATCAACCTTGGTTTGAGCTGGCTCCAGAGAAAGCTTTTGGGTGGCATATCCAATAAAGCTAAACTCTGCTACCAGCGTAGTATTTAAGGGAACAGTGATGGAATAGAAGCCATATTCATTGGTAACTGTACCTTGCTTTAATTCTTTCAGGTAAATATTCACTCCTATCAAGCGTTCACCTGATCCTTTTTCTTCTACGTAACCACTGTAAGTAATACTTATCCCATCTTTATAAGCAACCAAAATCTTTTTTCCTCTAAGGATAATTTTACTGTACTCTGGATTAAAAAGTTTTTGCAATAAGGTTTCCAGGCTGTAAGTGGAATATTTCAGCTCCAAATTATCTTTAGTTAAAAGGGCAGAAGGATAAGAAAGTCTAAATCCGCTGTCTTCAATTTTTTGGATAAGTTCATCAGGCTTATAACTACCAGGCCTTACTTCAATAGTTTGTTGCAACAGATTAACCTGGGCTACCAGTTGAGCTTGCGCAGCTATAAAGCCAAGCAAAGCCAGGGTTTTTAAAAAGCTTTTCATTATGGGCAAGCTGCTTTTTGGATAAGGAGAACCCTATCTTCAAATTCATATTGTAAACCCATCACCAGCTTCAATTCTTCCAGGATTTCTTCCAATGTTTGGCTTTCAAAAGATCCACTAAAACTGCAGGTTTTATTTTGTAAAATACCATTAGTATCAAAGTCAAAATTGTAATAATCCTGAAGGGTTAGTAAAACTTCGATTAAAGGCTGGTCATTAAATTTAAACATGCCGCTTTTCCAACTATCTGTATTGAGTTGATCAATGGAAGACTCTTTTAAAGTAGAATTAATCAATTCTCCTTTTTCACCCGCAGTTAATATAAGCGTATCGCTAGCCTGTGCAGACCAATAAGCTACTTTACCTTCAGTAACTTCAAGCTGATTTAAGTTTTCCGTAGCAATATTTTTAAACTGTGTACCTAAAACTTTTGTGTTGGTTAGTGGGGAAATAATCTCAAAAGGTTTTTCAGGATTCTTTGCTACATCAAAAAAGGCAGTGCCTTCCAGTTCCAATTTACGGTTAAACCAATTGAATATGCGCGGCACTTTGAGTTGGGTATTTTGTTTTAGTACAATAGAGCTACCATCACTCAATTCTACTGCTAACCTTTCATAGGTATTGGTTTTATAAACAGTGTTTCCACCGAAATAGGTACCAATAAAAAGACCTATAATTAGGATTGCAGCTGCTGCGTACAGCCAGGAGTTGAGTCGGATAACTTTAGTTTGTTTAGAAAAATGCCTGCTTTGGAAAATCTTCCATTGTGATTCAATATCAATCTTTGGAAATGTTGATAAACCATCGGCTTGCTTCCAAAGACGGGCATAATTTTCAAATTCAGCTTGATGATCAGGACTTTCATCCAACCATTTTTGAAGGACCAAACCATCGGCAGCTGAGTTGGTATTACTCAGCCGGCCGATGATCAGGTTCATGGTTTTTTCATCCACTACCATAGGATCATTTTAACGTGTAAAGTCATATACCTCTTCGAGAACCGGCATATCAGGGGTACCTTCATCAATTGTAAAAGTAATTTGAAGCTCAGAATCATTGAGGATATCCACACTGCCTTGCAGGTCTCCCATCACCATAGAATTATCGGAAGAGAGTGAATAAGCAAGAGTATCAACCGGGGAATTATTTTGATAGCTTATTACCGTACCATCATTGCGGAAATCCACGGTTATTCCACTTGTAGCTTCTACCCGACTGTTTATCAGTTGCCCCTGTAAGTATAAGTTGGAAGTAATGGAGCGGGCATTCCAGGGTTTCTCCATTAAAATCTCCAGTCTGGTTTTAGGTCTGGTCGCATCTTCATCTTTGTCTTTATTGCAAGAAGTTAAACTGATGATTGCCAGGGTTGCTAAAGCTAAAAATTGCGTTTTCATTTTCGTGTTTTAGTTTTTGAATTAATACAACCCTATGACAAATAAGTAGGGAAACACACGTACGCAACATCAGAAAAATTTCAATAAAAATTCTAAAACAAAGATTATCAGTGTTTTGCGAAGTTCTCTCAGAGCCTTACTGATCTGGGTTTCTACAGTCCTTTTGGAAATACCAAGCTGATCGGCTATTTCCTGATTAGTCAGGTTTTCAAAGCGACTCATCTTAAAAATACGGCCACACTGTTCGGGGAGCTTGTCAATGGCTCTGTGTATTTTTAGTTCCAGCTCGTTCAATTCTATGGTTTGATCAGTAAACACCGTTTCACTATTGCTTTTTATAGCAGCATGGTGTTTTTCTTTCATTTGGTTTTGCCTCAAAACGTTAAAGCTACTGTTTTGGACACTGCGATAAAGGTATGATTTGAGTGATAGCGTGATGTTGAGTTCGCGGCGTTTTTCATAAAGATTGCCAAAAGCCTCCTGAACCAGATCTTGCGCAACGTCAATATCCTGCAAGTATTTATATGCAAAATAGGTAAGAGGTTCAAAATATTGATCAAAGAGTTGGCGATAAGCCTTTTCGCTTCCTGCCGCAATTCCTTCCAATAGTTCTTTTTCACCCATCAGTTGATCATTAAAGGGGTAAAGATATTTAAATGGCAAAGACCGGGTTTTGGTCTAAACTACTTGCATAAAAACCTCAAAAAATTTTTGCGAAAAGTATATGTCGATAGTAGTATCGCGCATTTTTTTCATTAGAGAGGGTTCAGTTACATTTGCAGGATAAATCTGAATTTATGGCCAAGAACATCAGCTATATGAGCATAATGTCAGAGCTAGGGGCGGGAACCAGAGGGGCTTGCCTGGGTTTTGACGCTTTGCGAATGGCGAGTTACGATATCGATAGAAATTTTTTTGATCGCTATAAGATCAAACGGATCAAAGATTTCAATGAGTTCCTTTTCATGGATTATACGGATGAATCCGCTAAACGGATAGACAGTATATCACTCACCTTTAAATATATTGACGAGGAAATAGGGCAGGAGTTAAAGAACGGGGCTTTTCCCGTAGTTTTTTCAGGAGATCACAGCAATGCAGCAGGAACTATCTGGGCTATCAAAAACGCTTATCCTAATAGCAGGCTGGGTGTGGTTTGGATAGATGCCCATGCCGATCTGCATTCTCCCTATACTTCACCTTCGGGAAACGTTCACGGCATGCCTCTGGCGATATCTATAGGTGAGGATAATCTCGAATATAAGATTAACGAACCACATGCAGAGACCATTGGTATCTGGAACGCCATGAAAGGACCTGAGCCCCGGATAAATCCATCTGATATATTCTTCATCTCCGTTCGCGATACGGAAGAAGCCGAAGAACATCTGATGAAAAAATATTACATACCTAATGTGAAGACGGCCGGGGTGCGCAGGCTAGGGGCTGCTGAAGTGGCTGGCAGGGCACTGAAACACTTAAAGGATTGTGATCTGATATACGTTTCTTTTGATGTGGATAGCCTTGACCCATCTATCAGCCGCGGTACAGGTACACCGGTTCCGGAAGGCCTTACAGTTGAAGAAGCCCGGGATATTATTCTCAAGCTTTTAGAGAGCAATAAAGTTTGTTGTTTTGAAACCACCGAGATCAATCCGTTGCTTTGCGATAAGGGAAACGCTATGGCCGAGGCAGCATTTCAGGTCATAAAACCAGTCATTGAAAAAATAGAACAGAACTTTGAAAAATGATTTAAGGGTAGTATTGCAACAGCTTATTGCAGCTGTCCTCAGGGAACTGTACGGCATAGAAGAGGGTAAAATAGACCTCCAGGATACCCGTAAGGAATTTGAAGGTGATCTGACCCTGGTAGTTTTCCCCTACCTCAAAGCCAGCCGGAAAAAACCGGAAGATACTGCCCGGGAAATAGGAGAATATCTACAAAAAGAGATAGCTGAGATCTCTACCTTTAACGTAGTTAAGGGTTTTCTCAACATTTCCCTTTCTGATGCCTATTGGATAGAGCAGTTACAAGATATTGTCCAAACTGATAATTACGGTATTGCTGCACAGGGTGAAGAAACCATTATGGTGGAATACTCTTCACCCAATACCAACAAACCTCTCCATCTGGGGCATGTCCGCAATAACCTGCTGGGGTATTCGGTATCCGAATTGCTGAAAGCGGCTGGTAAAAAAGTGGTCAAAGCCCAGATCATTAACGACCGGGGCATTCACATCTGTAAAAGCATGCTAGCTTGGCAAAAGTTTGGCAAGGGGGAGACGCCCGAATCATCCGGACTGAAAGGAGATAAGCTGGTGGGAAAATACTATGTGGAGTTTGACAAGGCTTACCGTGAAGAAATAAGAAGACTGGTTGATAAAGGGGTGGAAGAGGAGAAGGCCAGGCAAAAGGCTTCAATAATGGAAGAGGCCAGGACAATGCTCAAAAAATGGGAACAGGGAGAGCCTGAAACCATAGCACTTTGGGAGAAGATGAACGGCTGGGTATACGATGGATTTGAAGAAACTTACGACCGCCTGGGCGTGGACTTTGATAAATACTATTACGAAAGCCAGACCTATTTGTTGGGTAAAAGGGTGATAGAAGAAGGTTTGGCTAAAGGTATTTTTGAAAAAGAGGACGATGGATCCGTTTGGGTGGATCTCGCCAGTGAAGGTTTGGATAGAAAAATCTTACTGCGCAGTGACGGCACCAGCGTTTATATGACCCAGGATATAGGTACAGCTATTCAGAGGTTTGAGGATTTTGAGGATCTCACCGGGATGATCTATACTGTAGGTAATGAGCAGGATTACCATTTTAAAGTCTTGTTTATTATCCTGGATAAGTTAGGTTATAGTTGGGCTAAAAACCTTCACCACCTTTCTTACGGTATGGTAGATTTGCCCTCAGGCAAGATGAAATCCCGAGAGGGAACGGTGGTAGATGCCGATGAACTGATCGATGAGATGGAGCAGACAGCAGCTAAAATCTCTGAAGAACTGGGCAAAACCGAAGGCATGATAGCAGAGGAAAAAAAGAACCTCTACCATATGGTGGGCTTGGGAGCGTTAAAATATTACATCCTGCGGGTTGACCCGCGCAAGCGTATGATGTTCAATCCCGAAGAATCCATCGATTTTAACGGGGATACCGGGCCTTTTATACAGTATACCCATGCGCGTATCAAGTCACTGTTGCGCAAAGGGCGCGAAAGGGAATTGAATGCAGAGGGCGGGTATGATCAACTGGAGGAAAGCGAGCAAAACATTATTAAATGGCTGGTAAAATTCCCTGAGATCATTCAACAAGCAGCAGCAGAACACAACCCCGCTATAGTAGCGGCCTATGTTTATGACCTGGTTAAGATGTATAATCACTTTTACCAGCAGGTACCAATTCTGGCCGATGAAAACAAAGCGGCAGTGGCCTTCAGGTTGCAACTTTCAGAAATTACGGCTGATGTAGTCAAAACAGGAATGCGTTTGCTGGGTATAGCTGTTCCGGAAAGGATGTAGACGTACTTTCCCAATATGATTTGATTATTAATCATCGGGGTCATAGACCTGTCTACCCTGCCGGCAGGCAGGCGACAGGTAGAGCAGCGATCTCAACCAGGGCGTTATAATTAAAGATGCCGGGTCACGGTATGAAGAGCCTGGTTGTAGATTTCTCAATCCGCCTGCCTCTGGCAGACAGGTGTAGCGGAGACCCGCAATTTCAGGGATGCCTGGCAAAAAGAGGGATTCTCTAAATATATTTCATATTTTTGATCTATAAATATGAAATCTAAATGACAACCTTTACATCATCCTTGCCAGAAAACCTTTTGCAGAGGCTCAATGAAGCCGCCCAGCGACTTAATTTGCCCAAAAACAAGCTGATAGAGAGAGCCTTGGAGATCTATTTAGATCAATTGAACCGGGCTGATTATGTCAGATCTTACCAACAAGCCGCAGAAGATCAGCAAGTTTTGCAAATAGCAGAAGAAGGAATGCAGGAATACCTCACCAAGCTTAGCGAAGATGAAGCAGGGTGAAATATGGGAAATGCGCTTTGACCCTACCCGGGGGAGTGAGCAAAAGGGGAGAAGACCGGCTGTGATCATTAGCGGTAACCTTCTCAATAAATACCTGCCAGTAGTAATAGTTTGTCCTTTAACTACTAAAATCAAAGCTTATAAAGGTAATTTGGTACTAGAACCTAATGCCATAAATGGCCTTAAAAAAACTTCCGAAGTATTGACCTTTCATATCCGTTCGGTGGCCAAAGAAAGGTTAAAGAATAAACTTGGCCGGATTGATGAAGGCCAGATCGAAACTTTAAAGCAAGGTTTGAATGATATATTGCGCTACTAAGCCAGGATGATATATTGCTTAAATTTGCCGTTCTGAATTTTACACTTTCTGAAGGAGAAATAAATGTTTGACAATCTACAGGATAAACTAGATAAAGCTTTTCACGTCCTCAAGGGACACGGACAAATATCCGAAGTAAACGTAGCGGAAACCGTAAAAGAGATACGCAGAGCGTTGGTAGATGCCGATGTAAGCTACAGAATAGCCAAGGACTTTACCAATACCGTTAAGGAAAAAGCCTTAGGGCAAAAAGTATTGACAGCTCTCAAGCCTGGTCAGTTGATGACCAAAATTGTGCGGGATGAAATGGCTCAACTGATGGGCGGTTCGGTGGAAGAATTAGATATAT
Organism: Owenweeksia sp.; assembly: GCA_028277105.1. GTDB lineage: Bacteria > Bacteroidota > Bacteroidia > Flavobacteriales > Schleiferiaceae > JANQHO01. The sequence continues at coordinate 64,268 of JANQHO010000054.1, read as the reverse complement.
CGTCTTCACCCAGCGTTATTTTAATGGCGGGTCTGCAAGGTTCCGGTAAAACCACTCATTCCGGTAAACTGGCTAATTACCTTAAACGCAAAAAATCCAGACGCCCTTTGCTGGTAGCTTGTGATGTTTACCGTCCCGCGGCCATTAACCAGTTAAAAGTAGTAGGCGAGCAGATAGGGGTAGAGGTCTACACCGAAGAAGACAATAAGAATCCGGTTCAGATTGCGGAAAATGCCCTGAAACATGCCAAAGCTAACGGCTTTAACGTAGTGATAGTGGATACAGCCGGTCGTTTGGCGATAGACCAGGATATGATGAACGAGATCCGCAACATCCATGGAGCCATTAAACCAGATGAAACCCTTTTTGTGGTGGATTCCATGACCGGCCAGGATGCAGTAAATACGGCTAAAGCCTTTAACGATATATTGGATTACGAAGGGGTGATCCTTACCAAGCTGGACGGTGATACCCGTGGTGGAGCGGCTTTAACGATCCGCTCTATTGTTAAAAAACCGATTAAGTTCATCGGTACCGGGGAAAAAATGGATGCCCTGGATGTATTCTATCCTGATCGTATGGCTGACCGTATTCTCGGTATGGGGGATGTGGTTTCGCTGGTAGAACGTGCCCAGGAGCAATACGATGAGGAAGAAGCCCGCAGGGTACAGAAGAAAATTGCGACTAACAAGTTTGATTTCAACGACTTCATCGGACAGATCAAGCAGATCAAAAAAATGGGGAATATGAAAGACCTCATGGGGATGATCCCTGGTATGGGCAAGATGATGAAGAATATTGATATTGATGATGATGCCTTTAAAGGAATAGAAGCGATTATCCAAAGCATGACACCCGAAGAAAGAGAAAACCCCAAAGTGATCAATGGCAGCCGGAGAAAGCGCATAGCCGATGGCAGTGGTACCAGTATCCAACAAGTGAACCAGTTGCTCAAGCAGTTTAACGATATGAGCAAAATGATGAAGATGATGCAGGGCGGAGGCGGCAAGCAAATGGCCCAGATGATGAAAGGAATGGGCGGAGGAAGACCAATGTAGTTTTAAGGTTGTAAACCTGAGTGTCCCGCTGTAGCGGGGTTTATCGAAGGATGATTAATTGAAACCGATAAGCTGAAAGCCTAAAGGTTTAAGATTCATCGCGGATGGAACAGAGTGGAAATCTGCGATCTCCTACTTATAGAAAACCATACATAAAGTTTAGTACTATACTTTTTACCACATAAAACACACTTATGATACTACTAGACGGAAAAAAGACCTCACAAGAGATTAAAGACGAAATTGCCAAAGAAGTACAAAAGGTAAGTGAAAAAACCGGCAAAAAACCCCATCTGGCTGTAGTGTTGGTTGGGAATAACGGGGCTTCGGTAACCTATGTCAATGCCAAGCTAAAAGATTGCAAGGAAGTGGGCTTCGATTCTACTCTAGTCAAGCTGTCCGAGACCATCTCAGAAAAAGAACTGTTGGAAGAGGTACACAAACTGAACGAAGACGATGCCGTTGACGGCTATATCGTTCAGCTCCCCTTGCCCAAGCATATAGACGAGCAAAAGGTGATCATGGCCATTGACCCTGAAAAAGATGTAGACGGTTTTCATCCGCAAAACCTGGGTCGCATGGCTTTAAACCTGCCGACTTTTTTACCGGCCACTCCCATGGGCATCATCGATCTGCTGGATCGCTACAATATAGAGACCGGGGGCAAGCACTGTGTGGTCATCGGTCGTTCGCATATTGTAGGCCTGCCCGCCAGCATTTTGATGGGTCGTAATGCCTATCCGGGCAATGCTACTGTAACCTTAACCCACAGCCGTACCACCAACCTTAAGGAGCTACTCAATGAAGCCGACATTATTATTGCCGCTTTGGGTAAACCCAATTTTGTGACTGCTGATATGGTAAAAGATGGCGTAGTAATTATTGATGTGGGTACTACCAGGGTGGTGGACAAAAGCAAAAAATCAGGCCATCGTTTGGTAGGTGATGTAGATTTTGAAAAAGTAGCCGAAAAAGCTTCTTATATTACACCTGTTCCAGGCGGTGTGGGACCCATGACCAGGGTGAGCTTGCTTAAGAATACTTTAATGGCAGCCAGGAGGAAATAATTCCAACAGATACAACTCAACTTCATCTTCCTGGTCAAATAATAAAAGAAAAGGATATGAAGAAGATAGTCATTTCATTGCTGCTCATTGTAACAGTATCAGCAGCTTCCGCTCAAGAGAGCGACCAGGTTTCTTTACTCACTAACAAAAAATGGCATCCTGTAACTGTAGAATATTTAGGGGATTTTGAGGAGCTTGAAAGCGATGAGACTGAAGGTTATTTAATCTTTTTGGAAAGCGGCAAGGTGGAAATGGTGATAGATGATGAAAGAGAAAGTGCTCAGTGGAACTATAAAAATGGTACGATCTACATGTATCAGGAAGATGAGGATACTGTGAAGCTTCAGATTAAACAGTTGGACCACAAAAAATTAACCTGTTACAGTGAGGGCGATAATGAGACTTATTATTTTGAGAGAGGAGAATAGAACTGTTGGGAAATTAATATTTCATCCTGCGATCCATCTCACGTTTAATGTCTTTTTCCTTGATACTCTCCCGTTTGTCGTATAGCTTTTTACCGGTAGCCAGGGCTATCTCCATTTTGGCTATACCCTTGTCATTGATGTAGAGCCGTAATGGAATAATGGTATTGTTTCCTCCTTTTTCCAGATTGTCCTTCAGCTTGGAAAGTTCCCTTTTGTGCAGCAGTAATTTGCGTTCCCGCAAAGGCTCATGATTATTGATGTTACCGTGACTGTATTCCGCTATGTTCATATTCTTGATAAAGAGCTCTTGCCCTTTAAAATAACAATAGCTTTCCACCAAACTGGCCTTTCCCTCACGGATGGATTTTATCTCTGTGCCCAACAATTGAATCCCTGCCTCAAATTTGTCGAGGATGTGGTACTCAAATTTGGCCTTGCGGTTTTTAATATTTATGAAGTCCTTAGACATAGTGGGCAAAGATAATAGTATTCCCTTGCTTATTTTTGCGGCAAAATCCTTCCATGTACAAACTTCTTCTGCGCCCCTTGTTGTTTTTGTTCGATCCTGAAGCGGTGCACCATTTTACTTTCCGTTTCATCAAAATCAGCCAAAAAATCCCTGGAGTAGTAGCATTGACAAAAGGAATGTACAAGGTCAGGGATGAGCACTTAAAAGTAAAAGCCTTAGGGTTGGAATTTGAAAATCCCGTGGGCTTAGCCGCAGGTTTTGATAAAGATGGGAAGCTTTTTGAAGAATTGGGCCATTACGGTTTTGGTTTTATTGAAGTAGGAACCGTTACCCCCAAGCCACAAGCAGGAAATGAAAAACCCCGTTTGTTTCGCCTAAAGGCCGATCAGGGTCTGATCAACCGGATGGGTTTTAACAACGGTGGAGTAGAAGCCCTGGTAAAGCGTTTAAAGAAGCGATCAAATCACAAACTGATCATGGGGGGTAACATTGGTAAGAATAAAGTTACCCCTAATGAAGAAGCTTTAAACGACTACCTTATCTGCTTTGACAAACTCTTTGATCACGTAGATTATTTTGTGGTCAATGTTTCTTCCCCTAATACGCCCAATTTAAGGGATCTACAGGAAAAGGAACCTCTCAAGCAGATATTGATGAGTTTGCAAGCAGAGAATTTTAAGAAAGTAAAGCCTAAACCGGTCTTATTGAAAATCGCGCCAGATCTTACTGATGGGCAGTTAGATGATATTGTTGAGATCGTACAGGAAAGTAAAATTGACGGTATTATAGCAACAAATACTACTATTTCCAGAGGGAATTTGAAAACACCAGAAGCTACAGTTAAGAACATAGGAGCTGGAGGAGTCAGCGGTTTACCGGTTAAAGAGCGATCCACTGAGGTGATCCGGTATCTGAATCAAAGATCAAAAGGAAAGATTCCAATAATAGCGGTGGGAGGAATATTCAATGCCAGCGATGCGAGGGAGAAACTGGAAGCCGGAGCCGTTTTAGTGCAGGTTTATACTGGCTTTGTTTACGAAGGTCCGGGCATAGTAAAGAAAATATGTAAAGGCTTATTGAAAAATAAGGCTTAATTCATTTGTAAATCTTTTGAGATAGTCTATAGTGCCTAACATACGGCTGCCATACCAGCTGAATCGTTCCCCGTCAATTATTTTGATCGTAGCCTCAGGACAAATTTTTGCCAATTGATGCGCATCAGCAGTACTGAAGGCAAAAGGCTCAGAGCTCAGCAGGATTAAGCTGGGTTGCAGACTCTGTAAGTGCTCAAAAGCTATTTGCGGGTAGCGTTCCTCGTTTTGCGGAGCGATGTTTTTCAGGCCACTGAGTTGCATCATATCACCTATAAAAGTACTATGGCCTGCCAGCATATAGGGTTCTTTCCAGATGAAGTAAGCCGTGGGAATCTCAGGCAGGGGCTTCAGTTCTTCCTTCTTTTGCAGGATTTGTTGGCTTAGCTTTTCAGCATTGACTGCTTTACCTGTTAATTCTCCTACCTGACTGATCATAGCCAAAGCATCCTCAAAAGTTTCTACATCACTTAGCCAAAAAGGTATATCAACTGCTAACTCTTCTACCTGTTCTTTAACGTTTTCCTCCTTATTACCAATTATAAGATCGGGTTTTAGATCCCTTATCAATTTTGTTTTGAGGTCTTTAGTGCCGCCTATCACTACTTTTTCTTGAAGCCAGCTTTTGGGGTGAACACAAAAGGCGGTAATCCCTATCACTTCTTTTTCCAGTCCTAGATCGTAAAGCAATTCCGTTTGAGAAGGAACGGTGGAAATAATCCGTTTCGGCCTATGAGCCAGTTCTAAGTTTCGTTCGGTCTGATCGGTATATACCGCCATTAGCTCAAAGCTCCGATAATATCCTGTTTAGTAATAATGTGATAACCGCCTTCGGAAAATTTTACCAATACGGCCTTATTCTCCTTATTGATATGCCCGGCTATAGTCTGAAGGTCAGTGTGACTATCAACAACTGGAAAAGGATTGTCCATTACCTGCTCAACAGTCTTTTCTGCCAGAGAAGGGTCGTTCATTATTTTTTGGAAGAGATGACTGTCGTCCAGTGAACCTACCAGATCACTACCATCCATTACCGGTAATTGAGAAATATTATACTGCTGCATTTTCTGGATGGCGGCAGACACCAATTCAGTGGGTTTGGCTGTGATCAGTTTTAGATTTTGATGGGCCTTTACCAGATCACCGGCTGTAGAATTAGCAGTAGTGAGAAAACCGCGATCGCGCATCCAGTCGTCATTGTAGACTTTACCGACATAGCGGCTGCCGTGATCATGGAAAAGTACCACTACTACGTCATCCTCAGTAAGATGGTCTTTCATCTGGCGTACTACCTGAAAAGCTGAACCGGCAGAATAACCGAGAAATAAACCTTCTTTTTTGGCCAATTCCCGGGTTACCAATGCTCCCTCTTTATCAGTTATCTTTTCAAAATGATCAATAACATCAAAATCCACATTCTTAGGCAGAATATCCTCACCTATTCCTTCGGTAATGTAGGGATAGATCTCTTTTTCGTCAAATTCTCTGGTTTCGTGGTATTTCTTAAATACCGAACCGTAAGTGTCACCTCCCCATATTTTGATGTTGGGATTTTGTTCTTTCAAATATTTTCCGACTCCTGATATAGTTCCTCCGGTTCCTACCCCAACCACAAAATGGGTGATCTTGCCCTCGGTTTGCTCCCATATCTCTGGGCCGGTACTTTCATAATGGGCTTTGCGGTTACTCAAGTTATCGTATTGGTAAGGGTAAAAAGAGTTGGGGATCTCTTTGTTTAAACGTTCTGCTACGGAATAATAAGAATCCGGATGATCAGGGGTTACATTAGTAGGACAAACATATATTTCGGCTCCCATCGCGCGCAGAATATCCATTTTTTCCTTGCTCTGTTTGTCGCTCAGGGTACAGATCAATTTGTAGCCTTTAACAATAGCGGCTAGGGCCAGACCCATACCGGTGTTGCCGGAAGTACATTCAATAATGGTTCCTCCTGGTTTCAATTTACCTTCTTTTTCGGCATCTTCTACCATTTTAAGAGCCATGCGGTCTTTAACCGAATGGCCTGGATTGAAATATTCAACCTTGGCCAAAACGGTGGCAGGTATATGCTCAGCAATTTTATTGAGTTTGATCAATGGTGTATGGCCGATAGTTTCCAGGATATTGTTGTAGATATTCTTGATGGGTCTCACGGGAGCTATAATCTTTAAATTTTGGCTGCAAAGCTAATCAAAGCGGATGGCTTTTACAGGCGAAATACGGGTAATGACAAATGAAGGTAATACAAGACTGGCCAGACATATCAGCACAGTTCCCGCATTTAACAATATGAGATGAAATAAGTTGAGGTCAATGGAAACTTCACTGACATAATAAGTAGATGGGTCGAGTTTGATAAGACCAAAATATTGCTGTAACAGGCAAAGGCCTATGCCAATGATATTGCCCCAAAGCAACCCTTTGGCTATAAGATTGGCAGCGCTCAATAAAAATATCTTCCGTATGCTTAGGTCATAGCTACCCAAAGCTTTTAATATTCCGATCATCTGTGTTCTTTCCAGTATCAGGATCAGCAAAGCGATACTCATGTTGATGGTAGCTACCACAATCATTATAATGAGAACAATGAGGATATTAAGATCAAAAAGATCGAGCCACTGAAACAATTGTTCATTGAGTTGACGTGCAGTAAGGGCATCATATTCAAAGGGCAATATAGCCCTGATGGCAAGGGTTTTTTCTAACATGAGATCTTCATCGGAAAGGTAAATCTCAAGATTGCCCGCCTGGTCTTTTTCCCATCTGTTGAGGCGTAATACATGCTTGAGGTCTCCCAATAAATAATTGTTATCGATTTCCTCAAAGTCGGTTTTGTAAATACCTGCCACATGGAAATAGCGCAGCAAAGGGGGCTTGGGTAATTCCCTTACAAAGTACATACTGAATTTGTCGTGAAGCTGAAGGGAAAGTTTGTTGGCCAGGTTCTGGCTGATAATTACAGAATCATTGTAGGTTTTGCCGGAAAGATTCAGGCTATTGCCTTCTTGCAGGTATGATTCAAAAAATTGCCAGTTGAAGGTAGAATCCACTCCTTTCAAAATAGCACCTTCAAAAAGTTCCTGTTGTTTGATGATCCCTGCTTTACGGGCTATTTTTTGGATGTGTGTAACACCTTCCAGATTTTGAATAGTCAGCAGAAGGGAATCGCCTATTGTAATCGGGTCTTGTTCATAAGTAGGGTTCGGTTGATAATTGAGTATTTGAATATGTCCCCCGAATCCGGTTATTTTGCTCCTGATCTCATTGCGCAGTCCGTTACCGGTAGCCAGGGCTATGATCATTATGATAATACCCAGAGCTATAGCCCACATGGAAATACGGATCACCGGCCGGGAGATTTTTCCGGCAGGTGTTTTGTTTTTTAAAATGCGGCTGGCTATGAAAAATTCGAAACTCAAATATATGATAGGTATTTCTGCGGTTGCCAAATATAGGCAATTGACCCTGGCTCTGTTGCTTTTACCCCTGGTGGTTGGTGCTCAATTAAAGGAAGCTGAAAACTTACTGACCGGAGCTGAGCGCCCGGGTGCATATTTGCCTTTGTTGTACAAGAAAAGGGTGGCAGTGGTAGCTAATCAAACTTCAATGGTTAAAGGTCAACACCTGGTAGACTTTTTGCTTGAAAATAAAGTTAACGTACTCAAGGTTTTTGCTCCTGAGCACGGTTTTAGAGGAGATGCTTCTGCCGGAGAGGCAGTAAAAAGCAGTACCGACAAAAAAACAGGTTTGCCCATCATATCCCTTTACGGCAATAATAAGAAACCAAGCGCGGAACAACTTTCGGATATAGACATTGTAGTGTTTGATATACAGGATGTAGGAGCCCGCTTTTACACTTATATTTCTACCCTTACCTATGTAATGGAAGTCTGTGCGGAAAACAGCAAAAAGCTGGTTGTTCTGGACCGGCCTAATCCTCACGGCTACTACGTAGACGGACCTGTTTTAAAGCCCGGTTTTGAATCCTTTGTAGGACTACACCCCGTTCCGGTAGTGCATGGCATGACAGTAGGGGAGTACGCCCGCATGGTAAATGGCGAGGGCTGGCTCAAAAATGGAAAAAAATGTGCGTTAGACATAGTCAAATGCATCGGTTGGGATCACAATATGGCCTACTCCCTTCCAGTTAAACCTTCGCCTAACTTACCCAATAAGTGGGCAGTTTCCCTTTATCCTTCGCTTTGTTTTTTTGAAGGGACCAACGTAAGTGTAGGCCGGGGTACGGATAAGCCTTTTGAACGGATAGGAGCCCCTTATTTCACCGAATCTTCAGATACTTTTATCCCTGTAAGTAAGCCCGGAGCGGTAAACCCTCCTTATAAAGGGAAGACCTGTTATGGCTTTGATCTCACTAATTTTGCCATGTATTATGTGCATGGTCTGGGAGAGTTATATCTGCTTTGGCTGATCGAGTCGTATAAAATGGCTCCGGATAAAGGTCAGTTTTTCAATAGCTTTTTTGACAAACTAGCCGGAACCGATCAATTGCGTAAAGACATTATAGCAGGTAAAAGCTCTGAAGAGATCAAAGCGTCATGGGAATATGAGTTGATCGCTTATAAGCAGATGAGGCTGAAATATTTGCTATACGATGACTTTGATTAGATTACAGCTGCCATTTAAGACCACCCATAACCCAACGGCCAGGCATCTGAGGCCCTAAAATTTCCTGATATTCCACATCAAACAGATTGTGAATATTCATGAAGAGACTCATTTTATTGTTACCGGGCTTTAAATGCAATAAAAGGTTGGTAACCATATAGTCCGATCTTACCCGGGCATCAATGTTTTCGATGGTTTCAGCATTCCGGTGTATGTAATTCATTGCTAAACTTATATCTACATACTTGGAAGAAAGTTTGAACAAACCATTTAAGATATGATCAGGGTGATTGGCAATGTATTTTGATACCGCGCTGTCGGCATTCTGGGTGGAAAGGTAGGTATAACCTATACCCGTTCTCAGTTGAGTTGTCTCACTCAGTTTAAAATCCTTATCAAGCTGGAGTTCTAGTCCGTGAGTATTGCTGGAGGAAATATTGGAAGCGTAAAGGTATTCCGCATCCGGCAGTAAGTCTTGCACATTAGTTATGTCGTTAGAATTGGTAATGATGTAGTCGATCAGGTTTTCAGAAAAACGGTAAAATACTGTTGCGCTCAGCGCCATGCTTTTTACCGGCCGGTAATCTGCTCCCAGGTCAAAAGTATAGGACGATTCAGCTTTCAGATCAGGGTTACCGATGTTCCTTCCGGCAGAAGGGTTTACAAGATTGTAAGAAACAAAGCGCTCAGTAAAATCTGCCGCCCTGATGGATCTTCCCATCGAACTGCGCAGGGTATAGTTATCTTTGATATACGCCAAACTTAACTGAGGGAGAAATTGAAGGCCGAAATTATCATCGTAATCCAATCTTAAACCGGTAGTTGTGATCAGATCAGGAAAAAGACGATAATACAATATACCGTAAACACCGCTGTAGATGTTTTGGTGGTCGCCCCGGTCGGTACTTATAATATCCCTTTGTCCCAACTGTAAACCATAGGCGATCTTGGTTTTTTTAGTGATACTTTGGGAGTGATTGGCATTAAAGATAAACTGCTGAGTGGTATGCTCATTGGGGGTAAAAGCTGGGTTAAAGACAAAAAGGTCATCGGTTTTTTTATAACCTAAGCTAAATTCCGTTGAGTTTTTTGCGGAATTCCTGGTTAAATGTAATTGCGACCACAGGCTTTCTGTCAGCTCGGTGGATTCATCAAAATTACTGGCCGTGTAAAAATACTTGGCGTTAAAATCCCTGCGATCAATTCCAACCCTTCCGTAAAGTTGCCACTCATCATTAAAAAAATAAGTAGCTGCGGCAGTATAGGTGCGGAGGTCGAAATAATTGTTGTACAAACTATCGGAACCGGGAGCAATGTTTAAATTGGGGTTTTCCAGTTGCTGTCCCTGGGCTACCGATGTTTTTACCGCTGCTGACAGGTGTAATTTTGAGATGTGTGAACTTACCCCAATATCGGTAAGGAATAATTGATTTTCCCCCACTCCGGCCATTCCCTGAGCTTTAAAATCAGTCTTTTGATCTTGCCTGGCCAGGTAAGACTTAGTTTTTATATGAATAACACCACCCACAGCATCCGGGCCAAAAGAAACACTGGCTGGCCCCCTGATAATTTCAATCTGACCGACTTCCGATAATGGTATGGGGATATTGTTGTTGAAATGGGCGGTGAGGGGATCGTTAAGCCTCATATTATCAACGAGAATCAATACTTGCGAAAATGTACTACCCCTCATACCTATATCGGTTTGTACCCCAAAAGCACTCCTGGAATTAAGGTTAATTCCTGTGGTAAAACGCAACAGTTCATCCACTGAGTTAATAGGCATGGACCTGATCTCTGCCTCGGTTATAACGGTAACGTTTTTACCGCTCTCAGCAGGGTTGCCCGGTATTCTGTTAGCTGAAACCCTTACAGAGTCCAGGTTGATATGGCTCTGGGCATTGAGTGTGAAAACTGTAAATGAGAGGAAACTGATAAAGGTTAATTCCCGGAACTTTTTCATGGATGAATTTTTTAACAGCCGGCAAATCTAAAAAAACAAACCGGGCTTTTACCACAGCGGAATAGCCTGTGAATGTCTAGCTGCAAAGGCAAAATTTCGGTGGTTGGAAGGGGAGTATTTATAATCGGTAAAAAGCTCAAATTTAGCGGGCTATATATCCTCCGCCCATCATGGCTGCGATAGCCAGGTTGAGTTCTTCAGCAATCCGTTTTCCAATGTTCTGGCCGATCAGATCCATCTTGGCAATCGTCTCAGTCCGGGCTTTGTATTGAGCCATCTCTTCCTGATCTAAAATGAAATAAAGCATACCGCTGTTGTAAAGCAAGCTGATAATTACCATATCGTGTAATTCGGGTATCTCTTCACTGAAGATGAGTTCGCGTAACCTGGATTTTACATCTTTTACTTCTGCTTGATCCCGGATAGGGTATTTTGGGGAATTGAAGACCCACAAGACTTTTCTGTTCTCTATTTTAAGCAAACCCTTTCTGATGAGGGCATTGAGGATTGAATCTACAATGGTTTCGTGTTTTTCGCAAAGCCGGTTCAGCCAAAAGTTGATATTCCTGCGGTCGGCATCCAATTGCATGTCGTTAAGGGCAATATCCAGTATTTCGGAACCGGTCAGTTCAGTATTTTCAATGATCACACCTTCAGTATCGGTATCAATCCTGTTTTGAAGTGCCAGTTCCATAAGGATAGAACCAGCAAGTGCCAGTTGAAAAGAATTGCTGTTCGTATTGGAAATGCTTCCTTTAGAATGATCGGTGCTGAGGAGAAAAAGCTCTTCAGGGATTGTTAAGTAATTGATAGAGAGATTTGTCATAGTATGATCAATATCTTAGAAATGTTCAGAAATAAGGGTGCTAGATATAAAAATATCAAAATCTGATTGAAAAGCCAGAGTAGACAAAATGTAGACAATAGCGGTGGCATGGTTTAAGGTATGGGGCTCCCTGTTTTTCGTTACTTTTTGCAAAGGGTTGTTATTTTTCAGTTGTAAAAGGTCAGTCAATAATACGGTTCTCTAATTTGATAGTAAAACTTTTGTTTGGAGTAGTGGGGGGCTCAAGCCGGGAGGTGGGAAAACTCTCTCTTATGAAAACAGCACAAAGAGTATTGGAAGCGTGATACAGGTATTTTCTGAAGCCATCAGGTAAACCGTCCAAAATACCTGCTAATACCTCCTTTCTTACTTTTTCAGGATTATAGGCGTAATCGTGCCAAACCACAACAGATCGATCATGAACCAAGTGTTGAAATACTTTTTGAGTGTCATTTTTAACAAATTCGTATTGGTGGGCACCATCAATAAAAATCAGGTCAAACTTTTTTTGCAGGGCTCCAAAATCATAGGTAAGGGAATTTCCCTCCAGGTGAGTAATTTTGGCTTTACCCCTGGAAAAAAAACCGTGTAGATCTGCGTATTTTTCAGGGTATCCCTGGCTTACGATTTCTTGTTTGGAGAGATTAAGGGTAAAGCATTCTTCTGCCACATCGGCAACGTTAACAACACTTTCGCCCCGCCAAGTACCTATTTCAAAATATCGGCAATGTTCAAATCTGCCAGCCAAAATTTTGAGCAGGGCAATATCGGTGGGTAAAGAGCTGCCGTCTAAAAAGGAAATATGGCTGAGCGTTTGAGAAAAACCGGGAGAAAGATCGTTAAGATCAACAACCGGCAGACCATTTTCCAACTGGTAATTCTGCTTGAGGTATTGTTCCCAGGCGGTATTGTCTTCTAAGATATGGTTCAGTAGCCAGGGATTCCGGGCAATCTGTCCAAGGGCTTTTAAGGCTTTGATCAGTTTTTTCAACGGTTCGAATTTGAATACGAAGCCTTAAAACTAGTTAAACTTCTATCAAACCGGATATGCCTTTTTTATAAGGGAAAAGCAAAAGCCCCGATTCCGGGGCTTTTTAATATAAGCTAGTTAATGAGCATGGGTACTTCCATCAGCAGTATCTTGCTACCCTCAAAAGCTGTTAGGTTTATTTCAGAAGCTTCACTGATACCGATGGCATCCCTTTCTTCCAGTTTTTTCCCGTTTATTTCGGCCTCTCCGTTAATAATAAAGGCATAGATACCATTTCCTTCTTTCTTGATCTGGTATTTAGCCTCGGTTTGTTTACTGAATTCACCCAAATGGAACCAGGCATCCTGGTGTATCCAAACTCCTTCGTCCTGGGCAAAGGGTGACAATATCTGGTAAAACTCATTAGGTTTTTTTAGTTCAGCTGTAGAAACCTGATCGTAGCGGGGCTCAACATCCTTTTTATTGGGAAACAACCATATCTGAAGGAATTTCACATCCCTGTCTTTGTTTTTGTTGTATTCGCTGTGTTGAATACCGGTCCCGGCACTCATTACCTGTATATCGCCTTCTTTTATCACAGCGGCATTGCCCATATTGTCTTTGTGCTCCAGATCGCCTTCCAGGGGAATGGAAATGATCTCCATATTATCGTGTGGGTGGGTACCAAAACCCATACCGGGTGATACTTTATCGTCATTCAGTACCCGGAGAACGCCAAAGTTCATGCGCTCCGGATTGTAATAATTGGCAAAACTAAAACTGTGGTGGCTATTAAGCCAACCGTGATTAGCGTGGCCGCGTGTAGCAGCTCTGTGAACTACTGTTTTCATGTTTTCCTCCTTTGGATTAGGCAGGTGATTGAAGCCTACCTGTTTAACTTTATTTTCAGGGTTGATAATGCCGCTTACTTTAGTAGCCAGCCCGGTGGCGGCAACACCGAGCAAACTGTTTCTGATAAAAGTTTTGCGATCCATCGTATTTGCTTTTACACTACAAATATAAAAAAAACAATGTTTAAACATTGAAATTTTATAAATAATTGTTTTACAGTATTTTGAATAAATAGAGCTTACAGAGAGAGGAGTTTTTCACTTTCTTCCCAGAGCTCATGGGCAAGATCCTTATCATAACTCAAATCAGACGATGGAACTTCTTTTCTGCCATCGTAATACTTGCCACTTAATTGTGTATTTAATGCCACCTCAATCAGATCACTGGCCGATTGCTGCACCGTTCTCATTCCAGGTATCATAAATCTCATTTTAGATAAAACATACTTCAGCAAAAACCGGGTAAAGGCAGGAGTATCCTTACCCAGTGATGTACCAGGGATAAAACCAGGATTAAAAGCATTTACCGTAATATCCGTTTCGCCTTTGAACCTGAGCCTCCTGTCCAACTCATAAGTGAATAAAACATTACAGAGCTTGGAATGAACGTAGCGGAGGGGTCCGGCATTTTTAGGGCTACTTGAGGGATAGGCCAGTTCTCTTATGCTGGAAAAATCGGATGGAGGAAACACTTTATTGGTTTTGTCGGGGTTGTGAGCGTCAGATGCTACAACGGTGATCTTTTTCAGATTAGCGGAGTATTTTTTCAGCAGGAGGTCGGTCAATAAAAAATGTCCCAAATGATTAACGCCAAAAGTTTCCTCTATACCATCTTGGGTATACCTGGCTATTGGTGAGGAATAAGACAAACCCGCATTACAGATCAAAATATTTAAGGGGATATTGAGCCTTTGTACAGCTTCTTTTATTTGTTTTAGGGAAGAAAGATCTAGTATAAGCCCATACATTTTATCTTCTTCCGCAAATTCCAGCAGTTTTTCCCTGGTAGCGTTCAGTTTTTCTTCATTTCTGCAGCTAAAAATTACAGTATGGCCCAACTGTAGCAGTTGTTTGGCGGTTTCAAAACCCAAACCGGAATTGGTGCCTGTTATGAGGATATTTACGGGATAAAATTTAATTAACTGTCTCCGGATGAATAACCGATCTATTGCGGATAAGTTGCCTTATGGAAACTAAATGCGCAAATAAAACCAAAGGCACCAGGCAAGGCAACCAGTTAAAAGGAAAGTGCAAAAGGGCAATATTCGGTTGATCCATTGCTATTTGTTGAAAAGGGGTAGGGGCTGATAGTATTCCTGTAATCACTACATTGAGTAATAAACCTAAACAGATGATGTTCCAGGCCAATATTATGTTACGATTCATCATTTCTTTATTAAAACCAAAGTAATAGACCAGGGGAGCGGTTAAACCTGAAAAAATATCAAAGTTGTTACCTTCAAATGTCATTTGTGGTGGTACGGTTTTATAGAGCAAAAGCCAGTATAGTACTATTTCTACCGGTATTCTCACAACGTGGAAAAAAGTGAGGGCGGAAAGACTAAGCCGGTCGATATACCGGAGGCCCGCTTTGGTAGCAAAAAGTATGACAATGGTGATCAGGGGCGGGAGGACGATCAATATAAAGCGGGGCGGAACCGTATCGGTAATGGTATAAAAACCAGAGTAACCGATTGCTCCCTGTATAGCTAGCCAGGCCAGCAGTATTATTAAAGTTATTGTGGACCTGGCGGTAGCTCTGTAAAAAAGGTAAATTATTAATAAACAGCTTACTATGAATGTGATTCCAATATAGGAAGGCAAGGTTGTCACCAGATGCAGTTTATAGCTATAAACAGTTAAATACTTAAATGGTTTTCTTTGGAACCCATAAGGCTTGTTTAGCTCGACCGGTTGAAAATAGGCTATTTTTCTACCGCTAATCTAAAACTAAAAAGCGCCAGTAAGAGAGTAAGTGGGGTAAATATGAGTGCTTCAGTAAGATTTTTGGATAGAAGGTTACCAATAGTATTCAATGCGAACATGGCAAACATCAGCCACAATAATACTTTAAGCAAAGTTTGATTGATCCTGACTTTGATGATTTTGGCGTATACTCCTACCACTAACAACATAAGCAGGTTTAAGATTATAGATATTATTCCATAGGAGATCATTTGGGAATGGTTTTTCAACCGGCCTCCCCATACTACCTGATAAGGTATAATACTACTTATTACCAACAGCTGAAAGATCACAAGAAGCGATAAAATCACCAGAGCTCCTTTGACTGCTGCTTGAAATGAGATGACCTCTTTCACAAATTACTTTACAAGAGCAATAAATTTTTAAGATCGAAAATTAACTAAATAGCTTCATAAATCTTCCGGAGATTGACCAACTTCAACATTTTTGTGGTTAATTACCCAAAGAGTTAAGAGCCAGTATAATCATTCCAGTCTTCTGTAGGTGGCCCGGTATTTTTCATTTCCCCAAGCCAAGAAAATGATCAAAAGTGCAGCGCCACCCCTGAAATAGGCTACATCCATGATCAGCTGATTGTTATGATCTAGACCAAGGCGAGTGTGTTTTACGTCTAAAGCACCTAATAAGTAAGGAACCCCTAATAGTCTGGTGTTTTGGTTATACAGGTACAAGTAACCATCATCAGCTAATTTGCATTTATAGCTTCTCTTGTAAAGCAGCTGATTTTTCTTGTAATAATTTACTCGGATAAGCCTGCTACTGACAACGTCTATTTCAAACACGTAATTATAAATGTTGCTGTTATATATCCTTACAGAGTCTTTACGGTCTGTTTCCCTGAAAAAGTTATCTGGTGTGAACATATAGTTCAATTCTATCGAATCCGTTATAATAGACTTTGCGTAATATTTGTCATTCAGTTTTTTCAGATTATTGGTATTCAACGGTGTGTGATCGAATTGGTGATCTTTTAAAGTGGCACAGCTTTGACATATAATGAAAATACAGAGCAGCAGGCAACTGTATTTTACAGTGTTCAATTTTGTATCCATTGTAAGGTTTTGTAGTCTCAGGGCTTATTTTGAGATGTACATGGTATTAACAGTTTTATATTCAATGCCATTAAATGTATCGCGCCACCCTGTCCACTCGAGCTCAATTGATGTGTTAGGGATCTTCAACAGAATGTAAGTAGTATCTGTTTCATTATTGAAATCTAGATCGGATAGTGCGTAATTTGGATCAGTGTGTAAAAAAATGGCGGTATCCCTATTCCCGGCTTCATTTTGAACCACGAGATTTGGAAGAGAAAAGTCCAGTGAGTGAGGCCATGTGATCTCTACCGCTTTTGATTGAGGTATATTATTTTCATAATTGACTATTTCCACCGAATCTACATTCCAGGTTCCTGAAATAACCGTTTGTGAAGGGGAAGGATTGTTATCTTCTTTTTTGCATCCCAGAGCAAGCATTAAAAGAATAATCGAAAAAAGGTAACAGGGCTTTTTCATCGTTTTAAATATTAAGTTTTAGTACATTACACTTCATTGCCAGTGTTTAGCGGCAATATCACTACAAAGAAATAAACCTGACAAAATTTATCAAAACGAATATTTGTGATAGTTTTCCGTTAAAATGGCATTATTTGCAATACTAGGCTAATAAATTGCAGTTGTGGATTGAAAATGGTGATTATCGCAAATAAGTAAGAAAATCCCGGCTTAAGTTACGGCAATTGCAATTTTTTTTTAGAATTTTTGCGAAATTTGCAAAAAATATTTCAGTGTCAACGAAAAATACTGCTATGAATACTCATGTGGAAGTTCATAGGCTCAACCCATTCAGTTAGCATCCGCTTGATACTCCAACTTCAACATTTTTGTATTTAATTTCCCGGAGATACAGAAAAAGGGGTAAACCGCTGGCAATACCAAAAGCAAAAGTGCATATCCAGATCAGCCAAATATTTTTTATTTGATATTTCCGGGCTTCCCGGTATGACCAAAATAAAAACAGCGCCACTACAAATAGCAGATCGACCATAAAAGCGGAAGATACATTATTGATAAACATCAATTCAAAAGTTTCCAGTGGCCTGGCGTAGAAAAGTATGTTACCGGATTGAACGGATTCTTTAAACACAAAGATA
The DNA here is from genome assembly GCA_028277105.1 of Owenweeksia sp. GTDB lineage: Bacteria > Bacteroidota > Bacteroidia > Flavobacteriales > Schleiferiaceae > JANQHO01. Next base: position 46,784 of record JANQHO010000054.1, on the reverse strand, counting down.
TTGGGCAATATAAAGCCAATAACAGTGAGTGCCAGATAGGCTCTTTTCATGTCTGTGTCTTTTAAAGGTCAAAATTAAGAGTGGAAGAAGGAGATATTCGTTGACTTTAGTTAAGAAATGCCCTTGGCTGTGATCCTGCTGCGTATACGGCTAAGCGATTCGGGTGTGATGCCGAGATAGGTAGCCAGATGATACTGGGGTATACGCTGGAGTAATTCCGGTTTGGTTTCAAGCAAGTTGAGATAGCGTTCTTCTGGTGATAAGGTGATGAAATGGGAGATGATATCCTGGTAAATAATGAGTTCCTCTTCCATTATCACCCTGGCCAGGAATTCAAATTTTGGGTACTCTTTTAACAGCCGGTTGGAGTTTTCAATTGAAAGGACCGCAACCGTTATATCTTCCACACATTGCAGGCCATGATGGGCGGGTGCTTGCTTTACGAAGCTTCTATAAGAACTCACAAAATGATTTTCGGTGTAAAAAAAGGCGGTTTTTTCTTCCCCGTTTACCGTGTAAAACAACCTGATACAGCCCTTGATAATGAAGTAAAACTCGCTTGATATATCCCCTTCTTTTAACAGGATATCTCCTTTGCGAAAGCTTCGCACCGGTATGATCTCCCTGACCAATGAAGCTTCATCCGGATTCAGTTGCGTATAATTATTTAAATGTTGGATCAGTTCATCTACCATGATCTGATATTTCCGTACCACTAAGGTAACTATTGCTGTAACCAGTTATGCAGTAAAATACAGGCTTATATTTTTATTTGTTCTTTGAGCACCCCGAACATGTATTCCCAGGCCGCAGCCCTGTTCTCAATGTCTGAAGGAGTAAATTCAAACTTCTGGCTAAAGATCAATTCCGATTCCCGGGGCGACAATTCAATCAGCTGGATGGATACTATACTTTTGGGCGGTTTATTAGCAAGGCCTTCGTAATAGAGGGAAAATTCGAGATTACGGGGCCTGTTTACTTTGATATATTCACCTTTTACAGTGAAACCTGTTTGATCATGCTTTACAAGCTCAATAGAGTATTTACCACCAACGGCTACAGCTGTTTGAGCAGTTTTTACAGAAAAGCCCTGGGGGCCAAACCATTTGGCAATTAACTCGGCTTGAACTAACCATTCGAATAATTCGGAAGCCGGGCAGTTAAATCTGCGGTTGAGATATATATTATTTTGAACTTTCATTCAGCTTGCTTTTAGTGATCTGATCCTCCAGTTTATCAAAAGATTGATCCCAGAAATCCGAATAATGAGAAATCCACTCGAGGGAATACCTGAGTGAATTCCTGTTCAGAGAAAGCAGGCGGTATTTGCCTTGTTTTTTCTTGATCAGTATGCCAGCATTTTCCAAAACTTTAATATGCTTACTCAGAGCCTGAAAGGATATGGGAAAGAATTCCGATAAAGCCAGCAATGTGGAGTCATTATCATGCAGCAGTTCTATGATCTTCCTGCGGTTGCTGTCGGCCAGGGCAGCAAAAACTTTATCGCTATCCGGTTTTTTCATTTATAGCTGCAAAGGTCTAAAGCTCAAATCCGACTGCTACCTGCTCTAACTGGGTAGATTGGGGAGGGGAGATGGGCTTGCTCTCTTTTAAGGCCTGCCTGAATTCATTGAACAGCTGTACATTACCCAGCTTGCCCAAAGTTTCTTCGTCCCGGGCAATATTGATATGGACGAAAGTCTGGCCATCTTCCAGTGTGTAAGTAGAGTAGAGCATGCCATCTATAGGGTTGGTTTTTAGCCAATTCATTACTCTTCTGATATTAGCCTTGTTTTGTTCAACGTATTCGGGCTTAACAGTGTATTGCACTTTTACAGCTTTCATTTTTCGATTCTATTGATTTGTTTCGGGTAGATTTAACAGGTGTAAAAGTAGAAAATTATATTCATTCAGCCAAAAAGTTGAATGTTTGTATTCTACATGCTTCCCAGAACTATAGAAACTAAATATAAATGGAATACCCGGTTGATTAAATGAAATGATTATGGACTGAAAATAGTGAAGACTTCACAGCTGATAAAAGGGCAGGGGCCATAAATGATCTACGGTATAGAGCTATTTCTCAAATATCAGTATATCCTGGAAAAAAGCACCCGGGCTTTCTTTCCAGTTTCCGGGGTAATATTTAATGAGTTTTAGTTTAGAGTTGTTCAAAAGGATTTTTAGCCCTTCTGGCGTTATACCTATAGCGTCTTCGGGATTTTTGGTCCATTTAGGGGTGTACCAGTTATCCGATCCGTAGGCTTTAGCTTCAAAGATCCAACGATTTTGATTGGTAGAGTGGAAGCGCCCGCTCTCATTACTCCTTTTGGGTAAGGACAGGTGATAGTTTTCATCGAGGTAAAAGAAAGTTACAACAGCCTTTCCTCCCTTTTTTAATACCCGGTATATTTCCTGGAAATAGAATATTGCGTCTTTTTCATTTAGGTGAGTCCATACGGAAAGAGCGGTAACCATGTCTTTCGATTCATCCTCTACCGGCCAGGGTTTTAATGAGCTGCTTTGCGTTGAGGCATAAGTAGGGTTTGACACGTCAAAGTGAATAAAAGAATAATCAGGAAGATCAAAATGCCTGTTGCAAAATGCAATACTGCTTTTTATGACATCTAGGCCTGTATAAGATCCTCCTTCAGCTACAAAAGGCTCGGAAGATATCCCCAGAAGGCCGGTCCCACAACCAATGTCCAGTATATTATTGGCTGTTTTATTCTCCAGGTTTTGGTATAGTATTGTTTGAAAAATTCCCGCCACATGAGCCCATTCGGCATAAGACAGTTTTCCCCCTCTGCGGTATTTTATACCTGGTATCAAACGGATATTTCGCGTTCTCTTGATGTGTTTTTTGTCAATGGAGCGAAAAATCCGGTCGAGCAAAGGAAATAATTTGCCGATAAGTTCTTTTTTCATGTCAGCATAGTTTAGAAAGCCAGGGCAATAATAGTAAGATACCGGAGAACAGTAACTCTATGGCCCTGTGAAGCAAGTTTGGCCTTACCGCTTGTTGGAAACTGTTTCAAATAAAAAAAGCCTGATATCTATTATCAGGCTTTTCTGCATAAATATGATGGTCAGAATTAGAAGCTGAAGGCTCCAACGGCTTTTTCACAGCCCTTCCAGTTGATATTGATATTGGTGTCATCCAAAAGAAGCTCTTCCGGAGTTAACAGATCGGGATAACCACTCCATCCGGCAGACGGACCGTAGAAATTACCCGGTTTGGCATCCAGGTCTATACTTGCCCGGATAATCCCGGTGGCTCCGTCTTCAGGCGACTGAGCCTGATTCATGAATTCGGCATTGGCATCCATACCACCGTCAGAAGCAGTAGTGAGCTGAAGGTTGGTAGCAGCAAGCCCTGGGTGGGCGAGCAGGGGAATAACATTGGTAATATCAGCTTCTTCCAGCTTCTTTTTGAGGCCGTAGGTAAATGTGGCATTGGCCAGTTTAGTCTGGTGATAGCGTTCCCATCTGGGGCCTTGAAAACGCAGGTTTTCCTCTTCGGTACCATCACCACCCAGGTTACCACCTTTTGGCTCAAAGTAATCTGAGGCCAGGGGACCGCCCAGCCGGGCCATTGATGAATGATTCACTATCCTGGCTTCCTCACTCTTTTCTAATAGAGGAAACAATTCCTTGGTGATCAGGAAGTGAGAAATAACATTGGTTTGCATCTGAACATCATAGCCATCTGCAGTGGCCCCATCCTTCAATGCCATAACTCCGGCATTATTCACCAATACATCCACTACTTCGTATTTAAATTTAATGGTCTCCACAGCGCTTCTCACGCTATCAAAGTTTTGTAAGTCGCATTCAACGGCATCAAACTTCCCATCGGGTACCGATTCCTGTAACTGCTTAAGAGCATTTTGCGACCTTTCACTTTTGCGGTTGAGCAGAATAACGGTAGCTCCCATTTTTGCCAGTTCGCGGGCGCATACAAAACCTGTTCCGCTGGTAGTTCCGGTAATGGCTGCCACTTTATTGGTCATGTCCTGACCGTGGTTTTTTATAACATCCTGCAGATGCTGAGTTTGAATTTGATTTGTCATAGCTTCGTTGTTTAAAGTATTTTGATGATCCAAAGATCCTGATTACAGATTGATGAGGGTTACACAGAATGCATACCGGCTAACACAAAATGCTGAATAACTAGTTGTTTCGATACTCCATGGGAGTTTGCCCGGTTTTAGACTTAAAGAGGCGGGTAAAATAATGAGGATAGTTAAATCCCAGATCATAAGCTATTTCACTAATAGACTGCTCGGTTCCGATCAGCATGTTTTTGGCCTGTTCCACTATATATTCGTTAATATGATCTTTAGGTGTCTGTCCGGTTTCTTTTTTTATTAAATCACTGAAATAGTGTTGAGAAAGATTGGCGTGTTCTGCAAACCGCTCAATAGAGGGTAGGCCAAACTCCAGCGCCTTTTGCTCTTTGTAGTAGGCTTTTAGTTCCTTTTTAAATGAGGTAACCACATCTTTGCTCTGGCTGGTACGGGTATTGAACTGACGTTCGTAAAAGCGCAATGAATAATTAAGAAGTAATTCCAGGTTAGAAACAATGACACGCTGACTGTGATTATCAATGCGTTGCTCGTATTCATTTTTGATGTTAGTAATACAGTCATTTACGATTTGCTTTTCATCTTCTGACAAGTGAAGCGCTTCGTAAACATCATAGTTAAAGAAGGAATAGTCGTCTATTATTTCGCTTAAGTGTGTATTGCGTATCAGATCGGGGTGGAAGTAGAGTATCCATCCCTGAATTTCTCCCTTTTTAACTTCCCTGATAGTAGTATAGACCTGGCCGGGAGCCGAAAAGACCATCACGCCTTCTTCAAAATCAAAAGAATTGCGGCCGTACTCTATTCCACAATTTCTATCTTTTATGGAGATCATGTAAAGATTGGAAACCGATTTAGACCCAACGGAAGTTTTGGGTACTACTAACTTTGAAGTATCCAATAATGAGATCAGCGGGTGGCGGGGTTTTGGGTATCCCAGGTGCTGATGCATTTCGCAGATCGATTCAATTTTGGTAATGCTCTTTGACATGGTTTTAGCGCTGAACAACAAATCTCTTAAAGGTAATAAAGATAGACTAACACAAAATGCAGAAATTCCAGCAGCTTATGCTGTTAAGGCCTGTATAAAAGTATCAAAAGATAAGATCGGGAAATTAAGGAGATATCAGTTTTAAACCATCAAGAGAACTTTATGAGATAGCCGCTTTTTTGTCTAATTAATCAACATTATTGATCAACCATTCAATGGCTTTTTCCATACTGACCCTTCTAATAAAAAGTAAACTATTATCCAGTGAGATGGCCAAGGCATGCATGGGCTTGGAATTATTTTCTATAATTTCAATCCTTGTTCCTTTTTCAGGTGATGTCATCACTGCTTTGGGATCAAAAGATCCAACCAAGGCTTCAAATTTATTAGAGAGGTCTGAACCATAAGATCTCCATTGGCCTTCCAAATACCACATATCGGGAATAAGATCAATGAGTTCGCCTATCAGTTCACCTCTCCATTTTATTTTGAGAATTTCCATTTCGCTCTAATTAAGCATTATACCTGTACAAACACATCACGCTTATTCTTTACCACTGGTAAATTAGCAAAACACTTGCTTTGAGGAAAGGGACTCGTGCTGGAGTAAGGTAATATGAAGTAGTAGCCGGGGAATGTAGTTACAAACTACACCCAATAGAGGTAGCGATTACTTATAACCATTGTTAGCACCTGTTATTAATTTGCTCAATATTCTTTTGATTTTAACTTTTACTGATGCACTTTCTTTGGTTAAAGCTTTTTCGCAGGCAGTACGAAATTCAGTGCTCAAGTCAGGGAAAAATCTTACAACTTCAAAATATGCTTCGTATGCTGCTGCTCTTACAAATTTTTTTTCTGATTCCAGCAATTTTAGTATATGTGGTTCAATAGATTCGGCCTGTTTTTCCGTTAAGCGTATGCCTGGAATAATCTGTAGCAAATGAAGTTGACTTTCCCAATAATTCAACTTGCCTGTTTTTTGTAGCATTTTTTCGATCTGATCTTGCTCCAAAGCTTTTCCGTTGTCAATATGATGTTTAATAATCCAGCTTGTTGAATGCTCCAGCTCATTGTCAGTTGAATAGATCTCAATGATGTTATTGATAAAACTTGGGTACTGCAAATTTGTGTTGTAAACATCTATCAGGAAGTCGATATGCTTTCCATTCCATTTCAAAAGTGTTTTTTTTAGAAGCTCTACATCCATTTTATTAATCACTCTTTTCTAATTGGTGCTAATGTATAAACGAATTGTGCATATTTCTTTTAATAAGGTGGGAATCAATGAACTATTTAGTTTAAAGCTACGCATTGGACTCGTGCGATAGCGGGTGGTATAGCTACAAACCACACCTAATTGGGCATTCAAATTCTTCTGGCCTCGTCTCTATGGAATAGAAGTAAGTATTTATACCTCTTTATACTTTATCACTACCTCGTCCCCATAAAAAGTGCTTCGCTCTTCCTTTTTGGTGAATGCGATTCCTTTTTCATGCGTGATCTCAAGTGTTTGACTGTCCAGCCACTGGGCGGAAATCTTTTTTCCTTGCCCCTGGAAATATACGATCCCGGCTCCGCCTCCTGAATGCCAACTCATTATTCCGCCAGTGTGAATGTATTTTTGGTTGGTGAATTCTTCGTTGAGCTCAAATAGCTTTTTATGATCGGGAGCAGCCTCATGGACTAACTGATTGACAGAGAATTCAAATTTTGGCCTTACACGTCTTTTGGGCTTTGGTCGCTCTACAGAAATTTGAGTCAAGAATTTCAGGAGCTCTTTCTCTCTTTTCTTTAGCATTTTTTCATCCGCCCCAAGGTCTATCCATAATTTAATATCAGAGCCATTCTCAATAATTGCTTTAACCGTTTCAAAGACCTCACTTTCCAGGCATTTTGTTTCCCATTGCGCAAGGGCCAGCCCGAAAAGAGCGTTGTTTCGGTCTTCTGAATCCTCAAAATAATCTTGAAAGTCTTCTTTGATTTGTTGGGATACATCAACTGGATGGGCTCCTTTATTATAAAGCTCAAAGAAATTTGAGTAGATATCCAAAGTGGTATCGTTTCCTTTTATGGTAGTATTCCAGCTTCCCATTTTGGCCTATTAAGGGTGAATTATGTTTGATCAGTACTATGCTCAACCACCTCTTCAGAGGTTAAGCCAAAAATAGGGGGTGTTTTTATTCCGTTCATGGCTAAATACATATATAATTGCCCTCGGTGGTGCACTTCGTGTTCTATTGCAGCACGCAGCCATTTCCATATAGTAATCTCCGCCCCGGCTGGGCTCTTACATTTTTTATTGAGGTCGGCTGGGTCTATTTGTGAGAATATTTGTTCGGATTCGTGCTGCATTTGGTCGTAGTAGCTGACAACGTTTTCAAGTCCCTCGGCAAATTCCTTTCCACAGCCCGAATATTTACTGGTGTTAAATTGAATGGTCTCAGCATACAGGTATCTTTCAATATTTGCTATATGCCGGATAATATCTCCAATGGTAAACTTACCCTCTTTGTAGGTCCATTCAATTTTATCGGGTGGGATATAGTCAAAGAGTCTTCTTGTCCTGTACTTTATCCTTGAATAATACTTCAAGAAACTCTCCATATTATTAATCTCCATGGCATTAATGCTTATTTATAATTCACATTTTAATTTCCAGCTAATTTTTCTCCCTTAGCTGTCGGCTGGGCAATTTTCTGAATTCCATTATTCCCCGTTATGTCGTGATCTATATATCCTCATGAAATACACCATTAATAAAGTCAACCCAATGCAGGATGATACGATTATTCCAATTGTTTGATAGGGGGATAGTATGGGTTCGTGCCAACCAGGTATAACTGAGCTAGCAATTAAACCTGATCTCCATACTAATATAAATGCGATTGGTAAACCAATGAAAGTAATTGAAAGTACTAAAAGTCTATTCCTTGCTAAATTTTTCATTACTCTTGATTCAAATGGTGTAAACGTCCGTACAAACGTATGACGTTTATTAACAAGGGTAAATTAACAACGCTAGTTTGGGAATAAGAATGATCGAACCACGCGATGGACTAATGCAGTAGTGGCGCCACCTTATATATCTTGTGGTGAGCTGTTTTAATCTTTAATTATTCTGTATTCTATAATTTGGATGTGATGGGTGTCTTCCTCTCTACCTTGCTTCACAATTTCATACCCTTCATCATCATATTCTTTAGGGCTGTTCTTCAGCCCTTTCACAGTTGTTGCGATTCCAATTACCTCAATTGTTTTTCCGTCAAGTCTTTTGACCTCTTCGTATTTCATATTAAGAACAGCCCCATTCATATAAAGGCCTTCTTTAGTGGCGTTCTCCAATTCAACTTTAACTACAAAGGTCACGGTGTCAATTTTATGAGGTTCAGTTTCGTTTAATTGAGAGAACCCGAGAAGAGTATTAATCGAAAAGAAAATCGTTAATAGAGTTTTCATACTTTATTGATTAAGGGTACAGATACAGAATAAACGCATGGTGTTTATTCTTCTATCTCTTTTCCGCTTTCATCATACATTTTCCAACTACCAATTTTTTGAGAATTTTTAAATACACCTTTTCGATATATCTGTCCATTAGAATGATATGAGACATACTCACCAGAAATCATGTTATTTGAATAGTATAAAATTTCCTTAACCTGACCGTTTTCATGCCATAACATTGCTTTGCCTTCTTTTTTTCCATTTATAGCATTTACTTCTGCTGATTTCTGTCCGTTTGGATGATAGATTAATATTTTTCCTGTTGGTAAATCATTGTGCCACACTGACAATTCGCGCAGTTGTCCGTTTTCATGAAACCATTTACATGTACCTTCTTTTTTGCTTTCAATCACAGCTCCTTCAAATCTTAGTTTTCCATTCTCGTGATATTCTTTTTTAAGTGATGAGGATGACGTGAAGTTAAATGCACGTTTTTTGTGATTCCACAATAATTCATGGTGGTATACAGTCCAAATGCCTCCAATTTTTTCTAAACAAACCAGAGCATATTTATTTTCATTATCAAAATGAACTGGCACAACATAATTTACAATGTTCCCATTTTGATTTACTTCTTTTGTCAACCCACTTATCTCTATATTTTGAGTATTAAGATATTCTTTCCCAACTGTATAGAAATCAGTATTCTTTGTGCCTAACCCCTTAAATGTTGAAAAACTGAAGTATAAGACTACGAGGGTTGCTACTCCAATTACTAATCTAATCGATGGTTTATATTGATTTTTAGTTTTATTGATAACAATGGTTTTACCCCATAAATCACCGAGTCTTTTTTTATTTTTTGCTAATAACAATACAAATCCTTCAACTGGCCAAATAATCTTTATTAATCCTCTTTTTATAAAGCTCTTAACTAAAGGTCTTTCATAACTTTCGTTATTAACAACCTCAATCCCAAATAAATATTTACCAAGAGTATTTTTAAAAAGAAGTTCTCCAAATAATACGTATGAAAATACCAAGATCAATAAAGCATAAACCATCACTTTCTGAAATATATCAGAATCAAGTTTGAAAACCATTCCAAGCAATCCAATTAATGAAAATGCTAGGAGCATTATAAATATCATATCGAAGATGAAAGCTAGAAATCTTTTTCTTTTTGTTTTTAATAATCTGTTTTCCAATTTAATAGCTTGTAAGTTCGTTTTGGTTTAATAGCGGTTAGGTCTGAGTAAATGCATTGCATTTATTAACAAGGGTAAATTAAAAAAACAATTACTTGGCAGCAAAAAAGGTTTTACCATGCGATAGAATCGCGCGGTAGCGGGGAGTTTTGTCAGCTTGAGTGAATTTTCAAGGAAAATCTGTATCGAAAGGTGGAAAACGAATAGACAGGCTTCGATACGTCATGCCTTTGGCATGATACTCAGCCTGACATTCACTACACTTGTACCACAGCTTTATCCAGTTGGTATTTTATCCACCTGAGCAGCTCATAGATCGGTACTAACTGTTACCTTTTCATAAAATGATTCAACGCAGCCGGCCTGTCGTTTTCAAGCATTTTAGCATATTCTTTAGCTTCTTTGGCAATATGATCATTCAGGTACTTATTGCTCCATCTAATGTATTCTGCTATTACCGGAAACAGATCCATTCCTTTGGCCGTAAGGTTGTATAGATAAATCTTTTTGTTGGTGGGATGATTGGACTTTGTAATCAGTCCCAGATTCTCCAATTTACACAAGCGGTCCGATAATCTAGCCGTTGAAATTCGCTCTGCAGCATTTGTAAAATCTTTGAAGGTCCGTTCTCCAAAATACACCATATCACGGATGATCAGCAGCGACCATTTATCACCAAACAGATCTAAAGCTGAGCTTATGGGACAGTCTGATCTGAAATTATTTTCACTCTTTTTCGCTTTCATACTGAAAGTAATTTTATATTTGCTTCCGAATCGAAAGTAAAATTATTAAAAACTAAAAACCTACCCAATGCTTGACTTAAAATTTAAAAGAAACATCAACAAACCCATTGATGAAGTTTGGAAGTTTGTTGTAGAGGAATTCCATAACTCACATGAATGGGCTACTGGAACACCCAGCTGTAGGAAAGGTGATGCGTCCGAAGATTTTGACAGAATCTGTGAAACGGAAACAGGAACCCTAATGGACAAAATCACAAAAACTGATCATGAAAATCATTTGCTTGAGTTTTCGGTTAAAGGTTTACCATTTTTTGTCCGTTCGGTTGTGAGCACTTGGAAGCTAAATGAAATAACAAACACTCAAACAGAAATTATTCTCGGGCCACGAATCGAAGTAATGCCAGTCATAGGAACCATTATGCAAATCCCAATGAAAATGGCGTTTAAAAAACTATATCCCGGATTGCTTGATGACTTAGCCATTTTTATTGAAACAGGTAAAGCATCCCCCAGAAAGCAAAAGGAAATTGATGGTAGAGCGTAATGGTAAGATAGACATTTAAACTTATCAGATTTCTTATTATTCTCCTGATTTCCAGGTTAAATGCATTTTTTTTATGAGCATAAATAAAAAAAACTCTTGTAGGGTAGGCTGGCGCAGATTTTAAATCTGCGCCAGCAGAGGAATTCAGCCCTAGGGTCTGTTTTTAATTTCATCTTACCCTTATTATTCGTTTTTTACACCTACATAGAAATCTACTTCGGCATCTGATGGGTTTTGTGCCTTTTCGCCAAAAACTTCAAAATCGGCAATGAAAGTCCTGTCCAAATCCATCTCAAATATCTTTGCCCAATGATTGACAATTAAACCTTGCATCAAATCACCTCTTGTAGTTGTTTTAACATAGTTTCCTCCTTCAAATGATTGCCCAAGCATGCCATTGGGTATATTATCCAAGCTTTCTACTTTACAACCAAGTATGGTGGTGTAGGGTTTGGTATGGTCGCTTTCATAATCCGTGTACAGCGAATAAATTTCATTATTCACCTTGTTAGGGATTTTAGTCAGAATGTTTTCGGACAAAAACTTCTGCCATAGTTCGGCAATGTCTTTACTGGCCTGTCCATTTTCATTGGTTGTTCTTATCGAGATTCCAATAATGTTAAAAGGTTCAATTTTTACTGTTTGCATCTTTCTGATTTTATGATTTAATGCAAAAGTAGACTGCCCTTGTGCCATAGGTATGTCAGGGGTGTTTATAAATTTTTGGCTACATTTTTCGAGATATTGTTGTAACGTCATTTTATGGGGCTCAAAATGCTTTTCCATAATTTGTAACTCCTGAATGTAGTCAAGGCGGAAGGCCCTAAAATCATTTCTTAATTTACAGAATGCGATAAGCACCCAATTTTCCTGGGTGGTGTAAAGTGCAAATGGCTCTATTTCCCTTTGGCTTTGTTTGTTTTCTAAAGACAGATAATCAATTTTTACCATTTGGTAATTGGAGACAGCAGATTGTAATTGAATGAGATAATTACTGGTCTTTTCATTCTGACGGTTTTGGCGTACCTGTATTCTGTTGGTCAGCAATTCCACTTTTTCTTTTTGAGTGTGTTTTAAAACCGATTTGATTTTTGTTACAGCACTTTCGTAGTATTCCGTTAAGGATTGGTCTTTATTCTTTTTGATGAGTTGTTCTGCTGTTATCAAAGCGTTGGCTTCTTCTTGGGTAAACATTACGGGTGGAATTTTATAGCCGTCCATAATGGAATAGCCTCTTCCTTCTTCCGTAACAATTGGAATTCCTGAATTTTCAAGTGTCCGGATATCCCGATAAACGGTCCTGATACTCACCTTGTGCTTTTCGGCAATGTCCTTAGCGGTTACAATCCGTTTGGATTGTAATTGAGTAATGATGGCTGTTAATCTTACAAGTCTTGTTTTTTCTTTGCTCATCCGTTTTATTCAACTTGAGGCTAAAGTTTGTATAAACACATTGCATTTATAGGCAAGGTAAATTAACAAAACTCTTGTTGGATGGCTAGGTGCAAATTACCCTCGGTGAGTTCGCAAGCTCGGTTACAAACCTGTCTACCCTGCCAGCCGTCAGGCGACAGGTAGACCCGCGTCAGTTGGGGAAAGCTAAGTTTTATCATACAATTGAATCGCGCGGCAGCGGGGGTAGTTTTTACCTTTTTGCATAAGGTATATTTTTAATCAATTCCACATTTTGATAATGTTCGGAACTGTAAGACATTACCAAAGTGCCTTTGCTTCCATCATCTGCCTCAATAGCAAAAACTATGGATTCATCTTCTGGGTCTGTTGCGCCTTCAAAACGATAAAAGTCAACTATTTTAAGTTGCTTGGGTAAGTATTCCTTTCTAGAAAAATTCCCAATGATTCGATTGCCTTCTGCTTCAAAATCTTCTTCATATCCATTCTTAGTGAGGGTATCGACAGCCTGGGAGAGAGTGTCAAAATCATATTGATGCATAGTTCTTCTTTATTTAATTCGGTCTAACGTCTGTATAAAAGCAAGGCGTTTAATTTATAAATTAACAAAACTCTCACTTGATGAAAAAAAGAAGTTAACCACGCGATTAGAATCGCGCGGTAGCGGGGGTTGGTGACCGTATTTATTTCTTTTTATGACCAGGTTCATATATTAACCGTACAAAAGAGCTTAACCTTTCATTTTCTCGACTTACAGGAATTCCTGCTACAATTCCTATCAATAAATTGTCGGCAATACCTAAACGCATTTGAGGTCTTATGGTCATGTCAAAGTCTCCATTGTCGGTGGTCTTATTGAATTCAACCCCAATAAAGTTTCTTGTACCTGAAATCATGTAATGAAAACTGGTATTGATGTCATAAGTCGTATGAAACTTATTTGAACTGAAACTCTGCTCAATCATTGGCCCTGTATATATCAATGAGTGAAAGTTATTACCCCAACGCTTGGCGACTACCAAAAATGGGTTGTAAACATTTCCCTTAATAAATGGCTTTCCAAAATTCCTAAAGTCCGAAAGCTCAAATTCGTTTATGTAACCGAGTGCCATTGATGTAGCCATTGGTTCATTGACGAAAAATGACCATTGAGCAGCAATTTTTATACTGTTCAATTGGTTGGATGGAATTGAGTCGTTTTCCGTTCCATTTACGGGTGAATAAAACGTGAATGGAAGCTCCACTTCCAAACCCAGTCTATCTATGGGCGCCCACTCATATTCAATGAGAGCTTCGTAAGAATCGAATTTTAAATTATCGGTCAAACCTAATCCTACGTTCCATTCTTTTTCACCTTTTCTGGCTCCCAAATCACGGATTAGGTCAATGTATAAGGGTTCGGCATGTAGAACCTTGTCGGGTTCTTTATGGTCTTCAATTTGTTGAATGTAAAGGCTGTCTTTTTCGGCATCAGTTATTTGAGCAAAGCCGTATGTAGATGATGCCAATACAACAATTAGCACCAATAATTTTTTCATGTTCATATTTGATTTGTTTAAAAAGCATTAAGAATTGCCCTATGTCCTTTTGGTCACAGGGTGATTAGAGTTGTAAAAACAAATCAAACTTTGGGTGGGGGACTGTCTATTTCTATGAAGCCACTTGTCAATCGGGCTTCATAATCAGGGTAGAGCTCTTTCCTTTTGATGAGTTGATTATGAGTTTTATTGTTTGTTTTGGTAATGTGAACCAACAAATCAATTTTTACATTCTTTCTCTCGTTGTGTTCTTCAGTGTCATGTTCGTCATACTCTTTTATGGCGTTACCATAGCCCAAAACTTGCTCAACAATAATTTCAATGATGCTTTCCTGATCGTTGATGGATAAGTCTTCAGGAATATGTTCTGGGTTGGGATCTGCCGTGTCAACGCTAATGTTGAGCAGGTAAAGTCCCATCAGTCCCCAAAGGATTTTAGTGAATATACTATTTCGTATACGACTTATCACAGTTCAAAATTAACGTTCTTTTGCCGGTCTTCTTATATGGCCACCAATGCTTAAAATAAAAACAGTTTGGTTTTCGAAGACTTCAAAGTCTGTAGGACTTGAATGTAACCCGCAAAAGCGCACGGTACAATATTACAAAAGCGATGGTTGAGCATTGGTTTTATTTAGTGTTGTGGCTAGTGTTTTATTTGTTCTCTTCTGTCAAATTTTCCGTCTTTGTCATAGTACTCGAATTCAATGAGATTGCCATTCTCATCATAATTTTTCCATTTCCCCCACCACTGCCCATTTTTAAACTGTCCTTTGGTTCGTACTTGCCCGTCAGGGTAATAGTAAATGGCAGGACCATCCATACGCCCATTGTCTAGGAAATTGACGTCTCCTTTTATTTGTCCGTTTGGATAATATTCTGCTACTGAGGTGTCAATTCCGTTAGTCCTAAATACAATCGCCAGAAGTGTGTCTGATCGATATGATGCAAAGGCTATTGAAGTTGAGTCAAGGCAGTAGGTTTCGTATCTTATGGCTGAGTCATTACTGAACCGATTATAGGTCGAATCTGAAATAGCTTGAATTCTGTCTAGCTTTTTGTGGTAAGTGATTTTATGGATTTCCGATTTTCCTGAATTGTCAGAGCACCCAAAAAATAAAAGCAGAAATATGAATGTTATTTGTCGTTTCATTTTCAATAAGCACAAAGCCTGTATAAACACATTGTCTCTATAGGGCTAAAACATTTACTTGGGAGCAAAGGAGGTTTTACCACGCGATAGAATCACGCGGTAGCGGGGGAGCTATTCTATTTTGACTACTGATTCTATTTTTTCAATTTTAAGATTCAAAGCCTTTGATGAAATTTTTTCCATCGTAAAAATTTTGTCATCCTTTCTTCCAATTGATTGAATAGTGCATTTATTATCAGAAAATTGGACTATTGAGTAAACTGAAGGGCAAAACGAACCAAGAATTAGTAAATCAAGGTTTTTTATTTGTTTGGTTCTCCAAAAACCATTTTGTAATTCACCACTATTTGTCCAACTTTGGTAAGTTGAGTCTGTAAACGATAGCCAGGTTGTATCTGTATCATTAATCTCTATGAAAGCCGAATTTTTAAAATAGCGATAGGTTTCTTTAGAATTTATTTTTGAGCAGCTTGTCAAAGACAGAGCAATACAAGTTAGAATTATGTATTTCATTTAGATAATAGCTAAAGCTAGTGTTAATGCATAAGTATCAATTTTATCAGGCAATTAAAATTAACAAAACACTTACTTGGGAGCAAAGAAGGTTTTACCACGCGATAGAATCGCGCGGTAGCGGGGGGGATTTTAGTTAGTTTAGCAGTAAACAGATCAGTCTTCATATAACTCACCTCGATGAGGTTTTAAGGCATCTCTTACGGCCTTCATTTCTGGCTCTTTTACTACCATGTATGCGATACAATGAATTTCGCTGATAGCATCAACTCCAGAAGCAATCAAGTCAATCTTTTCTCTGGTAGCAAATTCATCAAGGTGGATGGCGTGATGTTTTGCAATTTCATTGGCTTCGTACCCTCTGAAGTCCCAAATTAGTTTAATGTTTCTATTCATAATGTTATAGTTATAGAGCTTTAACGTATGGCTAAACGCACCTTTATGCAAAAAGGTACTATTATATTTACCTTACTAAATTATGACTTTCAATGGGGGTAAGAAAAGTAAGTTTTTGTCAGTTTGAGTGAATTTTCAAAGAAAATTTGCATCGAAAGGTGCAAAACGAATGCTCAGGCTTCGATACAAAATTCTTTCAGAATTTCACTCAGCCTGACATTCCTTACACCTGCAAAACCCCTGGATTATACTTTTTGGTGAGGGGAGCATTATTGGCCGTTTCTATGCCCATGCTGAGGGAAAGGTAAAGCTTGCTAGGAAGGTAAAAGCTGACTATCCTTATTAATTTTGATGGGTAAATTTCTATTTTTCCACTTATATAAGGTATTCAGCAATTTTATAGTTGTATTTTTATTTGGCAGGTAAAATTCGTAGCGAAAAACAGTCTCACCTTGTTTAATAATTAAGAAGTTCTTATTTCCCCGCCACTCAGGCTCTTTTAGCTGTTTTAGATCAAAGACGGTTAGCTTTGGGCCATGATCGTAGCTTGAAAGGGTGAATGTTATACTGTTTAATTGATGGACCTTCAAAATCCTCTTTTGATCGTTTTCAAATATTGTAATAGTGTTAGCTGACAATAACAGATAGCTTTTGTTCACATTAAACTTCCTGTAGATAAACAAATAGCCAAATACAATTGTAAAACCTAACATGGTAATTACTTCATAAACCATACTATAGGAAGGGAGTAAGAGCTTTACTAAAACTAAAATGATTACAGCAGGAATAATAAATCGTTGAAAATTATTATTAGAACTCTTATTATTTATTATAAGCTTAAGTTTCACACCTGTACCACCCCGGGGTTATACTTTTTGGTAAGGGGGGCATTATTGGCCATTTCTATACCCATGCTGATCCATTGGCGGGTGTCCAGGGGATCGATGATGGCATCCGTCCAGAGGCGGCTGGCCGCATAATAGGGGGAAGTTTGGCTGTCGTAACGGGCTTTGATCTTTTGCAGCAATTCCGCTTCTTTTTCTTCGGTAATGGTTTCGCCTTGGGCTTTGAGGCGGGCGGTTTCGATCTGTACTAAAACTTTAGCCGCCTGGGCGCCTCCCATTACGGCAATTTGCGAAGAAGGCCAGGCTACGATGAGGCGGGGATCGTAGGCCTTACCGCACATGGCGTAGTTGCCGGCCCCATAAGAGTTGCCAATGATCACTGTAAACTTGGGCACCACGCTATTGCTCATGGTATTCACCATTTTGGCGCCATCCTTAATAATGCCGCCATGCTCGGAGCGGGAGCCCACCATAAAGCCGGTTACATCCTGTAAAAAGACCAGGGGTATTTTCTTTTGGTTGCAATTGGCAATAAAGCGGGAAGCCTTATCCGCACTGTCGGAATAGATCACGCCCCCAAACTGCATTTCGCCTTTTTTGCTGCGGATCACTTCGCGGTTGTTGGCTACTATGCCTACCGCCCAGCCGTCAATGCGGGCGTAGCCCGTAATAATGGTTTTGCCGTAGCCCGCTTTGTATTCTTCCAGTTCGCTGTTGTCTACCAGGCGCTCTATCACTTCACGGGTATCGTAAGGCTTAGCGCGATCCATGGGGATAATGCCATAGATGTCTTTGGGATCTTTTTTCGGTTTAGCGGGCTTTTTGCGGTTAAAACCAGCCTGGTCAAAAGCCCCCATCTTATCTACTATATTTTTAATAGAGGTAAGGCAGTCGGCATCGTCTTTCGATTTGTAATCGGTAACCCCTGAGATCTCACTGTGGGTGGTGGCCCCGCCCAGGGTTTCATTGTCCACCTCTTCGCCTATGGCGGCCTTTACCAGGTAAGAACCCGCCAGAAAGATGCTGCCCGTTTTATCTACGATCAGGGCCTCATCGCTCATAATGGGGAGGTAGGCCCCGCCCGCTACGCAACTGCCCATAATGGCGGCAATCTGGGGAATGCCTTCGGAGGAGAGGATAGCATTGTTGCGGAAAATGCGGCCAAAGTGTTCTTTATCCGGGAAGATCTCGTCCTGCATGGGCAGGTATACGCCCGCGCTGTCTACCAGGTAAATAATGGGCAAGCGGTTTTCCAGCGCTATTTCCTGGGCGCGCAGGTTTTTCTTGCCCGTAATGGGAAACCAGGCTCCGGCTTTTACGGTAGCATCATTGGCCACCACCATGCACATGCGTCCCTTGATGTAACCGATCACCACTACCACACCACCGCTGGGACAGCCTCCGTGTTCCTGATACATCTCATAGCCGGCAAAGGCGCCTATTTCTATTTGAGGGCTATCCTTATCCAGCAGGTAGGCAATGCGCTCCCGGGCGGTCATTTTGCCCTGTTTATGCTGTTTGGCGATCTTTTTTTCGCCTCCGCCTAAGTGGATGTCATCCAGCTTGTATTTTACTTCGGAAACTAGGGTTTTAAGGTGGTCTTCGTTTTTATTGAATTCTAAATTTTGGGCCATAGGTTTTTAATAGCATTTATCAATGATCCACTCTGCCTGCTTTTTGATCAGGAAGTTGTCTTTGGTAGGATCGCTTACAAAAAGGCTGAAATGATTGCGTTCTTCATAAACCGATACGAATATCATTTCGGGTATACCGTCACCGGTAAGGTCGCCATACCAGTAAATTTCAGGCATACCACACTGCCCTGCATATACAATTTCCCGAGTGAGATTTTGTTCTACCGGTAGGAAGTATTTTTCCCCGCTCAGGCTCAGTTTATAATCCTGCAGGTCGGGGCAGGGGCCGCTGCTTTGTACATTGCCGGTAGCAGATAATTTAACGGGCTTTTTGCCTTTGACCAATTCAATTTCCTGGCCGGGATACACTTTACGTCCGCTGTAGCGGAAACGCTGGCTTTGGTCTTCTACAGATATTTTTTCCAGATCCAGGGGCTTGTTCACACCAAAGAGGAAGATGCTGCGCTCTTCGCTGTCGGTGGTGATGTCGAACTCCAAACCTTTGCCTACCGCATATTTGCTCTTGATCACCTTCATTTCCACTTGCTTGATGCGGTAGTGGCCGTTCCCGCTTTCGGGGTCTTCGGGATAGATGCCGTACCACAATAAGCCCGGATCAATATCGCGTATATCGCCACAATAATTATAGGCCTCTGTTACAAAACTGAATTGCGAAGCTTTAGTAGTGCGTGCAGCAGGAGCAGAAGGTTTTTTTGCTGTTTGCGGTTTAGTCTCTACAGTCTCAAGTCTTTTCTCTGATGTCTCTTTATCTTCAAGTCTTGTTTCTTGTGTCTCACTAGTCTCAGATCTTAAATCTTGTGTCTCACTAGTCTTATCAATGCTAACGATCTCCAGGAAACCGTCAAACATATAGCCTTCAAAGTCTTTGTAAAAAACCTTGCGCCAGTTGCCGTTGATCTCTTCGTAGGTCATGGCACCAAAAGGCTCCAGACAAGCCGTAAGCAGGCTGTCATAAGGAACATAGGTCACTACCTTGGCCTTAAGGGAAGGCTGACTGCGCATGCGCATGCCGGAAGGGGCAATGATGCGGCAGGTCATATCGGGTTCACAAACTACCGGCTGGCTGTAAGAGCCCAGCGATAAAAGGATGAGGAATAAAGCGAAAAAAGTCTTTTTCATCTGGTAAAACAATGGGGCGAAAATACAAATTAAAGCTGCTTGAGGTAATCATAGGCGGCCGGCCCTTCATTGAACAACAGATCAATAATGGAGAGGTTGGGGCGAAAACCAAATTTGCTCTGAAAAACCTGGGGATATACGGGAAGCTCAGTGTATTCTTCCCGCTTGGGGTGAAAGCTTTCGCGGTAATCTTCTTTACCGGCAAGGGAAGCTTCCCAGACATCGCTGACTTCTACAGGGATCTCTACCTGGAGCCAGTTGAGCATAAGCCGCAGCAATTGCAGGTTCCAGTCAAAAAGGCGGGAAGGGATATTGCGGTAAAATGGCCGCAATTCAGGCCCCAGTATCTCAAAGAAAGGGGAGGAGTTGTAGGTGGTTTGAATGGCTTGCCAATGTCGGGCGGGCCAGTTGTTTTCCAAACTGACCAGCGTATGACCCGCTGTCTTCTTCTGCCCGGTATGTTGCACGGGTACATTGAGCATTAAAGCCCCGTTAGGGCTATCGATATAGCAGCGGTTGCGGTAGGTTTGTTTTTGCCAGCTTTCACAGGCTTCCAGCACTACCCGGTCACAGGACAACAAACGGGCATACCAGGCCACCGGTCCCAGGTAGGTCATGCTAAAGAGCCCGGTCATGCCGCTTTTTTGGCCTTGCGCTTTTTGATCTGAGCGTTGACGAAGTAAATAGCCAGCACAGTGATCAGTACGTGCCAGAAGTAGGACTGGCGGGGCCCCTCACCGTTTACAGTGGTAAAAATGCGGTCGGTGCGCAATTTTTTCAGCCCGCTACCGAATTTATCGTAGCTCATCCAGATAAACACAGGCTTACCCACAACATGATCTTCCGGCACATAACCCCAGTAGCGCGAATCATCCGAAGCATGGCGGTTATCACCCATCATCCAGTAATAGCCCTGTTTAAAAGTATATTCGGTAGCCGGCTCACCGTTCAGGATAAACTGATCGCCTTTCAGCTCCAGGGTGTTACCCTCATAAGCGGTAATAATGCGGTGGTAGCGATACCAACTGTCCTTGTTGAGGGGAATAACATCGCCCTCTTGAGGCATGTAAATAGGGCCGTAATTATCCCGTGTCCATTTATAAATGATCGTATTGGAATTTTTGGGGTTGGGAAAAATGTCGGGCGAAACCATGAACTCAGCGGGATATTGTACGTAGAGGCTTTTGAGTTCGGGGGATAGATATTTGTCGTATTCTGAAATATCACGCTTGGCAATGATCGGTTCAAAGCTTACCACATTAGGCAGGTTTTTAAACTCTTCTACGGCCGATTCAGGAACGTTGATGATCCTGAGGTTGGGGCTGCCTCCCAGTGTTTGTACATCTCCCCCAAGCTGGTGGGGATTCTTCAAATAATTGATATCAAAGCGCTCTTTGAGTTCTTTGGCGTTAAAATCAATGCCATTGGTCTTTACAAAATAGCTGGTTTGAGGGTTAGCCCGGAAAGGCAATTCATTTTTTTGCCCGTTTACATAAACCTGCCCATCCTCAATGCGCAAAGTGTCACCGGGAATAGCTAAACAGCGCTTTACATAGTGCTCCCTTTTATCGATGGGGCGTACTTCGCCTTCCATATTAATGGGACGGATGTCTTCGGCCGGGTAATTGAACACCACCGGATCATTGCGCTTTACTTCCATGAATTTGGGGATGCGCATATAAGGTAAGCGGATCAGCTCAGAATAACTTTCAATGCCCTTGGTCAAAGGAATACGATTGTGTACCAGGGGCAAGGCCAAAGGGGTCATGGGGGGCCTGATGCCATAGTGCATCTTGCTCACAAAGAGGAAGTCGCCTACCATCAGGGACTTTTCCATAGAAGAGGTGGGTATGGTAAAAGCCTCGAAAGTAAAGGCCCGTATGGCGGTGGCTGCTACTATGGCAAAAATGATGGAGGCACCCAGTTCACTGACGTGTTTGCGGATATCTTTATGATCGCGATCTACATATTTCAGCTTTTCGGTAAAATTGAGGTAAGCCAGATAAGTGTAAAAAGTTAAAACACTGTAAATGGTGTATTTGAGCTTGCGAAAGCCAAAAACGTGCAATAGCTCGAAGGTCAGCACTACGCTCATTACATTTCCTACCACGGGCATGTAAACCAAAATGATCCACCACCAGGGCCTTTGGATGATTTTCAGCAAAACATAGGTACCGTAAAAGGGAATAAAGGCTTCCCAGGCCTGTCGGCCGGCAGCTGTGTAAAAATTATAGGTAAAAAGCCCAAATACAATAGGAGCGGCTATCAGATAGATCAGTAAATCGGTCATAGGTTTAAAACGTCTTTCATTTGGTAAACACCCTTTTTGCCTTTTAAAAATTCAGCCGCCAAAACGGCTCCCAGAGCAAAACCTTTGCGGTTGTGGGCTTCGTGTTTTATTTGGATGGTATCTATTTCTGACTGGTAAGTAACAATATGAGTGCCGTGAACATCTTTGATGCGCTTGGCCTGGATATGGATCTGTTCTTTGCCGTGAAGTTCCTGCATGGTCCAGCCTTCTTTACGGCTCAATTGTTCCTCTACCTGTTCAGCCAGGCTTATGGCGGTACCGCTGGGAGCATCCAGTTTTTCCGTGTGGTGGATCTCTTCAATGCCTACCTCATACTGCTCAAAGGCGTCCATGGCCTGGGCCAGCCTGCGGTTGATCTCGAAAAATATATTTACCCCCAGGCTAAAGTTTGAAGCATAGAGTATAGCTGACTGTTGGGTTTGGCAGAGTTTGGCGGCTTCTTCGTATTGATGTAGCCAGCCGGTGGTGCCTATTACCACGGGAACTTGGTTTTTTATACAGGAGGCTATATTGCCAAAAGCCGCTTCGGGACGGGTAAATTCTATTGCTACCTCGGCCTGGCGCAGCTTTTCTTCCTCAATACCTTCCCGGTCAAAACGGGCGATTATTTCGTGGCCTCTTTCCAGTAGTACCTTTTCAATGGTCTTACCCATTTTTCCGTATCCGATCAGTGCTACTTTCATCAAAAGTCCAATTTGAGTTTCATTCCGATGGAATTATAAAAAGGTGATCTGATAACAGCCGGTTCCCAGCGCATACTGAGTTTTTCGTTCACGTTATAATAATGCAGGTGGGCATCTACGTGGGCGTCTAAAATATTAAGAGCGTAGACCACCACAGTTAAAATGATGTTCAGGTCGCGCCATTTGCGAAACTGGTTTTGTATTTCTATTAATTGTCTTTCGTTATAAATGCCATCGTATTTATCAGTGACAGTAGAGTTAGAATCAATGCGAATGTAAAAAGCTTCCAGGAATTCCCGGTAAACTCTGTGATTATCGATGGCAAAATAGAGGGTGGTACCCAGGCCGGCATAAACGATGGGCATTTTCCAGTAACTACCATTGTAGGCCTGCCCCAGTCCGGGAAAAGCGGTAGACAACCAGGTAGCCCTGGCTACGGAATGGCTGGTGTCTTTGGCTGGAATTATTTCTTCTGCCTGTACCTGAGCTTCTTCATTTTGTCCGGATGTGGTGAGCCAGCCCAGGCATAGAACAAGGCCAAACAAGTATTTAACTATACTGATCTTCAATTTTTTATCAGGCTAATAATCCTCTCCAGATCATCATCGTTTTGGAATGGTATAACGATCTTACCCCTTCCCTGATTGTTCCGGGTAAGATTTACTTCAGATTCCAGCAAGCGGGAAAGGTTATCTTCTGCTTCTTTGGCTTTAGGGGGAAGAACAGTTTTTGTTTTTCTTCTGGAAACTTCTCTTGATGGTTGTTTCAGCTTGCGCACCGCTTCTTCTACCTGTCTTACGGAAAGATCTTTGGCGATAATACTTTCGTAAAGGTCCAGTTGCTGTTCCTCACTTTCAATATTGATAATAGCCCGGGCATGTCCCATACTGATCATACGGTCGCGTATACCGGCCTGTATAATAGGTTGTAGCTTCAGCAGGCGCAGGTAATTGGTAATAGTAGACCTTTTTTTGCCCACTCTTTCACTCATGGCTTCCTGGGTAAGGTCACATTCATCGATCAGACGCTGGTAGCTCAAAGCTATTTCTATGGCGTCCAGCTCTTCGCGCTGAATATTCTCTACCAGGGCCATTTCCAGCATACTCTGGTCGTCTGCCAGGCGGATATAGGCGGGGATGGCTTCCAGCCCAGCCAGTTTGGAAGCGCGGAACCTCCTTTCACCGCTTATGATAGTAAACTTATCGTCATTGGGATTTTTACGGACGGTGATAGGCTGAATAATTCCCAATTCCCTGATGGAAACCGATAGTTCTTCCAAAGCTTCAGCATCAAACTGTATGCGGGGTTGAAAGGGGTTGGGAACTATTTTGTCAATCTCAATTTCGGCAATGGCTCCTACTATTTTATCGGCATTTTCGTCCCTGGCCGATTTAATATCTTCATCGTCCCGGAGCAGGGCTGAAAGTCCTTTGCCTAGTGCTTTTCTCTTAGGTGCTGCCATTAATATTTCCTATGAAAATCAACTGCTGGTTTTCAGGCAGTTTGTTCTACTTCTTCGTTTTTATCTAAAAATTCGCGCGCCAAATTTAAGTAATTCTCAGCGCCATTGCTGGAAGCATCGTACATAATAATGCTTTCGCCATAACTGGGCGCTTCACTGAGCCTTACGTTGCGCTGTATGATGGTATTGAAAACCATTTGCTGAAAATGGGATTTTACTTCTTCTACCACCTGATTGGAAAGGCGGAGGCGCGAATCGAACATTGTTAATAACAAGCCTTCTATATCAAGGCTTTCATTGTGCAGATTCTGTACACTTTTAATAGTATTGAGTAGTTTTCCGAGGCCTTCCAGGGCAAAGTATTCGCACTGGATAGGAATAATAACAGAATTGGCAGCGGTAAGGGCATTTAGAGTAATGAGGCCCAAAGAAGGGGCACAGTCGATAAAAATATAATCGTATTCGTTTTTAACCTCTTTTAAGGCTTTTTTAAGCATTTGCTCGCGCTTTTTTTTATCAACCAGTTCTATTTCTACGGCTACCAGGTCTATCTGGGAAGGCATCAGGTCCAGATTGGGCGATTTGGTTTTAAGGATCACTTCTTTAGCAGGCAGTTCGTGTTCCAGGGCCTGATAGGTTCCCTGGCTTATGTTATCAGGATCAAATCCCAGGGCCGAAGTAGAGTTAGCCTGCGGGTCGGCATCTACCAATAAAATCCTTTTTTCCAACACTCCCAGTGAAGCGGCAAGATTTACAGCAGTGGTGGTTTTTCCTACTCCTCCTTTTTGATTGGCTATAGCAACTATTTTTCCCATTTCTGTTAAATTCTTCTTATAAATATGGTTGAAAAAACTATGGTTATTTTTTTAATTCTTTCATTTACAGAAAGAATTTTGCAAAATCGAGGCTTGGACGTCCGAAGCCGGAAGTTACAATTAAAATCGGGCTTGATCAGGGTTTTTGGAACTATTGAAAAGCCATTTTGTTAACATATTCTATGATCACAATTATTTGCGCCACCCACCGTCCTAAGAATCAAACTTTGAGGGTGGTTGAAAAGTACCGGGAATTGTTGCAAGAGTTGAAACATACTCCCGTCCTTTTACGAATGGATGAATTGCCCCGGGATTTCATCTATTCCGATAGTTTTGGTAAAAGAACCGAAGAGGTAGAGCAAATTATCCACGAGAAGATTGTGCCGGCCGGGAGGCTGGTAATTATTTCACCGGAGTATAACGGAAGTTATCCCGGTGTTTTTAAGGCTTTCCTGGATGGGGTTAAACCGCATGTATGGAAGGGTAAAAAAGTTGCCCTGGTGGGTGTAGCCAGTGGAAGAGCGGGAAACTTACGGGGAATGGATCACCTTACTGATGTACTGCACCACCTGAGGGCTGAGGTATTTTCTTTTAAAGTACCTATCTCGGGCCTGGATAATCTCATGAACGAGGAAGGAGAAATGATAGATGAGGCAACACTAGAAGTATTGCGCAAGCAGGCTACAGAATTTTTGAGCTACTAATAAAAAAGCCATCTTTGAAAGATGGCTTTTGATCTGTATAACAGAGATATTCGTTAAATATCTTCAAAACTGACATCGGTGAACTCCTTACTGGCAGGAGAAACTTCAGTTGTTTCAATTTCTTGTTCACTGCCCTGAGTATCGATATGATCATAATAATCCGGTTGGTGCGTATCCGAGATTACCTCAGTGCCTTTTTCATCAATGATATACTGGGTTACTTCGTTTAACAAATCGCGGAATTTGTCAAAGTCTTCCTTGTAGAGGTAGATCTTGTGTTTTTTGTAATAGTGACTGCCGTTTTCTGAAGTGTGCTTCTTGCTTTCAGTTATCGTTAGGTAGTAGTCGTCTGCTTTAGTAGCTCTAACATCAAAGAAATACGTTCTACGGCCTGCTCTCAGTACTTTTGAGTGTATTTCTTCTCTACTGCGGCTATCTTTTTCGCTCATAATTCGTTTTTCATTTTAGTCTGCGTTACGACAAATCTATAAAAATTCTGAAATTGGACATAAAAAGAAAAGTGAAGGAAAATAAAATCAAACGGCTTTTTTTTGCGTATCCTCCAGGAGTTGCTGCTCGTACATAGCTTTATAATAACCGTTTTTTTGCATAAGTTCCTCATGTGTACCTTGTTCGATAATGCTACCGTTTTCGAGGACAATTATTTTATCAGCGTGTTTTACTGATGATACCCGGTGACTTATAATGAGTGTAGTGCGCTTTTCAATTAGTTTTTTGAGGTTTGAAAGTATTTTTTCCTCAGTTTCAGTGTCTACCGCAGATAAACAATCGTCAAAGATTAAAAAGCGCGGTTGCTTAATAATAGCCCTGGCAATGCTCACACGTTGTTTTTGGCCTCCACTAAGAGTTATACCTCTTTCACCCACCCGGGTTTCGTAGCCTGCCTTGAAATCAATGATGTTTGTGTGTATTTCGGCATTTCTAGCTGCAGCTTCAATTTGTTCAAAGGGAACATCCTTTAAACCAAAGCCTATATTATTTCTTATGGTATCCGAAAATAGAAAGGCCTCCTGAGGAACATAGCCGATAGATCTTCTCAAATGATTAAGGTTGACAGTCCTGATATCTTTGTTATCGATCAGAATACCCCCTTCGGTAACATCATAAAGACGGCCGATGAGGGAGGCTATGGTACTTTTGCCCGAACCGGTTTTGCCAATAATAGCCAGGGAGCTTCCTTCTTTGATCTCAAAATTGATTTTATCCAGGGCTTTAATGCCTGTATCCGGATAGGTGAAGCTTACGTTTTCGAAAACAACGGAGCCCTTTAGTTCAATTGGCTCATCTGAGGGGTTGCTAATTTCGGGAGTTACATTCAGAAATTCATTGATCCTTTCCTGAGAAGCAGCCGCCCTTTGTACGAGGGAAGTCACCCAGCCTATAGAAGCCACCGGCCAGGTCAGCATATTGACATAAATAATGAACTCGGCAATATTTCCGGCAGTGATAGTTCCCTTTATGGCTTCCTGCCCACCAATATATATGGTAAGTATGGTAGAGAGACCTATCAGCAGGATCATAATAGGAAAAAAGAGGGCATTGATGCGGAAAAGCTCTTTTTGCTTCTGGAGATAAGTATTGGCTTCGTCAGAAAAATCGCCTATCGACTTTTCTTCTCTCACATAAGCCTTTAACACCCTTATACCCGAAAAGGCCTCTTGTACAAAGGTGCTTATGTTGCTCAACTGCCTTTGTACCTGTTCACTTTTTACATTGATCTTATGGCTAATGTAATAGATCAATACTGCCAGAATAGGAAGCGGAAGAAGTACGTAAAGTGTTAACCGCATGTTGATGGATAGCATAATGCTGATGATAATGATAAGTGACAGCACTACATTGATGGTGTACATTATAGCAGGTCCAAGGTACATCCTCACCCGGCTCACGTCCTCGCTGATGCGGTTCATCAGGTCCCCGGTATTATTTCTTTTATAAAAAGCCAGCGACAGCTTCTGGTATTGGTCAAAGATCTCATTCTTCATGTCATATTCTATATAGCGGCTTACTACAATGATGGTTTGCCGCATGAAGAACATAAATACTCCCTTGAGCAAGGAAGCTCCTATGATAATCAGGCCATAGAGAATGAGCTTACTGCGAAGGCTGCTCTGGTCAAAGTCTTCCGGGTTGTTCTGATAACCCTGTATGGCTTCCTGTACTACATTAAAGGATTCCCTTACATATTGGGCCGGAAATACGCCAAAAATGACGGATATGGTGACAAAGAGAATACCCACGATGAGGCGACCGCGGTATTTGTAAAAGTACTTGTTTAATACCCAGAGAGATTTCATTATCCTTTGAAGCTCAAAAAAAATTCAACTACTTTTGCAGCGCTATTTGGCTGCCTCTATAACCCTCTTTCTGAACAGGACCGCAAAGGTAAGCTTAATATATCTTAGGAAATTTATTCGCATATCAATAATTGTAATGAGTGATCTCAACATAATGCAACAAAACTCTACTGAGGGATTAGTTTTTTCCTCTGCTTCTTTTAACCAACATGAGCAGGTAGTTTTTTGCTATGACGAAGAGACAGGTCTTAAGGTTATCATAGGTATTCACAATACAGTATTGGGCCCAGCTTTAGGAGGTACGCGGATGTGGAATTACAATAATGAAGCAGACGCTCTTAAAGATGTGCTCCGTTTATCGCGGGGAATGACTTTTAAAGCTTCCATTTCCGGTTTGAATCTGGGAGGGGGAAAAGCAGTAATTATCGGGGATAGCCGTAAGGATAAGACCGACAAAATGATACGCAAGTTCGGGGAGTTTATCAATTCCCTGTCTGGCAAATACATTACGGCTGAAGATGTGGGGATCAACACCCATGATATGGAGATGGTGAAAATGGAAACAGACCATGTAACTGGTATTCCCGAGTCTTTAGGCGGAAGCGGAGACCCATCACCGGTTACAGCCTATGGTGTTTTTATGGGAATGAAGGCAGCTGCCAGATACCGCTGGGGCAGCGACATCCTGGAAGGTAAAAGAGTTTTGGTTCAGGGTATCGGACATGTAGGGGAGACCCTGGTAAAGCATTTAACTGAAGCGGGAGCTACGGTGATTATTAACGATATACACGAAGACAGGATCATTGAAGTTTCGGAAAAATATCATACTGAGGTACACCGGGGGGGAAATATCTTTACTAATGAAATGGATATCTACGCCCCTTGCGCACTTGGTGCCACTGTCAACGATATCACCATACCGCAAATGAGTTGTGAGATTATAGCGGGCGCTGCCAATAATCAACTGGCGAACGAAATCCTGCACGGTGAAATGTTGATGAAAAAAGGCATATTATACGCCCCTGACTTCCTTATAAATGCAGGTGGGCTCATTAATGTTTATTCAGAAATAGCAAAATACGACCGTGAGGAAGCGCTCAGAAAAACAGAAAATATATACAATACCACTCTGAAAATATTTGCTCAAGCAGAAGAGGAGGGAGTTTCAACTCACCTTACGGCCCTTCACATGGCAGCCGAGAGGATAGCTCATCATAAGTTAGCAATGGAAAAAGAAGAAAATATCTGAAGCTTCTATGCTTTCCCGAAGACATATACGTATTAAGGTACTGCAGGCTCTTTATGAGTACTTTCAAAATCCGGTTGATATGAGCCGGGGTGAGAAAAAACTGAGTAAAACTATCAATGCTATTTTTGAGCTCTATCTGCACGAGCTCAAGGCTCTTAAAGAAATCCTTCATATTGCGGAAGAGAAGATTGAGATAAAACGCAATAAAAAACTGCCTACTCCTGAGGATATCAATCCTAATCTGAGATTTGTGGAAAACAGTTTCCTGAACTGGCTACGCAATAACAAGCAGTTTGCTGAACTGGTAGAAAAGCTACATATTTCCTGGTCGGAGAACAGGGAAACCCTAGGTAAATTATTCAGGGATTTTCAGAAAAGTGACGATTATCACGCTTACATGAATGCTGAATCGACAGATATCGATAGTGATAAAAGAATTGTAAGACAACTGTACGGGAAATATATCACCAACAGTGATTTGATACATCAGATTTACGAAGAGCGCAATATGCATTGGGCGGATGATCTGGATGCTGCTCAAATGATGGTGAGTAAAACCATAAAGAAATTTGACATTGACAGCAGTGAGGAATCTTCTCTTCCCCGCCTTTTAAAAGATCGCTCTGACCTGGATTTTGCCCTTACCCTTTACAGAAAGTGTATCTTAAAAAGCGATGACTATGAAAAAAGGATACACGAAAAGGCCAGGAATTGGGAGACTGACAGAATTGCTGTTGTTGATATCATTTTAATGAAGATGGCGCTGGCTGAGCTGGTCAACTTTAAAGAGATACCCGTAAAGGTAAGCCTTAATGAATACATTGAACTAAGCAAGGAATACAGCACTCCTAAAAGCGGAAACTTTATTAATGGTATTATTGATACCCTCAAAGACGAGATGATGGCTAGCGGTGAAATAAGAAAAATTGGCAGGGGATTGCTTTAGCATTATTTTTGCCTGTGTGAATATCAAATAACAAGAATAAATCAAGTAGAAATGAAAAGAATTTTTATCGCCCTGACAAGTGTAGCCATGTTGAGTTTTACAGCATGTAACAAT
This sequence comes from Owenweeksia sp., assembly GCA_028277105.1. Lineage (GTDB taxonomy): Bacteria > Bacteroidota > Bacteroidia > Flavobacteriales > Schleiferiaceae > JANQHO01. The sequence continues at coordinate 16,526 of JANQHO010000054.1, read as the reverse complement.
GCCACCGACCAGATTAAGGATGACAGTAATACTGCTGAAACCAATACAGCCTTAGACGCAGGAACGGTTGAAGCCGAAGGTACTCCCACTTTCACTTTTGCTGAAGAGACTTATGATTTTGGAGATATAACTGATGGTGACGTAGTAGAGCATGACTTTACTTTTAAGAATACCGGAAATGCACCTCTTATTATTACCAATGCCGAGGGAAGTTGTGGTTGTACTGTACCTCAGTGGCCTCGTGAGCCCATTGCACCCGGGGAAGAAGGGCTTATTAAAGTATCTTTTAACAGTACCGGCAAAACAGGTAATCAAACTAAGGAGGTAAAGCTTTACGCCAATACGGTACCTAATATTAAAATGCTTAGGATATCAGCTCAAGTGCAACCTAAAGCCGGGACTGAAACTGAAGCTCCTGCACAAGACGCAAACTCATAATTGATGATATTAACTGTTTTTTTACAATCCGGAGGACAGTCACCTTTCGGAGGACTGCCCCTACTTTTACTGTTATTGCTGGTGATGTATTTCTTCTTTTTTCGCCCCCAGATCAAGCGGCAGAAAGAAGAAAGTAAATTTCGCAAAAGCGTAAGTAAGGGAATGCGGATAGTGACTACCAGTGGTATTCATGGTAAAATACTGGATATCAGTGACGATCACATTATCATTGAAAGCGAGAACAGCCGGCTTAGGATTGATAAGAGCGCTATTTCTAAGGAGATGAGTGCCGTATATCTTCCAAAGAAGGAAAAGGACAAAATGGATAAACAGGAAAAGAAGTAATTTAGAACGGGCTAAATAGCCCGTTTTTTTATGCCTGACGATCAACGTTCATATCACAGGATCACAAATGCCGTCAAACATTTTTTTACCGATGGCAATTCACGAGCGCGTATGTTTTTTGTCCTATTATCGGTCTTTCTGTGGTTTTTGATCAAACTATCTAAAGAAGGGTACACTGAGATTATCTCCTTTCCCGTACAATACAATAATTTACCTGATGACAGGATATTGACCAATAGGCCTCCCTCAGAAATAAAAGTGACCCTGAGAGCGCAGGGGTTTAATCTGCTAGGCTATAAATTCAGGCGTTTTCGCAAAATAAAAGTCAACATCAAAGAGATAGAACGGACAGCCTCTTCCGAGAGTTCTTATTGGCTTACTAATAACAATCTGTCTTTTATCGAAAACCAGTTTGACGAGGGAACGGATATTTTGAGCATCAGTCCTGATACCGTTCATTTTAAATTCAGCAGGATAAGCAGTAAAAAAGTGCCGGTAGTTTTTCAATACGAGAAAAACTATTCCAATGAAACAGTATTTCGTAACCCGCCTCGTATTACGCCAGATTCTGTTACTATAAGCGGGGCCAGGCAGAAAGTGGGCCGTATAAATGCTGTGAATACCCAAAAAATAGTTCTCGATGCCCAAAAAGACTCTGTTCAATTAAAAGCACCTTTGCTTTTAAAAGGGGAAAGCGGAATTAAGTTTTCACACAAAACAGTTGAGATAGATATTCACTACACCAAGCTTACCCAGGGAAAGGTTAAAATTCCGGTAACGGTGACCAATTTACCCGACAGCCTGGAGATAGTTACATTTCCCAGGGAAGTAGAGCTCAGTTATAATGTAGCAGTGAATGAATACGATAAGATTAACGAAGCTGATTTTAATGTTTATGCTGATTTCAGCCAATTACAAGAATACCGGGAACTGCGTTATCTTCATTTGTCGGGAGAAACTTATACCGCATTGGTAACTAACATAAGCTTTAACCCTAAACAAGTGGAATTTGTAATTACCCGTAAATGATTGTAGGATTAACAGGTGGTATAGGCAGTGGAAAAAGTACAGTTGCAGAAATATTCAGGCATATAGGTATAGCTGTTTATGAAGCTGATACAGTCTCTAAAAGCATTATTGATACAGATATCGTACTGCAGCGGCAATTGGTAGAATTGTTGGGCAAAGAAGTAATTAACGAGGGTAAAATTAACCGCAAATACATGGCGGGTAAAATATTCAATGACAAAGTGCTGTTGGAAAAGGCCAACGCCATGATCCACCCGGCAGTAAGGCGAAACTTTGATAAATGGGTTAAGGAACAGCAAACTCCCTATGTGATAAAAGAGGCTGCAATATTGTTTGAAACCGGCAGTTACCGGCAGTGCGACCGGGTAATCGTAATCACTGCCCCACAGGAAATGCGTATTGACCGGGTTATGAGGCGGAGTAATATCAGCCGGGAGGATGTATTGGCCCGTATGCAAAATCAATGGCCGGAAGAACAGAAGCTCAAAAAAGCGGACTACATTATTAAAAATGATTTAAAGGAATCTTTAATAAAACAAGTGATAGCGATACATGAAGATCTTATCCGCCAGTCAAATAAGGCAAGCTGATCAATATACTATTGAAAACCAACCGATCTCATCTATTGATCTCATGGAGAGAGCTGTACTTGGGTTAGTTGGCCAGATCATAAAAATTATAAAACCCGGTAGCTCAATTTGCCTTTTTTGCGGAAAGGGCAATAATGGTGGAGACGGATTGGGATTGGCCCGGCATTTAGAAAAAAGAGGCTTTAAACCCAAGGTGTGGATAATAGGGAAGAAAGGTGGTGGAAGTGAAGACTTCCAACAAAATTTGGATAGGTTAAAAAGCAGCGGGATAGAAGTATATTACTTACGGGAAACAAGTGATTTTCCTGAATTAGATACTGATACCTTTATTATTGATGCCATTTTGGGCTCTGGTTTGGACCGTCCCCTGAAAGGGCAGATCAAGCAAGTAGCAAACAAAATAAACCAGTTGCCCAATCCGGTTATTGCAGTTGATATTCCCACGGGCATATTTACTGATGACAACCGTAAAAATGACCTGGACCATGTAGTACAGGCACAGTATACGTTTAGTTTTCAATTCCCTAAACTCAGTTTTTTTCACCGTGATACGGCCCCTCTGGTGGGTAAAGTTTCCATTATAGACATTGGTTTAGAGGAAGCTTTTATCGACAAGGCAGAGACCAAAAACTTTTATTTTTCAAGGCCAGAAGCCAAGAGACTATTCAGGCCCAGAAAAGATTTTTCTTATAAGGGTACATACGGCCATGCTTTGCTCATAGCGGGATCAGACGGTAAATACGGAGCCGCTTTAATGGCTGCCAAAAGTTGTTTACGGGCCGGAACGGGCCTGTTATCAGTTTGTATTCCCAAAGAAGGCTTTATTCCTTTACATACGTACTTACCGGAGGCAATGGCGCTAGAGGGAGGGAGTGTTGCGATTACCGAACTGCCTGATATTAAACCCTTTTCGGTTATAGGTATGGGGCCAGGAACAGGGCAACGCCCTGAAACAGCCAGGGTGTTGAAAGGAATTATTCAAACCACCAATGTTCCTTTGGTTTTTGATGCAGATGCACTTAATATACTCTCTGATCACAGAACCTGGCTTTCTTTTTTACCACCTTACACGGTGGTTACGCCTCACATCGGTGAGTTTAGAAGGTTATTAGGAGTAAATAAACTGGGGGATGATTACCTGGAACAACTGCGGAATTTTTCTCTTAAATACGGCACCGTTACGGTTTTAAAAGATACTATTACTGCCGTAGCTATACCGTCAGGAGATATATACTTTTTGAAAGAAGGAAGTGCAGCACTGGCCACTGCCGGAAGCGGAGATGTTTTAACAGGTATAATAACTGGCTTGATCAGTTCTGGTTATCATCCAATGCAGGCAGCTTTACTAGGAGTATACCTGCACGGGAAGGCCGGAAAATCAGCCGGAGAAAAGATGTCGCTAGAAGCGGTTTCAGCTAGTGATGTCATTGATAATCTCGGAAGTGTTTTTCGCAAATTATATTGAAACCTGAGAATTTTTCATTTACTATTGATCTGCTCAAAAAGAAAATAAATCTCTAATTGGTTATTTTTCCAATATCTGGAAATTGCTAAAAATTAAATCGTTGTTTTTTAAGCGGTTAAATTTTGGGCTGTTTTTGGTCATAAGATCTAGAAAGTGGTCAGATATGAAAAAAACAGCTTACATCTCAGCAGTAATTCTATTAACAATAGCTTGTTCTAAGGAATTTAAGAAAAATGATACTCCTGATCTCAGCGGCAATATGCTCGAGGTAAACTTCCCTTCAGATTTCAATTTTTCAACTATTCAGAATTTGAAGATACAATTATCAGATCAGAAGGGTGTAGTCTATAAAATATATGGAAAGTATAAAAGTGAGCGTGATTTATTGGCCTCGGGATCAGTGGTAGGGTCGAACTTCATTAAAGAAATGCCTGTATCATCTCATTATACTGAGATCGAATTAGAAAGATGGGCTGGCAATAGCTCCAGGGTTGAAAGCTTCACAGCAAATCCCAATGGAACTGTTATTACTCAGTTTTTTAAGGGAAAAAGAAAATCCCAGACCACAACATCCGATATCCTTTACGGAATAAATAGTGGGGGAGATTTTTTTACTATTGACCTTTCTGATTTTTCTTCAACCACCTTGCCTTCACCTATAGAAGGTTCTATTGCCTTGGCTGTAGACACCGCTTCTGACAAGGTGTATTATCACCGTCACCCCAATATGTATGTATACGATATCAATTCGGCAACACATGCGCTGCATGGAACTTATAATACTCCTTTTAACAGTAACTATCCCAGGATGGAGTACAATCACAATGACGGATATCTTTACGCAGCCAAAAATTCGGTTTTGCACGTTATTGATCCGGTCAACGGGAATACCATCCAGACCTATAATATCGTTGGTATTGTAAATTCACATTCAGGAGGAGACCTGGCTTTTCCTCCTAACGGCAACATCTATATGAGCTGCTTTTCCGGCTTATATACACTGACATTAAATGGAGGAACAGCGCAAGCTACCCGATTAAGTGCCGAAAATTTTCCTTTTCAATTAACATCCCTGGCCTACGACCGCAATAACTTCTTATACGCAGGTACTAACGAAGGCAACTCCAGATTGATAAAGATTGACCCTGCTGATGGATCGTGGATTATAGCTAAAACCTTTAATCATCCCATTAATGACCTGGGAAGTGTTGTTATTCCGGTAAGCTCTTTACCTCAATCAGACAGCGATGGCGATGGAATAATCGATGAACTTGATAGCGCACCCTACGATTCAACTATTGCTCATGAAGAATTTACTCCTTCTGAGTTAGGATTCGGGACACTGGGCTTTGAAGATCTCTGGCCAGCCCAGGGAGATTTCGATTTTAACGATCTGGTTATAGGTTACAGGTTTACTAAATATCTGAACAGCAGAAATGAAATGGTGAAACTGGTGGCCAGATTTCAGGTAAAAGCTATTGGCGCTTCCTATCACAATGGCTTTGGTATTGAATTAGACACTGATCCTTCTCAGATTGAATCAGTAACGGGTACGCAATTGACTAAAGGTTTGATCTCTCAGGATCCTAAAGGTTTGGAAACCGGGCATAACGGAAAATCTGTAATAGTTGTATTTGATGATGCTTTCGATCAGATTCCTTTTCCCGGAGGCGGCTTTTATGTTAATACGGAACAGGGTGCTCCTTACTCTATAGCGGATACTATAACTATTACCGTAAACTTCCAACAACCCGTAGCATCTGACGCAGCAGGAAGCGCCCCTTTTAATCCGTTCATTTTTGTAAATGGAGACAGGACAAAAGAAGTTCATTTAGCTGATTATGAGCCAACGGCAAAACACAATGCTGGTTTATTCGGATCAGTAGAAGATAATTCTGATAAGGCAAGCGGTAAATATTATCGTACAGATAACAACTTGCCATGGGCAGTTAATATCAGCCACCAGTTCCGTTACCCTAAGGAGAAAAAGAGAGTAGACGAAGCCTATAACTATTTTGTGAGCTGGGCTTTATCATCAGGTAGTGGTTATGCCGATTGGTATAAAGACAACTCAGGATACAGAAATACTTCAAATATTTATTTAAAGTAAGGTTCGGGATAGTTTTTATTGTTTTTGTGAGAGATATATTTTAAAAATACGAGTGAAGTGAGATGTAGGGAAGAATCGGTAATGCTAAAAACATTGCCGATTCTGTTTTTAAGGCACTTCAAAAATTGAAAAGCCCTTTAATATCCCCTACCATCTCAATGCCTGCATGTGTGCCTGTTTCTTTAAAAACAGGGTTTCCTCTTTTATCTTTTACTTCTACTAGTATTTCTGAACTGATGCTTTCCGCTATCTCCCGTTTCATACTTCCCTTATCTGGTGCTTTTAATATTCCGGTAGATTTTTGTTCGCCTTCGTAGTGGAGGGTGAAATCCTTTCCCCGGATAGTAACCCTTATGTGAGGATCATTGTATACACATTCGGTGATCTTAGATCCATTATAGGTGGCAAACCGGATAAGTTCTCCCCGGTGCAGAAAAATTCCTAAAAAACCTGTAAAACTGCTGCCAAGCCAGGGCACATCAGCTACCGACAGCATAAAAGAGGTTTTAGGGGTGGAAAAATTGTTGCTTTGCGTCCATAACCAGGCCTTTGGAAAGCTGCGCCCCCAGTCTTTTTCAATATAACCACTTCCATTATCAAAGCTGTAATTACCGCCATTGATATGGATAGAACCTTCTATTTGGTGGTGCATACTCACCAGACCGTGGTAACATTGCATAAAAGGAACGTAAGAATACCAACCCATAATACCAGGTGACACTACGTTTCCCTTGAAAAGATGTTGATCGGTGTAATACAGTTCGCCCTTTATTTTTTCTCCAGACTGATCAATATCCAGCTTGATACCCTGATCTGAAAAGGTACTCTTGTCAATGGAAACCTGGAATCGCTGCGGATTAAAGGAAAAGCTTTCGTAAGGAAAAGAAAAATAATGGGTACTGGCCGTAAGGCCATCTATCATTTGGATAAAGGCGTGTTTATCTCCGTTTTCCTGCATAGCCACCCCGGGAATAAAGGCGTAAATATGGTTTTCAATTCCCGATACATTTTTAAAATACCAACCTTCAAAGTAGTTCTTGTTTTTATTTTTTCCCTGATAGATCGCATGATCAAAAGTTTTATTTAAAAGATATTTCATTTATATTTTTTCAAATAATTTGTAAGCCCAACCCTTCCCTTGCCAGGACTGGATTTCTTTAATATTATCCTTTCCCGCTAGTTTTTCGGGGTCAATTCCATATTGCCGACCTGCTATTACCTCCTCCCATATCAACAAAGTTCCTTCAGGTAATTGTTCAAGATCGTTGAAAACCCTCCAATCGTTGTGCTGAAGCTTCTTCATGAAGTCAATTTTGAGAGCCATGGCAATGTAAGGGTGATCGAAAATGAAATAGTCTGCCTGTGGAAAACTTTGTCTGATAAAAGGGGCTACCTCTTCTTTAAAAGCCTTTTTTTCTACTGATAAGAGGACATTTTTCCGGAAAAAGCTAAATGTTTTGGGTTGATTGAGAATAGCAGTAAGGTGAAGTATAACAGTTAGGCTTGGTAAGATCCATTTTTTACGCACTAGTAATTTACCAGATAATTCTGCCAGTAATTCTACTCCATCTAAAATGATGAGCCACATAAAAGGAAAGCCGAGAATTAACACCCTGGATAGGCCTGCACTGCCGTAGCTGCCGAGCTTCCAAACAATAGTATGTGCCAGTAAGAGGAAGAAAAAAAGACAATGGACGAGTAGGGGCTCTCTTTTCCAATTCATTCTACCCTGAATCAGTTTAACGACCATTTGTATAAGGCCTAGCCCTAATAAAAGTAACTGTACCCCTCCGATCATAAAGGTCAGGTGATCAAGGTAATGAAACCATTCGCCACTGCCGTAGAAACTATTATCGGCTTTATAGGGAATATCAAATATCCAGGCAAAATCGCCTAGATAAATACCACCAATTAGGGTGTAGGCAATATAGCCGGTGAAGAGAAGGGGAAGCTCCTTCCAGTGGCGGTTTAAAAGGGCATACAGGCCAAAAAACAGAAGATACAACTGAGCCTCGCTTCGGCAAAAAGGTAAAAAAGAAGCCAAAATAAACCCCCAGCTTACCCTTTTAGTATAGATCAACCAAACAGATAAAACGGCAACGAGGGCAGAGAAGGGCTCCGTTAAACCACTGTAGAGATAGGTGAAGTAAGCAGGAGCTATAAAAGCAATAGGCAATATGGCCCAATACCAGTTTTTTTTCAGCTCTTTAGCCAGCAGGCAGGTGATATATGAAGTAGCAAGCCCGCATAAAATGTTGAATACTTTAATGCCCTTAAAACCAAGTTGAGCCCAGGGCGAAGCCCATAAAGTGAAAAAAGGTTTGCCCCACAGATCAAAAAGGTAGTCGGGTTCATCCCAGCTCTTTTGAGCCATAAAAAAGTGTGTTAGGGAATCTCCCTCATTCCCAACTCCATCAGTTATAAGTGCTATAGCAATTAAAAAAGCCAGAAGAATGAGGTGGGCAATGAAAAGCAGTTTTCTGCTCATAAAATCAAGGATGAATCACCCTTCCCTTCCCTGATCACTTCTCTTCTTCCGTTGGTAAGGTCAATTACGGTGGAGGCAGAATTATCACCAAACCCACCGTCAATAACCAGGTCTACCAGTTTATCGTATTTCTCCCTTATCAATTCCGGATCTGTGGTGTAGTCGATGATCTCATCTTCATCGTGAACAGAAGAAGCAATTATTGGGCTGGAAAGCTCTTTCACAATATCGCGGGGTATATTATTGTCGGGTATCCTGATCCCAATGGTCTTTTTCTTGTTCTTAAAAAGTTTGGGAACGGTATTATTAGCCTCCAGAATGAAGGTATATGGCCCAGGGAGAGCCTTGCGTAATATCTTATAAGTAGTTGTATCGATCTGCCTGGTGTAATCGGAAAGATGGCTTAGATCGTCAAAGATGATGGAGAAATCTGCTTTTTCGAGCTTTAGACCTTTTAAACGGGCTATCCTTTCCATTGCTTTGGTTTGTCTTATATCACAACCAAAAGAATACACAGTATCAGTAGGATAAACAATTACTCCTCCCTGAAGCATTGTGTCAACCACAGTTCTTATAGCTTTAGGGTTGGGGTTTTCGGGGTATATTTTCAAAAACTCAGCCACGGTAAAAAGATAAAAAAAAAGCCCCACAAGGAGACTTAATAGGAGTAATAGGTTTAATCAGGAATTACCCTTGCGGTAATCTGCCAGAAATTTTTCCAGGCCAATATCGGTAAGTGGGTGTTTTAAAAGGCCGGTAATACTGCTCAGTGGTCCGGTTATAACATTGGCTCCTATTTCAGCGCATTCAATAACATGCATGGTATGACGAATGGAGGCTGCGAGTATTTCCGTTTCAAAACCATAGTTATCGTAAATAAGCCTTATTTTTTCAATGAGTTCCAGCCCATTGCTGGATATATCGTCTATGCGTCCTATAAAAGGTGAAACATAAGTGGCTCCAGCTTTAGCGGCCAACAGGGCCTGACCGGGAGAAAACACTAGGGTACAGTTTGTTTTTATCCCGTGGTTCGAAAAATATTTAAGAGCCTTTACCCCCTCTTTTATCATGGGAACTTTAACAATTATCTGAGGGTGGATATCGGCCAGAGCTTCGCCTTCTTTTACGATCCCTTCAAAATCAGTGGCAATAACTTCAGCGCTAACATCACCGTCTACCAGCTCGCAGATCTTCAAATAATGGTCTCTGATATTTTTTTCCCCGGTAATTCCTTCCTTGGCCATCAGGGAAGGATTGGTAGTTACACCATCTAAAACTCCCAGGTCCTGGGCTTCTTGTATTTGCTCAAGATTGGCAGTATCTATAAAGAATTTCATGTTTTTTGATTGAGATTATTGCACAAAGTTAGGGAGGCTGTTTGGCTTATGAAATATTATTGATCAGCTAATTTAAGTTTGAAGAAAAAATCACTGCCTTTACCTTCTTCCGAATCTACCTCAATGGAGGAGTTCTGAAGTTCCAGGAACTCTTTTACCAGGCTCAGTCCAAAGCCGGTTCCTTGTTCCTGTTCAGTTCCTGGAATGGTTATTTTTTCGTGAGCAGTAAAAATACGTCCTATAATATCAGGGCTAATGCCTTTCCCGTTGTCGATAACGTGAATAGTAGCGGTATTGTCTGGGTTGATGTCAGCTTTGATAGTAATTTCACCGGTATTAGCGTAAGTGAATTTTATAGCATTGGTAATCAGATTTCTAAATATAGTGCGGAGCATATAACTGTCGGCCAGCACAATCAGTTCTTCAGGGATTTCATTTTTTATATCAATATTTTTCTCTTTCAACCGGGTATTGAAATTTTCGACAATGCCATTTACTATAGTTCCCAATTGTTGAGGTTCCATAGAGGCATTTAAGCTATTGCTTTGAGCTTTAGCCCACTCCAACAGGTCTTCTAATAAGTTTTTGGTTTTGGTAAAACTATTACCCAGGATACCAAAAAATTTGAGCAGGTCATCCTTCTCAAAAGAGTCGGGATCCATTTTAATTACGTCAGTAAGGTTTTTAGCGGAATAGATGGAATCTTTGAGATCGTGTGCCAATAGAGACATCATCTTTTCCCTCGAAGTATTGGCTTTTTTCAGAAACAATTTTTGTTCTTCCAGTTTTACCTTTTGTTCGTTCTCAGTGGTAAAATCCGTAGCAAAGGCCACAAACCCCCGGGGTTCTCCCTTATCTCCTTTTATAGAGGTAAAGGTGGTGAGTAAGTACCGGTTAGTGCCATTGATGTTTAATTCAATAGTCTGTTGCCAGCTTTTTTCCGTTTTGGTCTTTTCCAAAATGGCCAGATAAGCCTTTTTTATCGTTTCTTCTCGAATATTTTCTTGAACCGTCTTTTTAAAATCCAGTTTTCTGCCAAAAAAATCTTCAAATAATTTTTGACCTGCATTATTAAATAGTCTGATCTTTCCGCTCTGGCCTACCGACAGGAAGATACTATCGGTATTGTTGACCAGCGATGAAGTACGCTCATTGATAATTCTCAGCTTTTTTTCAGCTTTCTTGATCCTCCCGTAAAGAGTAGTAACCCATAAGATGATCAACATCAATAGTATGATGGCAAAACTTGCCATTAATATGTAGTTTTCCTGCTCCGAAATTTTTACCCTTTGCTGATTACTGATCTGTTCAAGACTCAGGTTTTTTTCTTTTTCTATAGACAAGTTGAGGTTAATGGCCATCAATTCGGCAAACATCTCCTTTTGGTTGTTAAAGAACTCTTTCTGCAGCTCTGTTATTTTTTCGGAACACTCATAAGCTCTTGACTGATTGCCCAGTTGGAGGTATATATCTTTGAGGTAATTATAAAAGTCAATTTCAGCATCGATGCTTCCGTTTTTCCGGGCCAGTTGCAAGCCATCTTTGGCATAATCGATAGCCCTATCGTATTTGCCGTCTAAAATTTCGAGTTCAACATAGGTTTTCAGGATGTCGATGTCTAAAAAGTTATTTAGGGACACTTTGTAAACCATTAAGCTCTTTTGAAGATAGTGCCGCGCTTTGTCGTATTCACCGGTTCGCATTAACAGGTTGGCCCAGTTGAGAAAGAGGTTTTTATGCCATTCTACATCATTTGTTGAGTCTAAGAGGGTTTCTGATAGCTGTAAGATAGAATCAGCCTTTTCAAATTGATTTAGTTTATTGTAAACTTCAGCCAGATAAATATTAGAATGGAGTATGAGATCGTATCTCTTTAAACCCTGGGTGAGAATTTTTTTCCTTTTTTCCAGACCTTTCAGGAAATAATCAAGGGCTAAATGGAGATTTTCATTTTTGATATGGCATAAGCCTATATTGTTGTAAGCTACAGCCTGGCCGTATATCATCTCATAAGAATCACCTTCAAAATAGTCCAGGGAAGTATTATAGCACTCAATAGCCTTGGAGTAATATTCAATATCGTAAAAGAGGTTGCCCATGGAGATGTAGGGATACCCGGTAATGAAGAGTAAATCCCTGTATTTTTCATAATAAATTATACCAGTATAGAGGTCGCGCAACGCCTTGAGATGGTTCCCTTGTTTCAAGAAGAAAGTTCCCCTTTTGATGTGAATAGGAGCAAGAAAGTATTTCAGTTCCGACTGGTAGGACCTTTCTGTGGCCTCTTCCAGATACCCAAAAGCACTGTCGGGATGATAGGCAAAATGAAGATGGGCTAATTGGATATAGGCGTTGAGAGCATCGGTATCATTGCCGTTAACCCGGTTGACAATTTCGGTCAAACTATCTATAGCTCTCCTGTTTTCCTCTTCAAGATGAGCAAAAACGGGCTTAAGGAAAATAGAAAAAAATAAAAAGCTGAAAAACAGCTTCATATACAAAAATGATTAGGAAAATAAAGCCAAAAATAACAAAAAAGTACTAAAATGAAGAGAGAAAGGCAAGCGATCCATATCACACCGCTACAACCGGTTACCCTTGCTGCGTTCCCGCCCTGGGGGAGTTCACCAGGAGCTGGTTGTATGGGACTTGCCTTTGGAAGGGCAAAGGTAAGCTTTAGATATTAAACTTTAAAGCATCTTGTAATTTACCAAGCATCCATTTTGGCTATATTTGCGGGCACAAAATTCCTTATAAGTAATTTATGAGACCAGAAATCAAAAGCATAGGGTATAGGTTTGGACTAATTGGTGGTGCTTTATATTTTGCCTACTATTTAGGGTTTTACCTGTTTTCACCCGAACAGTTTGTAGGTTATGCCAAAACAATAATGTTCCTAATAACAATTGTATTGTTGGTACTTGCTCCTAATAGCTTAAAGAAAAACCAAGGTAGTTACATCACATTTAGGGATGCTTTCAGTGTTATTGTGTTGAGTTTACTAATATTGTCATTGATATCTACTGCCTCTAGTCTTCTTGTTTTTCAAGTTTTAGATAGGAACCTAGGAGATGTATTAAAGGAAACTGCAATTGAAAATTCAGTTAAGGCTTTTGAGATGTTTAATATGTCTGAAGAGCAAATTGAGAAAAGCATAGAGGCTATTGAAAAACAGGATCTCTTTTCTTTCATGTCGCACATTAGAAACTTTATTACATGGTTTCTTATTTATTCTGTTTTAGGCTTAATAATAGCTGCTATTATAAAGAAAAATAAACCGGAATTTATAGAAGATTCTGACTCAGAGCAGCAATAATGGAAATATCGGTAGTAATACCACTCTTTAACGAGGAAGAATCCCTCAAAGAACTTTACGAATGGATAGCCAGGGTTTGTGATAACCATGGCTTTTCTTTTGAGATTGTATTTGTAGATGATGGCTCAACTGATAAGAGTTGGCAGGTTATTTCAGACATAGCTGAGGAAGACAGCCGGGTTAAAGCCATTCACTTCAGAAGAAATCACGGAAAATCAGCCGGATTGAATGTAGGGTTTAAAGCTGCTTCAGGCGATGTGGTTATTACTATGGATGCCGACTTGCAGGACAGCCCGGATGAAATACCAGAGTTGTACCGTATGGTAACTGAGGATAATTATGATCTGGTGAGCGGCTGGAAAAAGAAACGCCATGATCCTTTGTCCAAGACAATCCCCACAAAATTCTATAATTGGGCTACCCGTAGGATGAGCAAGATCAAATTGCACGATTTTAACTGCGGACTTAAAGCTTACAAAAATGAAGTAGTTAAAAATGTAGACGTGCATGGGGAAATGCATCGCTACATTCCCTTTTTAGCCAAAAATGCCGGCTTTGTTAAAATAGGGGAGAAGGTAGTGGTTCACCGGGCCCGTAAATACGGTTACACCAAATTTGGTCTTAACCGCTTCATCAATGGCCCTTTGGATTTGTTAACCTTGGCTTTTGTTTCCAAATTCTCTAAAAGGCCTATGCATTTTTTCGGGCTATACGGAACACTCATGTTTTTCATTGGTTTTTTGGCAGCCCTTTACCTTGGAATTGATAAACTCATTGCCTTAAACCTGGGTATGGGTAAAGAAGTCCGTTTGGTAACAGATAACCCCTGGTTTTATATATCCCTCACTACCATGGTTTTAGGAACCCAGCTTTTCCTGGCGGGGTTTTTAGCTGAGATTATTGTTCGCAACAGCAATAAAAAAGTAGAGTACACAGTTGATCAAAGATTAAATTTCAACGAAACAATAAGTGAAATTTAGCCTGATTGCTCCCACCTTTGGCCGTCCTGAAGAAGTAACAGAGTTTTTGGAAAGCCTGCTTTCACAAAACTACTCTCAATTTGAGGTTATATTGGGTGATGGTACTCCGGGAGATACTTTGCGGCCCCAGTTGGAGCGCTTCAAAAATAATTCCACCTATACATTTAAGGTCGTTTACGAGGAGTACCTACCGGTGAGCGATGCCCGTAATAGAGCTGCAGAAATAGCGCAAGGCGAATATTACATCTTTTTAGATTCGGATTGTATTATTCCGGCCGAATATCTGAATAAAGTAGAGACATACCTGCAAAAAGAGGATCTGGATGCCTTTGGCGGACCTGACATGGCACATAAAGATTTCACGGTGCTGCAAAAAGCTATTTCCTACAGTATGACCTCTCTCTTTACTACCGGAGGTATCAGGGGACAGAAAAAACATGTGGGACCTTATCATCCCCGTGGATTCAATATGGGGATAAAGAAAACGGCTTTTGAAGCGGTAAGCGGTTATTCGGAGTTCAGGTGCGGGGAAGATATTGAACTCAGTATCCGTTTGATTAAGGCAGGATTTAAGGTAGGTTTAATTCCAGAGGCCTATGTATACCACAAAAGAAGAACCAGCCTAAAAAAATTCTTCAAACAGGTTTTTCGTTTTGGGGCAGCCCGTATCAATATATGGAAAAGGCATCCCGAAGAAATGAGAGCCGTGCACTTATTTCCCTTTGTATTCTCACTAGGGCTGGTGCTGTCTCTTTTGGGAGTATTGACGGGAGCATATGTTTTTACCGTGGCATCACTTCTAGTGGTACTTTACGCAGTGCTGATCTTTGTGGATTCTTTGTTGCGGAACAAAAGCCTGTCAGTAGGGGTCTACTCAGTAATAACCTCTTTTACCATGTTATTGGGTTACGGCTGGGGGTTTTTCAGGAACTGGTGGGCTTACTCCTTCGAAAGAAAAAAAGGCGGTTTAAAACTCTAGATTAGTTAATACTTCAGGTTATTTTTCCAGTCGGGAATCGTAAACGGAACCCATGCTGGGATTTTTACCCATTAGCCGGCTTTGCATTTCTTTTTTGATGATATTGAAAATGATCATGTGAACATCTTCTGTCACTTCCATATCCATTACCGGGGCATGGACAGATATAGCAGCTATTTTGCTGATCTTACCGCCTGTAAAGCCAGATAAAGCCAAAGTATTGGAACCGAATTCCCTGGCATAGGTGAGAGCCCTTACTACATTTTCAGAATTGCCACTACCGCTGATACCAACCGCCAGATCTTCTTTTTGAATGTAGTTCTTCAAGGGTTCTATAAAAATGTCTTCATAACCTATATCATTGGCAATGGCCATCATGGAGGCTAAGTTGTCATTGAGGCAAATCATGCGGAAACGTTTATCCAAACCGTAACTGGCGCCTTTTAAAAAATCACCGGCTACATGGGAGGCAGTAGCTCCGCTTCCACCGTTGCCAAAAACATAGATATTGCCGCCTTTCTGATAGGTATCATAAAAAGCTTCTGCTGCCCTTTGTATAGTAGTTTGATCCAGTTGGGCAAGGGTTGCGGTAACCAGATCGATGTATTCTTGAGCTTTATTCATTACTGTAATATATAAGTTTAGAGCCGTCTTGTTCAAATTTAAAGGGAAACCTGCGCACCTTTTGCAGAGCCTCATCCAGTTTTTGTCGTTTTTTTTGGGGGCAATAAAAAAGCATAAAACCACCGCCCCCTGCTCCAAGCAATTTTCCTCCCAATGCCCCGTTTTCCAGGGCTGTATGGTAAAGTTCGTTGATCAAAGGATTGGTGATACCAGAAGCCAGGCGCGGTTTCATCATCCAGTTTTCGTGCATAATGGAACCAAAATCATCCAGCTTGCCTTTCATTAAAGTGTCGCGCAATTCATAAACCAGTTTTACCATTTGCTGTAAAGTCTTGTACTTTTCTTCCTGACTGGTATTCTTTCTTTGTTCGGCCAATATCTTGGAAGCGCTTCTCTGGTTTCCTATATAGTAGAGGCAAAGGTTCGCCTCCAATTCGTTATACAATTCCTGAGAGAGATATACAGGCTGCACGGATACCCTACCGTTTTTATGGAACTCAATCACATTAAAACCACCATAGGCCGCAGCATATTGATCTTGTTTGCCTATGGGCTCCTTTAAAAGGTCTATTTCAATTTCACAGGCTCCCTTAGCCAGGGCTTCTTTGGACGCATATTGATGGGTAACTGCATTGAGGTTGTGCAATAATCCCACGGTAAAGGAAGAAGAAGAACCCATGCCGGTACCACTGGGAATATCAGCTATGGAGCTTATTTCAATTCCTCCGTTGATGTTGAATTTCCTCAAGGCTGTTTTTAAGATAGGATGCTTAAGATCATCTACTTTGTCCACCGTTTCAGTTTGGGAATATTTGGTGCGTATTT